>DXZZ01000012.1:0-38916 GCA_019419425.1 Collinsella sp. | reverse complement strand
AGACGGTCCCGGGCTGACAATTTCGACTGTAATGGACGTTCTTAAACGACTAGTCGCCGGGGACACTCTTCGCAAAAAGCTGCAAGGACTGTCCCCCACTGTCGGCAGAAAAGGAACGTCCCCATCTGCCGGATTAGGAGAGACTCTCCAGCACGCGACGGAGCTCCTGCTGGACGGCGTGGTCGCGGTTACAACCCACCACGCGATCGGCCACCGCCTTAAGCGCGGGGCGCGCGTTTTCCATCGCGCAGCCCGTGCCGACAAAGCGAATGATCTCGTAGTCGTTCATCGAGTCGCCAAACGCCATGACCTCGTCGCGACCAATGCCGTAATGCTCCGCGAGCTGCGCGATACCCGAGGCCTTCGACACACCGGGCTGCATGGCATCGATCCACGCGTTGCCCGAAGGCGCAAAAGTAAAGAGCTGACCAAGTTCGCGCTGTAGCACGTACGCACTGTCCATAACCGCACTGTCGTCGCAAAAGATACTCGCTTTGATGATATTTACGCTGGGATCGGGCAGCTCCCAAATACGCTCGGCATTGGGAAGGTCCTTATCGACCTCACGCACGAACTTGCACTCGTCATCGAGCAGGAAGGACTTGGTTCGGTCAAAGAGCGCAAGATGCAGATTGGGAAACGTCCTGACGGCTTGGGCGAGCCTTCGAATCGCCAGGTGGGAATACACCTCACGGTCTACCATCTTACCGTCGGCGTAGACTTGGGCGCCGTTAGCGGCGACAAAGTCCATCTTGTCGCGAACGGGCGCAAAGAACTCGCACAGGCGATCGTAGCGACGACCTGACGATGCGGCGAAATGCACGCCATGCTCGTGTAGCGCCAGAATCAGTTCGTAGGTCTCGGGAGGCACCTGGCCGTTTTCGTCAAGCAGTGTGCCGTCCATATCGGATGCAATCAGTTTAAACATAGAAAAGCTCCCTTCGGGCTTGTTGGAATCGAACGTGTATCCGATTCCAACGTACCCAAAGGGAGCTCAAATAAGACTCCGCGGGCGTAAACGTTACATAGACCTGGCAAATAGCTCACGCGTGCCAGAGAGCCCACGACCGCGGCGGCAGGCGACACACGGAAGAGTGTCCCCAACGACTAGTCGTTTAAGAACGTCCCCGATGACTAGTCGGCGTAGGTGAAGGTGGTGACGTCGAACATGCCCTCGGGGCGGATGCGGAGCGTCGGGATCACCGGCAGGGGCAGGAAGATGATGCCCATGATGGGGTCGAGCGGCGGCTCGATGCCCATGGCGCGCGCCTTGACCATAAAGTCGTCGTGCTGCGCGGCGACATCCTCGGCCGTGCCCTCGCTCATCAGGCCACCGAGCGCCAGCGGGATGCGCGCTACGACCTCACCATCGCGTACCAGCACGTGGCCGCCCTGGCCAACAGCCTCGACGGCAGCCATCATGTCGGCCGCGTTGTCGCCCACCACGCACACGTTGTGCGAATCGTGGCCAATCGTCGAGGCGATGGCACCGCCCGTGATGGTAAAGCCGCGCACCCAGCCGCGACCAATGTGCTTGCCAACGAGACCCAGGCCCGCAGGACCATCACCGTCGGCGCCCTCGGCCTGCAGTGACACGCCGCGGCCGTGGCGCTCGATCAGCATAATGCGGCGCAGGCCCTCGGCGCTCTCGGGGCGAGCCATGCCCGTGATGGCCTTACCCGGCACCACGTCAATCACGGCCTCGCCCGGCTTAAAGGCATAGTCAAACACGTCGAGCGAAAGCTTCGGCAGCTTAACGGAGGCGCGCAGCTCATCGGCAAGGGCCGCAACCTCGGCCATCTCGGGTGCGATCTCGCCCACAAAGGTGCCGTCCTGCGCCACCAGAGCACCGGCGGCATATACGCGATGCGGAGCCTTGGCAAACGTCAGGTCATTGAGCAACAGCAGGTCGGCGCGTTTGCCCGGGGCGATCGCGCCACGGAGCTCATGCGGGTCGCGACAGCCGTGGTCCAGGCCAAATGCCTCAGCCGTGGAAAGGGACGCCATGGAGATGGCGACCACCGGGTCGATGCCGGCCTCGATGGCCACGCGGCAGGCATTGTCGATCATGCCGGTCGAAAGAGCATCGGAGGGAGCGCGGTCGTCGGTCGCAAAGCAGCAGCGGCGGGCGCGGGCAGGGTTCTCCAGCAGCATCGGAGACAAATTGGCCAGGTCGTGGCTGCACGTGCCCTCACGCAGCATCACATACATGCCGCGGGACAGCTTGTCGAGTGCCTCCTCGGGAATCGTCGACTCGTGGTCGGCGATAATGCCTGCTGCGGCATAGGCGTTGAGGTCCTTACCGGCAACGAGCGGCGCGTGGCCGTCAACCTGCTTGGACGGCGTCTGGTTGGCAGCATCGATGCGAGCACAGGTCTCGGGGTCGGCCATAAAGACGCCCGGCAGGTTCATCATTTCGCCCAGACCAAAGACATCGCCTGGATGCTCGGCAAAAAACGCCTGCATATCGGCAGCCGAAATAACGGCACCGGCCTGCTCGTCGGGCAGTGCGGGCACGCACGAAGGCATCATGTACTTGATGGAGATGGGTGCGCGGCGGCCGTCCTCGATCATAAAGCGCAAGCCGTCGAGACCGGCAACATTGGCAATCTCATGGCTGTCGGCAATGGCGGTGGTAGTACCGCGCGTCGCGGCCATGCGAGCATACTCGGCGGGACGGATGTTCGAAGACTCGATATGCAGATGCCCGTCAATAAAACCGGGAGCGAGATAGCGACCCTGGCAGTCGATGACCTCAGTTGCCTCGTAGGTGCCAGCGGCATCGTCGCGACCATCGTAGAGCACGCCGACGATCACACCGTCCTTGACGGCAACGCTACCGGGCGCCACACGCTGGCCATACACGTCGACGATCTGCGCATTGGTAAACAGCGTGTCGACGGGCACGCGGCCCTCGGCGGCCTCGATCACAGACCTCATGACCTCAACGGACATACATACTCCTTTAACCGTAGAAAAAAGCTGCGGAGCGGACAAGCCTTCACCGCAGCAAGCCAATAGCAATTGTATGCCCAAAAGAAAGTCCCGCTAACACCCCTTCCGCTTAACGGCACACGCCGCTTGGCGCAATGGGGACAGGTTGCTTTGTACCAATGACAAGGAGTGTCCCAAAGTGCCGACACAAAAGGAACGTCCCCAAGTGCCAAAAAGGCCGCAGTCGGAATCGTTCCGGCTGCGGCCCTATTGCACATGTTAGGTTAACCTACTTACTAGACCAACTTGAAGCCCTTGCGCTTGCCCACGGAGAGGGTGTCGCCCAGCTTGAGGGCGCTCGGATCGATGTTGTAGCTCTTGGAAGCCACAGCCTTGCCGTTGATCTTGACGCCGCCGCCGTCGATGTCGCGGCGGGCCTGACCGGCGCTGGCCGAAAGGCCCAGGTCCTTGAGCAGGCCAGCGAGGTAAATCTGGCCCTCGTCGTTGACGGTCAGCTCAACGTGCTTCTCGGGGAAGTCGGCAAGCTGGCCCTCCTTGAACACACGGTCGAACTCGGCCTGAGCCTCGTCGCCGGCGCCAGCACCGTGGTAGGTGTCGCACAGGTCGCGGCCTAGAGCGCGCTTGAGCTCGTAGGGGTCGGCGGAGCCATCGGCCAGGGCGGCATCGATCTTGTCGACCTCGGCCGGGGCGAGCGAGCTGGCCAGACGATAGTACTTGCCGATCATCTCGTCGGGGATGGACATGGTCTTGCCGAACATATCCTTGGGAGTGTCGGTCAGGCCGATGTAGTTGCCATAGGACTTGGACATCTTGCGCACGCCGTCGGTGCCCTCGAGCAGCGGCATGGTAAGCGCGATCTGCGGCTCCATGCCCATCTTCTCCATGAGCTCGCGGCCGGCGAGCAGGTTGAAGAGCTGGTCGGTGCCGCCCATCTCGACGTCGGCCTTGATCTGAACGGAGTCGAAGGCCTGCATCACGGGGTACAGAAACTCGTGCAGGGCAATCGGCGTCTGGGACTGGTAGCGCTTGGTAAAGTCGTCGCGCTCAAGGATGCGGGCGACGGTGAACTTGGAGCACACCTGCAGCAGGCCGGCCAGGTCCATCGACAAGATCCAGTCGCCGTTATGCACGATGGTGGTCTTCTCGGGGTCCAGAATCTTCATGGCCTGGCTCACGTAGGTCTCGGCGTTGGCCTCGATCTGCTCCTGCGAAAGCTGCGGACGCGTGGAGTTCTTGCCCGAGGGGTCGCCGATCAGCGCGGTGCCGTTGCCGATGATGAGGGTGACGTTGTGGCCCAGGTCCTGGAACTGACGCATCTTGCGCAGGGGCACGGCATGGCCCAGGTGCAGGTCGGGGCTGGTGGGATCGACGCCGAGCTTGATGTTGAGGGGCTCGCCCTTCTCAAGCTTCTTGCGAAGGTCGGCCTCGGGGACGATCTGCGCTGCACCCGAGGTGATGATACGCATTTGCTCGTCAACAGACAGCATTGGGTATCCTCCTTTTGCTATAGCACCCTCGCCGAAAACGGCGGTGCTGGAAGTCCATAAACTCTCTTATGATAACAAACTGACGCGACGCGGCACTTACGACAGGAAAATCCTCGTCCTGCCGCATGCGTCAATGGCAACTGGCAGACGTGTACCGTCACGCTCGACCAGATAGCGTACCTGCCGACGACGCAAGCAGTCGCGGCAACGGACCTGTCCCGTCGCATCGGTGGCGCAGACGCCCTCGGCGGTCAGCAGGCAGTGCTCGCACACCATGAGCTCGGGGCAATCGGCATCGACAGGGCTCAGAACACCAGGTTCGGCCGTCAGTTCGGCAATACGCTCCGCATCATTGCCGAGCAACTCGGCCGGCAAGTACACCCGCCCCGCACCGAGTCCGCGCAGCCAGGTAAGCGTGGCCCGATTCGCGCAGAACACCGGCGCCGCCACGTCAAACGTCACGCCCAGCTCGCGAGCAATCACCACCTGTCCCAGGTTGCGGCAGACGACGCGCCCGGCACGCTGCATCAGCGAGCGGGTCCGGTCAGCGTCACCCGTGCGGCACACCTCGTCAAGCACCACAACGGTGTCGGACAAATCGAGTTCTCTGCGCGGGCCGGTATCCATCAGCTGCCAAGCAAAAACCATGCGAGCGGGAACCGCGCACTCCACCAACTCCGGCGACGCACCGCTATCCACCGCAACGTCCTCAAAGGGCAGCACCTCAACGGCACGCGCAACGGGCGCAATCGCATCCGCCTCGGCCCGCATGCGCTCCAACACCGCCGCCGTCTGATCCAACACGCCGGCGCTACGAATCAGGTATACCTCGCAGCCCGCGTCCACCTTACGCTTGCAATGCACGACGACGCGCTTCCCCGCTGCGGCATCCACCGGGCAGGGCACCTGCGGCCAGCGCTTGGGCACATCGGGACGCGCGTCGACACCCGGATAGAACCGAATCTCGAGCGTGTCACCCGCCGCCACGGCGGCATCGAGCTCAACGGTCACCTCTTCGTGGCCCACAGCGACCAAGCGCCCCACGCGCACGCCCTGGTTAATTGCACGCTCAAAGCTCATCAACTCGGCACCCGAACGCCCTCGCAGGTACGCATCGGTAAACCCACGGTTAAACGACCTTCCCAGCTCGCGCTCAAGCTCTTCCACGGCACCGGGGTCCCACGCGCCGTCGCGCAGCATATCGAGCGCCCGGCGCCAAACCCGCACCACGTTGAATACGTAATCGGGGTTCTTCATGCGTCCCTCGATCTTGAGCGACGCAACGCCAGCATCTACAAGCTCGGGCAGATGCGCAATACCCAGATAGTCATGCGGACACAGCAGACGATCCCCCTCAACGGCGACAACGCTCTGCCCCGCCTCGTCCACTAGGTCGTACGCCAGACGGCACGGCTGCGTGCAGTCGCCGCGCATCGCCGATCGTCCACGCCGCAGGGCCGAGAACTCGCACGCCCCCGAATAGCCGATGCAAATCGCACCGTGGCAGAATACCTCGATGGGCACGCCCGTGGCACATAGCGCCGCAATCTCGTCGACCGTCAGCTCGCGTGCCGTCGTCACGCGCTCGACCCCCAGCTCATCGGCGGCAAGCCGCACGGCACCCTCGCTATGAGCGCCCGCCTGCGTGGACAGGTGAATCTCGACCCCGGGAATCGCCGCGCGCAGCGCGCAGGCCAACCCGGCATCGGCGACAATCAGAGCATCGGCGCCCAGCTCCAGTGCATGAGCTCCCAACGCCACCGCGTCGGACAACTCATCGTCAAACACGAACACGTTGAGCGTTACGTACACACGCACGCCATGGGCATGCGCCACGGCGCAGCCGCGCGCAAACTCGTTATCCGTAAAGCCATGGGCGCTCACACGGGCGTTAAAGCCGCCCAACCCCGCATAGATGGCATCGGCGCCCGCGGCGATGGCCGCAAGCATCTGGTCGAGCCCGCCCGCCGGCGCCAGCAGCTCGGGCAGCGCCGCACCGGCAGCATCCAATCCAGTCTCGTATTGTCCGCTCGGCCCCATCGTCCGAATCGCCATCGACAAACTCCTTACCAAGGTATGCATTCACTCTGAAAAATGCCGTCTTCCAGCATACACGAGGCCTCGCGCGCCCCGTTTGGTTTATCGTGTAATAACTTATGTCCATCCTGCCCCGACGGCACATCCACCGTCTGGCACGACATACCTGGAGGTCAATATATGGGTCCTCGCCAACGACAGGGACACAGCCGTTCAAAGACGCACGCCCTGCCCATAATCCTGCTCTCGTTTTTGGGCTTTCTGCTGATTGCGGGCGTGGCGTTTGGCATCGGCATGGTCGGTAACGTCAACCGCTGGCTGTCCGATCTGCCCGACTACACCGACGCCAACGCGTATCTGGTGAGCGAGCCCACCGAGATCGTCGACTGCAACGGCAACAAGATCGCGAGCTTCTACACGCAAAACCGCAAGTCCATCACCAAGGACGAGGTCTCCCCCTACGTGCTGCAGGGCACCGTTGACGTCGAGGACGAGCGCTTCTACGAGCACGGCGGTATCGACCTGTGGGGTATCGCGCGTGCTGCGGTGGCAACCCTCGGCGGCGGGCACGAAGGCGCCTCGACGATCACCCAGCAGCTTGTGCGCAACACCATCCTGCAGGAGGAGCAATTCGACTCGACCATTGAGCGTAAGGTGCGCGAGGCCTACATCGCCATCAAGATGGAGGACATGTACTCCAAAGACGAGATCCTCATGATGTACCTCAACACCATCTATTACGGCCACGGCGCCTACGGCATCGAGGCCGCAGCCGAGACCTATCTGTCCAAGAGCGCCGCCGACCTCACCCTGAGCGAGGCCGCGCTGTTGATCGGCCTTCCCAACTCGCCCTCGCAGTACGACCCCACGGTCAACCCCGACCTGGCGCTGTCCCGTCGCAACAAGGTCCTCGACAACATGTTGCGCCTGGGCCACATCACCCAGGAGGAGCACGATGCCGCACAGGCCGAACCCATCACCCTCAATGTGACCGAAATCTCGGGCAGCGGCGTCGACGTATACTCGCAGCCCTACTTTGTCTCCTACGTCAAGCAGCTGCTGGAGCAGGAGTTCTCGACCGACGTGCTCTTTAAGGGCAGCCTGACCGTCAAGACCACCATCGACCCCACGATGCAGCAGGTGGCAGAGAATGCCGTCCGCGAGCAGCTCGACACGCTCTCGCTTGACGGCCTGGACATGGGCATGGTCGTCGTCGACCCCAAGACCGGCTACATCAAGTGCATGGTGGGCGGCTACGACTACAACGCCGACGAGAACCACGTAAACCATGCCACGGCCAAGCGTCCCGTCGGCTCCACCTTTAAGGCCTTTACGCTGGCAACTGCCATCCAAAACGGCATGAACCCCAACGTCACCCTCAACTGCAACTCGCCGCTCAAGGCCAAGGGCACCACGACCGAGGTCCAAAATTACGCCAACCAGAGCTATGGCAACATCACGCTTAAGCAGGCGACGGCATACTCCTCCAACACCGGCTACATCCAGGTGGCGGAAGCCGTCGGTAACAGCAAGATCATCTCGCTCGTCAAAAAGCTCGGCATCGACCCCGCCAAGGACAACATCGAGGACGTTCCCGTCATGACCCTCGGCACCGGCTCGATCTCGCCGCTCGAGATGGCCGCCGCCTACGCGACGTTTGCCAACGGCGGCTACTATCGCCAGCCGATCGCCATCACCGAGATTGACTCTCGTACCGGTTCGGTGCTGTACCAGCACACCGACAATCCCTCACAGGTGCTTACCGAGGGCGAGGCCGCCGCGGTCACCGATGTTCTGTCCGGCGTCATGAAGGGCAGCGGTACGGGTGCTGCCGGCGCTCTGAGTGTCAACCAGCCCTATGCCGGCAAGACGGGCACCACCGACAACACCACCAACCTGTGGTTCTGCGGCTATACCCCGCAGCTGGCGTGCGCCCTGTGGACCGGCTATTCCGCGGGCGAGATCCCCATCCAAAAGTACGGCACGGACCTGCTGGGCGACAGCACCAACCTGCCTGTCTTTAAGCGGTTTATGAACACCGTTCTGACCGGTACCGAGCGCGAGGAGTTTGCGACCGGAACGGCGCCCACCTACAAGAACAACAGCGTCTGGAAGTTCTACGGCACCAACAACACCAAGAAGTCGGAGAACGACGACAAGGACAAGGACGAAGAGGAAGAGGAAACCACCACAACGACTACCACGACGACCACGACCACCGAGACCACGGGCGGCGACACCACCGGCGGCACTGGTACGACCGGTGGCTCGACGGGTGGCTCCACTGGTGGTTCGACCGGCGGCGATGGCGGCACGCCTACGCCTACGCCTACGCCTACGCCTACGCCCACTCCCGACCCCTCGCCCACGCCTGACGATACGGTCGGCTAAGAAGTACGCGACTAAAGCCAACAAGGCCCCGAGCAGCTTATTGAACTGCTCGGGGCCTTTTAGTTTGAAGCGACCTGGTGGGCGGTCTTTATACCGGCAAACAAAAAGGGGTACCGACCAACGTCGATGCCCCTTACAAGCCACTATGTCAGCGCACACAATGCCGAGCGCACGACCCGCACACCTACTTGCGAGAATTGCTCAACTTATTGATCAGCGCCTCAAGACGCTCGCCGTCCTCGGCCGTCTGGGCAATAACCAAAATCGTATCGTTGCCGGCAAGCGAGCCAAGCACATCGGGCAGCTCTGCCGCATCAACAGCGGCGGCGATGCCGGAAGCCGTGCCAGGCTGAGCCTTGATCATAACCAGATTATCGGTGCGCAGAACGCCCGTTACGAGCTCGGAAACCATACGCTGCAGGTGCAGGTCCTCTGCCAGAACATAGATGCCCTCAGGGAGCTTACGCAGCCCCATATCGGCAATATCGCGAGAGACAGTCGCCTGCGTGCAATCAAAGCCCATAGCGCGGAGCTCATCGACCAGCACGCGCTGCGTGCGGACGTCCTTATTGCGCACAATATCTCTAATGGCATCCTGGCGCCCATTGCGTTTTTTAGCCATACAAACCCTCTCTCCAAAAGATGGCGGAGACAATCAATCAGTGATTGAATAGTTTAACGCTATTTGAAGGCTTTTGTGTATAAGAACGCATTTCGAAACAATTCTATGCAAATTTGTTTCGAAATGAGCCGTTTAGGCGGTTTTTGCGCCCGTCCGGTTAAGAAAAGCTGCCAGATGCGTACACATCACGCAGCGCGCAGGCTTGGCGCTGGCGATCGGCCCAAACAACAGACCGAGTCCCCGATGGTTGTCCTTGAGCGCGGCGACCATCTGACGGGTTCGAGGCGCCTCGAGCATATCACGCATGCGGGCGGAACGCTCGATTGACGACACTCCATGCGGGCTCAGACACAAATTCTCGATGCAGGCGACCAGTCCGGCAAAGTAGAACTTTTGGCTTGCCAGCTTGAGCCGACCACCGCTATCTGCTTCCGAGAGTGAGTCCGTAAGCTCGTCGAGCGCCCGGGTGTCATCGGATACCTTGGCATACATGGTGGGATCAAAGGCATCTGTAAGCTTAGGCGCCGCCGCGTGGAAACAAGCGTCGCCGCATCCGGACACGCATCGTGTCTGCGAAAGCGCATAAGCCATAAACTCAACCGTACGGTACGCCTTGCCGCGCGACAGGCATGCCTCAAACAGCGGACGGCTATACATCACGCCAGAGGTCTGAGCGACTAGGCCGCCCAAAATCAACTGGAGCAGCCCAGTCACCATAGAAGACTCGTCTTCTATGGCAATAGAGGCAGCATCCAAGACGCGCGAATGGCGCTCTCGATGTGCATCATAGCGGTCGAGCGACACCGTGGGGAACGCTATGTCTGCCGCAGTATCGCACGCGATATCGACCATCTTGGAAAGGGATTGCGGAGCAAACCACTCATCGGCGTTCATGGCGATGATTTGAGAGCCGCGCGAGGCAGCAAAACCGGCACGAAGACACGCGCCGCGCTTCGCGTCCTCGACGTCAATCAAATCAATATGGATGTCCCTGTCGGCAGCAACTTGAAGCGAATGGCGCACACCGGGCGCAGCATCGCGGCAAACAACGACAATCTGCAAATCGTAGAGGTCTTGGTTCTGGATACTCTCGAGCGCACGCATCGCATAGCTGGGCGAACCTTCTACCACAAGGATCACCGAAAGTCGCGGATGCGAGCCACGTCGAACCAAGTTATCCGTCCTCTCGACAGCAATGAATCAAATCGTGGTTCATGGTACACCCCGGCAATAAAAGCAATGAGACACCGGTTGTATTGCACGCCAAGAACAGATGTTGCACACGTGCAGCCCACAGATGACAGGTGTCAACGCACGCCGCGTCGAGCCCTCCCCTAGTCGAGCACGACAAGCTCGGCGGGATCGTAATCCACGCCCATAAACGTAAGGCCGCAGGCAGGAGCCGTGGGACCCGCAGCGGTACGGTCGCAAGCATCGATAACCTCGCGCATCCACTCGGGTTCACGGCGATGCATGCCAATCTCGACAAGCGTGCCCACGATCGTGCGGACCATCGAATGCAGAAACGCATTGCCCTCGATGGTAAACGTCAGGATGTCCTCGCCAAACGCAACCTCATGGCCAAACTCGGCACGCATCACGCAGCGATGCGTGGGCTTGCCAACGGCAGAGGCAACCTTGCAAAAGCTTTTAAAGTCCTGCTCGCCCAAAAGCGCGGGGCAGGCGGCCGCCATCGCATCGACGTCGAGGGGATAGCGATGCCACCACACAGCACCGCGTGACAGCACGGGCCGCGCATCACGATCGGCAATGCGATAGGTGTACGTGCGAGAGCGCGCGTCAAAGCGCGCAGAAAAGCCCTTACGAGCCTTGTAGACCTCGTTGATGGCGATATCTTTGGGCAGCAGGGCATCCATAGCCCGCAGCCACCTACGGCGCGTACACGCGAGCTCAGCGTCCGTTACGGGCACGCTGATGTACTGAGCCACGGCATGCACGCCGGCATCGGTACGCCCCGCGCACGTCAAATCGATCGGGCGGCGAAGCAGCGTCTCGATGGCTCGACGTAGCTCACCCGCAACCGTCGTCTGTCCCGGCTGCTCGGCAAATCCGCTATACGACGAGCCATCATAGGCCACGCGAAATACGAGCGTGGCGTCAAGCTCGGAAATCGGATTGAAATCAGACGGCGCAGTCATGGACGCTCCCAACAAACAAGTAACGGTATCGCGACAAAAAAAGAGGGGTACGCGAACGTACCCCTCGAATATAGCCTATGCAGACGGAAAGTCTACTCAGCGGTCTCCTCAGCAGGAGCCTCCTCGACGGCCTCGACCTTCTTGGGAGCAGCGGCCTTCTTGGGGGCCGGAGCAGCCTTCTTGGCCTTAGGCGTGCAAGGCTCGGTGACGAGCTCCATGATAACGATGGGAGCGTTGTCGCCCTTGCGGTTGCCGAGCTTCATGATGCGGGTGTAACCGCCGTTACGGTCCTGCCACATGCCCTGGGCAGCCTTGTCGAAGATCTCGGCAACGAGCTGCTTGTCGCCGAGCTTGGCGATAGCCAGACGACGAGAGTGCAGGTCGCCCTTCTTGGCCCAAGTGATGATCGGGTCGACGACCGAACGCAGCGCCTTAGCGCGGGTCTCGGTGGTCTTGATGCGGTCGTTCTCGAAGAGGGCCTTAGCAAGGCTCTTCTTCATGGCCTTGGTGTGGCTCGCATCGGTGCCGAGCTTCAGGCCCTTCTTAACGTTGTGACGCATGGTCTAGTTTCTCCTCAAATATGCGAAGCATTAAGCCTTCAGGCTCAGGCCCATGGACTCAAGCTTGTCCTTCACTTCCTCGATCGACTTAACACCGAAGTTACGGATGTTGAGCAGATCGTTCTCCGAGAACTCAACGAGCTGACGGACCGAGTGAATGCTGGCGCGCTTAAGGCAGTTGTAGGAACGAACGGAAAGGTCCAGATCCTCGATCTGCTTGTCCAGCTCGGCGTTGTCGTTGGTGACCTCGGGAGCGAAGATCGAAGCCTCCTCCTCGACCTCGGGGGTCTCGGCAAGGTTCATAAAGGCGGCCATATGCTGGTTGATGATATTGGCAGCCTGGACCACGGCGTCGCGCGGGGCGATGGAGCCGTTGGTCTCGATCTCGAGGACAAGGCGGTCGTAGTCGGTGTGCTGACCGACACGGCAAGCCTCAACGAGCTTGGCGCAACGGGACACCGGCGAGTACAGCGAGTCGACGTGGATCACACCGATGGGATCGTTGTCGCGCTTGTTAGCCTCGCCAGAGACATAGCCGCGGCCATAGCCGATGCGCATGCTCATGGTGAGATGGCCACCCTCGGTAAGCGTAGCGATGTGCTGCTCGGGGTTGACCAGCTCAAACTCGGACGGAATAAAGAAGTCCGCACCGGTGACCTCGCAGGGGCCGTCAACAGAAATGGTGGCGGTCGCCTCGTCGGTCGTGCCGAGAGCCCTGAAGACAAGACCCTTGACATTCAGGACGATGTCGGTGACATCCTCGACCATGTTAGGGATGGTCATGAACTCGTGCTGCGCACCATCGATCTGAATAGCCTCGACGGCGGCACCCTCGAGCGAGGACAGAAGAACGCGACGAAGGGAGTTACCCAGCGTATCGCCGTAACCACGCTCGAGCGGCTCGACGGAGACACGAGCAGACGTCTCGTTGATCTCTTCGACCTGAACCTGAGGCCTAATGAATTCTGACATGTATTACCTCCAGCCTCAGCAGCCCGGATGGACTACTTAGAGTAGAGCTCGACGATGAGCTGCTCGTTGATATCACCGCTGATCTGCTCACGCGTCGGCAGAGCGAGCACGTTACCAGACAGCTTCTCGATATCGACCTCGAGCCAGCCAGGGACCTCAAAGCGCTCGGAGGAAATCAGGGCCTCCTTGATGGGGAGGAGGTCACGGAACTTCTCGCCAACAGCGACGACGTCGCCGGCCTTGACGCGGTAGGACGGGATGTCCACGCGCTTGCCGTTCACGGTGAAGTGACCGTGACGGACGGACTGACGAGCCTCTTTGCGGGTGCGGGCGAAGCCAAGACGGAAGACGACGTTGTCGAGGCGAGACTCAAGGATGATCATGAGGTTCTCACCGGTGACGCCGTTCATCTTGCGGGCCTTGTTGAAGTAGCCGTGGAACTGCTTCTCCAGAACGCCATAGATGAACTTGACCTTCTGCTTCTCGCGCAGCTGCATGCCGTACTCAGATTCCTTGCGACGGCGCTTGGGCTGACGGATAGATTCCTTCTTGCTGCTGTAACCGAGCTCAGCGGGATCGATCCCGAGCTGACGGCAGCGCTTAAGAACAGGAGTCCTGTCGATTGCCATATTGATACGATCCTTTCAGTTACACGCGGCGACGCTTCTTGGGGCGGCAGCCGTTGTGCGGAATGGGGGTCTTGTCCTGGATGCTCGAGACCTCGAGGCCAGCAGCCTGGAGGGAGCGGATGGCGGTCTCACGACCGGAGCCGGGGCCCTTGACGAAGACGGAAACCTTCTTCATACCGTGCTCCATGGCCTGCTTGGCAGCAGCCTCGGCAGCCATCTGGGCAGCGAACGGCGTGGACTTACGCGAGCCCTTGAAGCCCACCTGGCCAGCCGACTTCCAGGAAATGACGTTGCCCTGGGGATCGGTGATCGAAACGATCGTGTTGTTGAACGTAGAACGAATGTGAGCCTGGCCCACGGAAATGTTCTTACGGTCCGCGCGCTTCAGACGGGCAGCGCGAACGTTCTTCTTAGCAGTAGCCATCTATCTAGCGCTCCTTATTTCTTCTTCTTAGCACCGATCTGACGCTTCGGGCCCTTACGGGTACGAGCGTTAGTGTGGGTGCGCTGGCCGCGGACCGGGAGGCCCTTGCGGTGACGAAGGCCGCGGTTGCAGCCGATGTCCATAAGGCGCTTGACGTTCTGGTTGCGCTCACGGCGGAGGTCACCCTCAACCATGATCTGGTTCTTATCGATATAATCGCGGATGGCGTTAACCTCATCCTCGGTGAGGTCCTTAACGCGCGTATCCACGTTAACGTTGCACTCGACGCAGATCTTCGTCGCAGTGGTGCGGCCGATGCCGTAAATGTAGGTCAGACCGATCTCAACGCGCTTCTCACGCGGGAGGTCGACACCATTAATACGGGCCAACGTAGTCTCCTCTCTTAACCCTGACGCTGCTTATGACGGGGGTTCTCGCAAATGACGAGGACCTTGCCATGGCGCCTAATGATTTTGCACTTATCGCACATCTTCTTGACCGAAGGACGTACCTTCATCGTTCTTCCTTTCGGTAGCGCTCAAACTACTTCCCTACTATCTACTCGCCCAGCCGCAGGCGTTTAAAACTATGGCTGGTCTTCACACACAATCCGACCGTAGGTTGAGCTAAGCCTGCAGCCGGAAATGGAGTGCGTGTATGCGTGCCGCTATTTGTAGCGATAGGTGATGCGGCCACGGGTCAGGTCGTACGGGGAAAGCTCCACGACAACCCTGTCACCGGGGAGAATACGGATGTAATTCATTCGGATCTTGCCAGAAATGTTGCACAGAACCGAATGACCGTTCTCGAGCTCGACCTTAAACATGGCGTTGGGCAGCGGTTCCTTTACCGTACCCTCGAGCTCAATTGCGTCTTCCTTCTTCACAAGCAATCATCTTTCTCTAGAAAACGACAGCGATTGAGTATTCTACAATACGCATGCACGTATCGTAATATCTTCGTAATGGCTCCACAACTAAGCGGAACTTGTTACATTTGAAATGTAAAACAAAGCCGTTCCCTGATACCCAAGATCACCTTGAAATGAGAAGGCATAGACCTTGGGGTCATGCCTTCGAAATTGAAAGGCGAGGTTGGGCATCAGGGGGCGGCGACTTTTACATTTCACCGCCTTGCAAGGAACACCAAGCACCTTGCGCGTCGGTGGTGAGGATCACCGGACCGTCATTGGTAATGGCGACGGTGTTCTCGTAGTGCGCGGCGGGCAGGTGGTCGTTGGTCGTAACAATCCAACCGTCGGAGCCCGTGCTCACATGGTTGGAACCCATCGTAACCATCGGCTCGATGGCAATGACCATGCCAGCCTGGAGGCGAACGCCCCTCCCCTTCTTTCCATAGTTAGGAACGTTGGGGTCCTCGTGCATCACGCGGCCAATGCCATGGCCCACATAATCACGAAGCACGCCGTAACCGTGAGACTCGGCGAGGGACTGAACGGCATAACCAACGTCCCCGATATGGTTACCGGGAACAGCCTGCTCGATGGCAGCCTTAAGGCAATCGCGCGTGACCTCGCACAAAGCCTTGGCTTCGGGCGTAGGGGTACCGACGAAAAACGTCCAAGCGTTATCGCCGACCCAACCGTCGACAACGGCTCCCGTATCGATGGAGATGATATCGCCATCGCGCAGGATCATGTCGGGGTTGGGAATACCGTGGACCACGGCATCGTTGATCGATGCGCAAATGGTCCCCGGGAACCCGCCGTAACCCTTAAAGGCCGGGGTTCCGCCATGCATGCGGATAATCTGCTCCGCGAGCTGATCGAGCTCAAAGGTCGAAACGCCGGGACGAACCATGGCTCCAACGTGGCGGAGCGCCATCTTAGATAGCGCTCCTGCCTTCTTCATCTGCTCGATTTGCGTTGCAGACTTAATCTTGATCATAGACCGAGAGCCTCTTTGACATCCCCGTACACGGTCTCGCGAGCCTGGTCACCGTTGACCGACTTGAGCAGACCCTGGCCACGATAGTAGTCGACGAGCGGGCTCGTGGACTTCTCGTAGACGTCGAGACGGTTCTTGATGGTCTCGGGCTTGTCGTCGTCGCGCTGATACATCTCGCCGGCGCACTTGGGGCAGGTAGCATCGGCAGCGGTGCCGGTGTAACCGCAGGCGCGGCAGGTGCGACGCGAAGACAGACGATCGATGATGACCTCGGGGGCCACGTCGACCAGAAGGGCGCAGTCGATCTCGCGACCCATGGCGGAGAGCTCGGAATCGAGCGTCACGGCCTGGGCGGTGTTGCGCGGGAAGCCGTCGAGGATGAAGCCCTGCTGGGCATCGTCGGCGGCGAGGCGCTCCTTGACAAGGTCGATTACGAGCTGGTCGGGAACGAGCTCGCCAGCGTCCATGTACTTCTTAGCCTGAATACCAAGCTCGGTGCCACCCTTGACAGCAGCACGCAGCAGGTCGCCCGTGGAAATGTGAGCGACGCCAAACTCGGCGACGAGCTCCTGTGCAACGGTGCCCTTACCGGCACCCGGAGCTCCGAGCAATACGAGGTTCATGAGCAATCCTCCTCTAGCCTATTTAAAGAATCCATCGTAATCATACATCTTCATCTGGCCTTCGAGCTTATCGACCGTGTCGAGCACGACGCCGACCATGATGAGGATGGACGTGCCGCCAAATGCCTGAATCAGCTGGTTACCCGTGAAGGAGAAGATGATCGAAGGCACGATGGCGATGAGCGCCAAAAAGACAGCGCTGGGAAGCGTGATCTTGTTGAGCGCGTTCTTGATGTAGGCCGCGGTAGCCCTACCCGGACGCACGCCCGGAATAAAGCCGCCCTGCTTCTTAAGGTTGTCGGCCGTGTCATCGGGGTTGAACACCATGGAGGTGTAGAAGTACGCGAAGAACACGATGAGGACAACGTTAAGCACCCAGTTGAGCCAACCGGTCGAAAGCGCGGAGGCAACTGCCTGAATCCAGCCGATGCCGGGGAAGAACACGGCAATCTGAGCCGGGAAGTACAGCAGCGCCGAAGCGAAGATGATCGGCACGACACCCGCGGTGTTGACCTTGATGGGCAGGTAGGTGGTCTGGCCACCCATCATGCGACGGCCCACGACGCGCTTAGCGTAGGAGACCGGGATGCGGCGCTGGCCGCGCTCAAGGAAAACAATCAGCGGGATAACCAGCAGGATGATGGCGCAGATGATCACCATGGTGATGATGCCACCGGCATTGCCCTCAGTGCTGGAGAAGATCGCCTGCGGCAGGCCGGCCATGATGTTCGCAAAGATGATCAGCGACATGCCATTGCCGATACCGCGCTGGGTGATGAGCTCACCAATCCACATGATCAGCATGGCGCCCGCAGTGAGCGTGCCGACGATCATGAGGTCGAAGATGATCTCGGGAGCGCCGGCGCCATTAAAGCTGATGCCGAAGCTCTTAAAGAGGAAGAGGTAACCCACGGAGTTGAGTATTGCCAGAGCCAGGGTGAGGTAACGCGAATACTGCGTAATCTTGGTCTGACCGACCTCGCCCTCGCGGGCAAGCTCATGCAGGGAAGGCACAACGGCCTGGAGCATCTGGAGGATGATCGAGCTGGTGATGTAAGGCATGATGCCCAGCGAAAACACCGACACATAGCTCAACGCGCCGCCAGAGAAAAGATTCAGGAGGGCCATAGCACCTGCGGCGACCGAATTGTTATCGGTCGAGAAAAGGCCCAGCATCCCCTGGAAGGGAATGCCGGGCACAGGAACGTGCGCACCAATGCGGTACACGACGAGCATAGCTATGGTAAAAAGAATCTTTTCGCGCAATTCTTTGATGCGGAAAGCATTCTTAAGACCATTTAGCACGGCAGCTCGACCTTTCCGCCGGCGGCCTCGATCTTGGCCTGCGCAGAAGCGCTGACCTTGTCGACCTTGACCGTGAACTTCTTGGTGAGCTCACCATTGCCGAGCACCTTGACGGGCTCGAACTCGCTCTTGGTGATGCGAGCGGCCTTAAGAGCGGCACCGTCGATCACAGCGCCGTCCTCGAACTTACGCTCGAGACGCTCGACGTTGACAGCGGTGTACTCGATACGACGGGGGTTGCGGAAGCCCGGGAGCTTGGGCAGGCGCATAGCCAGCGGAGTCTGGCCACCCTCGAAGCCGGCACCCTTGGTGCCGCCAGAGCGGGAACCCTGGCCCTTCTGGCCGCGGCCAGAAGTGGTGCCGTGACCCGAAGAATTGCCACGGCCGACGCGCTTGCGGTTCTTGGTGGAACCGGGCGCGGGAGTAAGATCGTGAAGCTGCATTTGCTACTCCTCTACAATCTCGACAAGGTGCTTGACCTTGAAGATCATGCCGCGGACGGACTCGTTGTCAGCAATCTCGCGAACCTCGCGGATCCTGTGGAGACCGAGGGCACGGACAGTACGGACCTGGTCCTGCTTGCAACCGTTGGTGCTGCGGACCTGCTTGATCTTGATGGTGTCAGCCATGCTTAGTTCTCCTTACCGACGAACATCTCGGAGACCGTCAGGCCACGGCGAGCCGCGACGTCCTCAGGGCTGGAGAGCTCCTTGAGGCCCTCGACGGCAGCCTTGATGATGTTGAGGCCGTTGTCGGTACCGAGGGACTTGGACAGGACGTTCTTGATGCCAGCAAGCTCGAAGAGGGGACGCACAGCGCCGCCGGCGATAACGCCGGTACCCTCGACAGCGGGCTTGATGATGATGCGGCCGGCACCAAAGTGGCCGAGAACCTCGTGCGGGATGGTGCCCTGCTCGGTCACCGGCACGTGGAACATGTTCTTCTTGGCATCGAGAGACGCCTTGGAGATGGCCAGGGGCACCTCAGCGGACTTGCCCATGCCAACGCCGACGTTGCCCTTGCCGTCGCCAACGACGACGAGAGCGACGAGGCTCATGCGACGACCACCCTTGACGGTCTTCGACACGCGGTTGATGTAAACGACGCGCTCCTCGAACTCGGAGGCCTCGCGCTGCTGCTTCTGATTACGAGCCATGTGCTACATACCTCCTAGAACTCGAGACCGGCGGCACGAGCACCGTCGGCGAGGGCCTTGACGCGGCCATGGTAGATACGGCCACCGCGATCGAAGGCGACCTTGGTGATGCCGGCCTCGATGGCGCGCTTGCCAACGAGCTGACCGACCTTCTCCGCAGCCTCCTTGTTCGAGGTGTGGGTGCCCTTGAACTCGGCCTCGAGGGTCGAGGCAGAGACGAGCGTAAGGCTGGAGCCCTTGCTGTCGTCGATGATCTGGGCATAGATATTGGCGTTAGTACGGGTCACGCGAAGACGCGGACGCTCGGAGGTACCCGAGACCTTGCCGCGAACACGACGCTGACGACGCTTGAGGCCTTCCAGCTTCGCCTTATGCTTGTTCATACGTAAACTCCTAAAAAGGTTGATCTTGCCAGCACCTGACGGGGTGCTGGTCTTATGCGAGTGAGTCGGTTACGACTACTTGGCGGCCTTACCCAGCTTGCGGCGGATGTGCTCGCCAACGTAGTGGATACCCTTGCCCTTGTAAGGCTCGGGAGGACGATGGCCGCGGATCTCAGCGGCGATCTGACCGACCTGCTGCTTGTTGATACCCTTGACGTTCACGTGGGTGTTGTCGGGAACCTCGAAGGTGATGCCCTCGGGAGCCTCGACGATCACGGGGTGCGAGAAGCCCAGGGAGAACTCGAGGTTCTTGCCCTTCTGCTGCACGCGGTAACCGACGCCGGCGAGCTCGAGCTTCTTCTCGAAGCCCTCGGAAACGCCAACAACCATGTTGTGGATGAGGGCACGGGTGAGGCCGTGGCGGGCACGGGTCTCACGCTCGTCGTCGGGACGGGAAACGGTGAGGACGTTGTCCTCGATGTTGATAGCGAGCTTCTCAAAGACATCGAGCTCGAGCTGGCCCTTGGGGCCCTTGACGACAACGTTGTTGCCGTTGACTGCCACTTCGACTCCGGCGGGAATCTGGACAGGCTTATTACCGATACGAGACACGGTGATCTCCTTTCCTTCTACCTACCGAGCGAATTACCAGACGTAAGCGATGATCTCGCCGCCGACGTTGTGCTTGCGAGCATCGCGGTCGGTCATGACGCCATGGCTGGTGGAAATAATGGCGGTACCAAGGCCACCGCGGACGCGGGGCATGTCGGCAACGCCGGTGTACTTACGCAGGCCCGGCTTGGAAATGCGGCGGATGCCGTTGATGACCTTAGCCTTCTTGGGACCATACTTAAGCGTGATGTGCAGAGTCTTCTGGGGAACGGTGTCCTCGACATCGTAGCCCTCGATGTAGCCCTCCTCGTGCAGAACACGAGCGATCTCGACGAGCTTCTTGCTGCTCGGCATGGAGACCGTGGCCTTGTTCACAGAGTTAGCGTTACGGATGCGCGTAAGCATATCTGCGATCGGGTCTGTAAGGTTCATACAGATTCTCCTTCGTTCTTGATGAACACGTGCTCTTGGTTCTTCGCCGCCCTTAACGGCAAAGCCTTTTTAGCGCGTTTTCCCTGTTCCAAACTGATGCTTGAAACGCTGGTAGTGACTTACCAGCTGGCCTTCTTAACGCCGGGAAGCTCGCCCTTGAGTGCAAGCTCGCGGAAGCAGACACGGCACAGGCCGAACTTGCGGTACACAGAGTGCGGACGGCCGCAGCGCTGGCAGCGCGTGTACTCACGAGTAGAGAACTTCTGCTTGCGATTGCACTTGACGATCATCGATGTCTTAGCCACTTATATCCTCCTCACATAGAGTATTGTTCGCCCCAAGCGCCGCCCCCTTCTGGGAACGGCGCTCATAGGGCAGGTGAACCTATTTCTTGAACGGGAAACCGAAGGCGTCCAGAAGGGCCTTGGCCTCCTCATCGGTATTGGCGGTGGTCACGAAAGTGATGTCCATACCACGCTGGTGATCGACGGAGTCGAAGTCGATCTCGGGGAAGATGAGCTGCTCGGTGACGCCCATGGAGAAGTTACCACGGCCGTCGAAGCTCTTGGCGGAGATGCCGCGGAAGTCGCGGATACGGGGAATCGCGACGGAGGTCAGACGATCGAAGAACTCCCACATACGGTCGCCACGCAGGGTAACCTTGCAGCCGATCGGCATACCAGCGCGCAGGCGGAAGGTAGCGATGGACTTGCGGGCACGGGTGATCATCGGCTGCTGGCCGGTGATGGCGCGCAGGTCGCGCACGGCACCGTCGATGGCCTTAGAATCGGTAGCGGCCTCGCCGACACCCATGTTCACGACGATCTTCTCAAACTTGGGGATCATCATGACGTTCTCGTACTGGAACTTGTCCTGAAGCTGCTGCTTGACCTCGTTGTTGTACTTGGTCTTCAGACGCGGCACATACTTCTCTTCTGCCATTGTTCACTCCTTCTTGGGGTTTTAAGCACGGGGCGTGGCCACGATGGGTTGTCCTCGTGCCTCCTGGCTGCATCCGCGCCGCTCATGGCATTTCGCGGTTTGGACTCGACGCAGCAGGAGCCGACAAAACAATCGGTACTATACGCGCATTGGGTGCGTATTTCCAGAAAAACCTCGTCTGCCTGCACAACTCCACAACTCCCCCGCACAAATTGGTCTCAACAAGCAGTTGCGGTGAAATAGGGACTGTTTGGCGGCCTAACAGGCTTAAACAGTCCCTATTTCACCGCAACTCATATATGGGGCGTTATTTTTGGCGAGGCAGGACCAGGTTGAGGACGACGGCGACAAGTGCGGCGACGGCAATGGAGGATCCGCCAAAGACGGTGCCGACCCATGCGGGGAATCCAGCGCCGGCAAGCGCGCCGGCCGTGCGCTCAATGCCTGTGCCAAAGGCGATAGAGAGACCCATGAGCGTGGTATCGCGCTGAGACAGGCCGTGGCGGGCAAACATGACCACACCGTTCATGCCGATGGTTGCGAACACGCCGATCGTGGCGCCGCCGATTACCGGCTGCGGAATGGACGTGAGCACTGCCGCGCACTTGGGCAGCAGGCCCGCGATGAGCAAGATGGCGGCGGCAAGCGTAAAGACCATGCGGTTGACAACCTTGTTCTCGGCGATAATGCCCACATTCTGGCCAAAGGTTGCCGTGGGGACGCCGCCCAAAAAGCCCGACAGCATACCGACCAGGCCGTTGGCGATCAGGCCACCCGAGATCTGGCTATCGGTCGCAGGGGCATCGAGCGCAGCGGACGACACAGCGGCAAACTCGCCCATGACCTGCACGGCGTTGACAATGGCGACAACGCCCACGACGGCGCACGCGGCCGGGTCGAACACCAGGCGATGGGTGCCCAGGGCAGGCGGAGCAAACCAGCTGGCGGTTGCGATTGCCGAGAAATCGACCATGCCCAACACCGCAGCCAAAACAAAGCCCGCGCAGATACCGGCCAGAATGCTGCCCAGCCTAAGCGCGCCCTTGCCGTAGTTACCGGCCATAAAGGTGACGACAAACGTCACGAGCGCGACGGCCCAGTTGGTGACACTGCCAAAATCGGCCGCGCCCTCCCCGCCCGCCATGGAGGCAACTGCCACCGGGCATAGCGACAGGCCAATGACAAAGATGACGGTGCCAAGCACCGGGGCCGGGAACAGAAAGCTCACGCGCCTAAACAGCAGGCCGAAGAGCACGACGAGTACGCCGCCGATTACCTGGGCGCCCAGCACGGCCTCAAAGCCGAGCTCAAGACCGACCGCCTTGAGCGCCGGCACGAAGGTGAAGCTCGCGCCCATCACGATGGGCAGGCCCGAACCGACGACACCTTTTATGGGGAACTGTTGAAGGAAAATGTCGAGCGCTGAGAGGACGAGCGACGCCTGGATGACAGCGGCCTCCTCTTGAGGGGTAAAGCCGCAGACCGACGCAATGATGATGGCGGGCGTGACGATACCCGCGAATGCCGCCAGCACATGCTGCAGGGCATGGGGCAATACCT
The DNA here is from genome assembly GCA_019419425.1 of Collinsella sp. Classification (GTDB taxonomy): domain Bacteria; phylum Actinomycetota; class Coriobacteriia; order Coriobacteriales; family Coriobacteriaceae; genus Collinsella. Next base: position 15,760 of record DXZZ01000012.1, on the reverse strand, counting down.
GCACAAACGAAACTTTTCCCGTACGCTCGAACAGGGTGTCCCCCACCACCGACTCTGCCATTTACGCCTCCCATGTCACAAGCAGCGGCCCTATGCCGCCCAACGGGCGGACATTATAGGGCATATGGCGCAGGTAGCATTTTGACCCGTATGCGACAGAGGGCTGGGGTAGCTAATTTGGGACGGGGCTCTTTTAGCTACCTTGCTCGCAGGGTAGCTAAAAGAGCCCCGTCCCAAATTAGCTACCCCTGGGATGCGACTAGCGCTTGCGGGGGACGAGTTTGGTGCGGCGCAGGTGGATCATCTCGGCGGCGATGGAGATGGCAATCTCCTCGGGATCCTCGGCCTGAATGGCAACGCCGATCGGCAGGTGCAGCTCGTCGATCTGGCCCTGCGTAAAGCCCTCCTGCTCCAAACGGGCGCGCACAAAGGCCGTCTTGCGGCGCGAGCCCAAGCAGCCCAGATAGGCGGGTTTAGCGCGCATGGCCTGAATCACCACGTCGATATCGGACTTGTGGCCTGCTGTGGCCACGACCACCAAGTCGCGCGGGCCGATGGGGCACTGCTTGCTCAGGTTCTTGTAATCGACCAGGCGACGATCGTAGACACCGGGTACCCATTCGGGCGTCAGCGTGCCGGGGCGGTCATCGCACGCCACAACGGCAAAGCCCGCCGCCGTGAGTACGCGCGCCGTCGCAGCGCCCACGTGTCCGCAGCCAAAGATGTAGGTCAGGCCCTCGGGGCAGAGCGTCTCGATGTGCGCCGGGGGAATCTCGGAGGCGGCGTTGGTGTAGGTGACCTTACTCCCCTCCTCCACCAGCGAAAGCCCAGGGCAGCCGGCAATGGTATGGCGCGATGTCTCGCCATGGTACTCAACCACATCGCCCTCGAGCGCGCTCGCGATAAACGGCTCAAAGTCGATGACGAAGTCGCCGATGCGCCGATAGGCCAAGACGTCGGCAATTTCCTGGAACAACGGTGCCTGAGTCGAATCCAGATGCAGGTAGCACAGGCAGATGGCTCCGCCGCAGATCATGCCGGTATCGGAGTTCTCGCCGCCCATGGTGTAGCGGACCAGACGCGACTGTCCCGCGCTCAGGAGCTCGCGCGCCTCATCCAGCGCAAAGAGTTCAATCTTGCCACCGCCGATAGTGCCCGCCTGGCTGCCATCGGCAAAGACAGTCATCCATGCGCCTACACCGCGCGGCGACGACCCTGCCGTACCGGCCACGACCACGAGTTCGCACGTCTCGCCAGCACGCAAGGCGGCAAGCGCCGCATTCACAACATCGAGCTTTTCCATTGCCGCCTTCTATCCTCTAAAGACACCGGTGAGCATAGCGAGCGCCTCGAGCACGCCGCCGCCGACCGACGTCGCCTTGTCCGAAATGTAGTTGATATAGCTGGCATCGCCGCGCGGGTCGACGTCGGCACATTTAAAGCCCTCGGTCACCTGAACGCCGTCGGCCAAAAGGCCGCGCAAGCAGCCATCGATCTGCGTATACATGGGCGTATCGCCCGCGTAGCCAATCACGTCTCCGGCGCTCACGATGTCGCCGATTGCGCGGTCGGACCGAAACACGCCGGCGGCGGGGCTATGGATAACGCGCTCCTTGCCATAGCCGCCGATCAAGCCCGGCACACCCGTGTTGGGCTGGGGCGAACCTTGGGTAATGACACGTCCGAGAAAATGCCCGCGCATGGTCTCGACCACGGCGTCGCAGTCAACCGGCGCGGTAAAGCCCGGCCCCACGGCGATGACGGCAGGCGCCATGTCGCGCGTGGTGCCCAGGTTGCGCTTAGCCAAAATCGCATCGACCACAGCCGCGGGCTTAAGTTCGCCGAGCATCTGCGCCTGAGGGTCTACCACGACGGCGACGTCTCCAGCCTCGGCAATCGCAAGCGCCTCAGCCGGCGTCTGTGCCAAGCGAGCGCGAATGCCCTCGACCTCGACCTCGCCCAGGCGAATGGCCTCGCAAAAACTGATTGTGCGGCGGATGCACGTGGGAACCGCGATATCGGCCATAACGACCGACACGCCGGAGCGTACCAAGCGAGCGGCGACGCCCGTGGCGATATCGCCAGCGCCGCGAACATAAACGAGCATTCCCGGGACACCTCCCTGTGCTACGGTTTGAGCAGAGCAAAGCGGTTCGACCGCTACTCTGATGATTTTTTATTATCACAGTATTATACGGCGGTGAACAGATGGAAACGACGAGCGAAAACCTTGCCTCCGCGCTCAAGATCGAGCCGGGCATTACCGCGATTGTCGGCAGCGGCGGCAAGTCGACGCTGCTAAAGACGCTCGGCCTTGAGCTTATGCGCGCTGGCGGCCGCGTGCTCCTCTGCACCACCACGCACATGTTTCCCGTCGCCGGCGTGCCATGGGACGGGTCGAGCCGTCGCCTGGACGCCGCGCCTTGGAAGCCGGGGACCCTACATGTTCCCGGCTGCACCTGCGAGGCATGCGCGGGACTTGTCCGCGGAAGTATCTGCCAGGCGGGTGTTTTGAACCCGGAGACAGGCAAGCTCTCCGCCCCCGCCGAGCCGCTCGACCAGCTGGCGCAGCGCTTTGACTATGTGTTGGCCGAGGCAGATGGCAGCAAGCGACTCCCGCTCAAGGCGCATGCCGCCTGGGAGCCGGTAATTCCCGCCGCCACGGCAAACGTTGTCTGGGTCGTCGGCGCCTCAGGGCTGGGCAAGCCCGTCGCCAAGGTTGTCCACCGCCCCGAGCTCTTCTGCGAGCGCTGCGGCTGCGAGCCCACCGACGCTGCCACCCCAGAGCGCGTCGCCATGGTGCTCAATGCCGAGCTGCAGATGCTGAACCTCGACAATGCCCGCATCATGCTCAACCAAGTCGACACGCTTGCCGATCCAACGATGGCAGATTGCTTCGAGGCAGCCCTCGGCCGCCCCCTCATCGCCACCAGCCTCCAGGGGTAGCAAATTTGGGACGGGGCTCTTTTTGCTACCCCGTCCCAAAAAATCATCTCCCAAATTAGCTACCCCGGCGGTCTTCCCGTTAGCGGGGCACGTAGCGGCCGGGTTGGGCTCCGGTGGGCTCGCCGTCGCGCGCAGCCAGCACGCCGTTCACAAACACGGCCTTGGCGCGGCCGTGCGCTTCAAAGCCCTCGAGCGGCGTATAGTCCACAGCCTGATGCTGCGTCGCGGCGCTAATCGTCCAGCGCGCCTTGGGATCCCACACGCACACGTCGGCATCGGAGCCCTCGGCAAGACAGCCCTTGCGCGGATACATGCCAAAGACGCGCGCCGGGTTCTCGCTCATCAAGCGGCACAGATCCTCGGGGCCCAGCTGTCCCTCAAAACTCGTAGCGATCGCGACGGGGCGATGCTCCACACCGGGCCCGCCGTTGGGAATCGCGCGGAAGTCATCGCGCCCGCGGTCCTTTTGCCCGTGCAGGTTAAAGCTGCAGTGGTCGGTCGCAATCGTATCGATCTCGCCGGCCACAAGCGCCTCGCGCAGTGCCGCACGGTCGCCGGCATGGCGCAGCGGCGGGCTCATCACATACTTGGCGCCCGCAAAGCCGTCCTCGCCCTGCTCCAAGTAGCGCGTATCGTCGAGCATCAGATATTGAGGACAGGTCTCGACATAGATGTTCTTCTGCCCGCGCGCTTTGGCAGCGCGAATGGCCTCGAGCCCCAACTTGGTCGAAAGGTGTACCACGTTGACCGGTGCGTCGCCGGCCAGGTGTGCCAGATACAGCAGACGGCTCACGGCCTCGGCCTCGCACACATCCGGACGGCTGAGCGCATGGCCCTCGGGCCCGTGGATACCCTGCTCAAACACGCGCTTCTGCAGCTCATTCACCAGCGTACCGTTCTCGCAATGCACGCACAGTATGCCGCCAATACGCTTGAGTTCCTCCAGCACCTCGAGCGTCTCGGCATCGTCCAGGCGCAGATGATCGTAGGCAAAGTAGGTCTTGAACGACGATACGCCCGCCTCGCGCATGGCCGAGAGGTCGGCGCGGTTGCGCTCGTTCCACTCGGCGAGTGCCATATGAAAGGCGTAGTTGGCCGTGCAGGTTCCGTCGGCGCGGCGATGCCACTCGGCCAAGGCATCGGGCATGGTCACGCCGCGATCGGCCGTCGCGTAGTCCACGATGGTCGTCGTACCGCCGCAGGCAGCCGCACGCGTACCGGTCTCAAAGCTATCGGCCGTCCAGTCCATGCCGGTCCAGCACTGCATGTGCGTGTGCCCATCGATAAAGCCCGGGAACACCCAGCAGCCCGCAGCATCCTCGACGGTATCGCCCTCGGCCGGCTCAATCGCCGCGGCAATCCGTACGATCTTATCGCCATCCATGGCAAGATCGGCGCGGCGAAGCCCTTGGGGCGTCACGAGTGCGCCGTTTTTGATGATGATCATAATTGCTCCTTATTGATTGATGCAGTTGGCCACGCGATCAAAATACGAGCAGGCGGCGATATGCTCCGTTATGCGTCGCTGTCCCTTGACGGTATCGACGTCCCACAGCTCGTAGGCACGCGCCTCGACCAGCACCACGTCGGTACGGTCCTTGAGGATCGAACCGCCGCCGTCCTTACCCTCAAGACACATAAGTGCATCGAACAGTTCCGCCGGAAAGAGCACCGGGCTCGAAGGCTCACCGTTGCACGCAAGACGCACCGGATACTTGCGGCCACGCCCATCAAACGCGCGAACCATGGCCTCAAAAGAATCCGAACTCACGAGCGGCTGGTCGCCCGGCAAAAAGAGGCAACCCTTCCAGCCGCGGCTCACCCCCCACGAAAGGCCCGCACGGACGCTTTCGCTCCTGAGCTTGCCATCGTGCAGCACGCACGGGCAATGCTTGTCCTCGCAAATCTGGGCGACCTCGGGCCAACGCGTCGAAACCACGACGTCAAAGCCCCAGGGAACCGAATCGATAGTCCGGGCAATCAGCGGCTTGCCATAGATATCGGCAAGCATCTTGTTAGAGCCAAACCGCTTGCCCTCGCCCGAAGCCATAATGACGCAACCGAGTTTCATGGCGATACCTCCCCTGAAACCATCGTACCCATAACTCGCGTCGCGGGGCATCTACATCGAAAGCGCTTATCCCGCACGCCCACGATGCAAAAAGGGGCACCCCGCCGGTTGGCAGAGTGCCCCCTTTACATGGCTTACCTCAGCGCGGCTTTAGGCCTGGAACCAACGGGCGGTGTTGCGCTCGTCGAGGGCCTTGAGGGTAGCGGCGGGATCGGCAACCTTCTGCAGGAACATCATGGCTGCGATGGCGTACGGCTTGTAGCTGGCCTCCTTGTACATGCCCACGCGGTGCATGTCAAAGACGTCGGCGTTGACCTCGCCGTGCTCGCAGGAGACACCGGAGATGTCGGCGGGCAGCGGGTGCATAAAGATGGTGTCCTGGCCGTTGGCGGTCTTCTCCATGAGCTCGGTCGTGGAGCACCAGTCCTGATGGGTGGCGTTCTGAGCGAGCAGCTCCTTCTCGAGCGCTGCGATACCGGCGTCGTCGCCCTCGGCGTACAGGTTGGTACGCTTCTCCATGGCGGCAAACGGAGCCCAGCTCTTGGGGATCACGATGTCGGCGCCCTCGAAGGCCTCGGCCATGGTGTTGACCTGCTTAAAGGTGGTGCCGGACTCGGCGGCATAGCCCTTGGCGCGCTCGACGACCTCGGGCATGAGGTCGTAGCCCTCGGGGTGGGCCAGGGTGACGTCCATGCCAAAGCGGGGCAGCAGGCTGATCAGCGACTGCGGGCAGGACAGCGGCTTGCCGTAAGAGGGCGAGTAGGCCCAGGTAACGGCAACCTTCTTGCCCTTGAGGTTCTCGAGGCCGCCAAACTCGTTGATGAGGTAAAGCATGTCGGCAGAGGACTGCGTGGGGTGGTCGGAATCGGACTGCAGAGAGATGAGCGTGGGACGGTGATCCAGAACGCCGTCCTCGTAGGCCTGCTGGACAGACTCGGAGACCTCGGCCATGTAGGCGTCGCCCTTGCCGATGTACATGTCGTCGCGGATGCCGATGACGTCGGCCATGAAGGAGATCATGGTAGCGGTCTCGCGGACGGTCTCGCCGTGAGCGATCTGGGACTTCTTCTCGTCCAGGTCCTGCAGCTCAAGGCCGAGCAGGTTAGCGGCCTTGGAGAAGGAGAAGCGCGTACGGGTGGAGTTGTCGCGAAACAGGGAGACGGCCAGACCCGAATCGAAGATCTTGGACGAAACGTTGTTCTCGCGCAGCTCGCGCAGGGCGTCAGCGACGATGTAGAGCGCCTTGAGCTCATCGGTGGTCTTATCCCAGGTGTGCAGGAAGTCGCTGCCGTACATGCCCTTAAAATCGAGGCCGTTCAGCTGCTCGACGAGCTCGGTAAACTTGGCATCCATGTAAATATCCTTTCCAAAGATGAAACGATTGCAATGAGTAGATGTGCTCCGGCATGCGCGTGTGGCTAGAACATGCAGAGCGCTATGACGAGGACCCACTACCGTTGAGGAAGCATGGGAGATAACGACCGCGGGCCCCAAGTCAACAGGGGGTGCCGGGGACACGAGCGGCCCCCGGCTCAACAAGATCAAGGAATGGGACTAGTCGATCTTGTTGTTGGTCAGACCGGCGCGGAACACGGTGGCGTCGCCATCGGCCTGGCTCGGATCGTAGAGGTTCAGGGCAGCCACATACATGGCGGCAGCGGTGACCAGGTCGTCCTTGTAGGTGACCTCGTTGGGAGCGTGAGCCTGAGACTCGGCACCCGGGCCAAAGCCGACGCAGGGGATGCCATAGCGACCCTGGATGGAAACGCAGTTCGTGGAGAAGGTCCACTTGTCGCACAGCGGACGACCGGTGCGCTTGTCCATGCTGGGCTCGCAGCCGATGCGCTCGTCACCGAACATGGCCTTGTGGGCGTCGACGAGGGCCTTGACGTGCGGAGCGGTCTCCTTGTTGATCCACGTGGGGAAGTAAGCCTCGGTCTCGTAGACCTCGCCGGTCCAGGACGGACGGTCGTACATGTACATGGAGACCTTCACGTCGTCGCCGTACTTCTTGGCGGCCGGCAGGTTACGGATCTCGTCCAGGCAGGACTCCCAGGTCTCACCGGCGGTCATGCGACGGTCGATGGAGATGGCGCAGGAGTCAGCGACAGCGCAGCGGCTGGGGCTGGTGTAGAAGATCTGGCTGACGGTGCAGGTGCCGCGGCCCAGAAAGCGGGCGTCCTCGAAGTGCTCGGGGTTGTACTTGGGGTCGAGCATCTTGACGAGGCCCTTGATGTCGGTCGACTCGTCACAGCCGTTGTTGTTGAGGGCGCGGACGTCGGCGATGATGTCGGCCATCTTGTAGATGGCGTTGTCGCCGCGGTCGGGAGCGGAGCCGTGGCAGGAGGTGCCGTGAACGTCGACGCGGATCTCCATGCGGCCGCGGTGACCGCGATAGATGCCGCCGTCGGTGGGCTCGGTGGAAATGACGAACTCGGGCTTAATGCCGTCCTTGTTGTAGATGTACTGCCAGCACATGCCGTCGCAGTCCTCTTCCTGGACGGTGCCGACGACCATGATCTTGTAGCCCTCGGGGATGAGGCCCATGTCCTTCATCATCTTGGCAGCGTAGGTAGCAGAAGCCATGCCACCCTCCTGGTCGGAGCCGCCGCGGCCGTAGATGATCTCGTCGGTCTCGTAGCCCTCATAGGGATCGGCATCCCAGTTCTCGATGTTGCCGATGCCGACGGTGTCGATGTGGGAGTCGATGGCGATGATCTTGTCGCCCTCGCCCATAAAGCCCATAACGTTGCCCAGGCCGTCGACCTTGACCTCGTCATAGCCAAGGCTCTCCATCTCGGCCTTGATGCAAGCGACAACCTCACCCTCCTCGCAGGACTCAGAGGGATGGGAGATCATAGCGCGCAGGAAGCGGGTCATGTCAGCGCGGTGAGACTCAGCAGCAGCCTTGATAGCGTCGAAATCGAGTTCTTTAGCCATTGTTCATAACCTTTCAAACGAAGGAATCTACCTGTGAGGTGGCGGAGCGATACCTATTTACTCCGCCCTAACGATTGGCAAGTGGGATATTCGCCTTCCCAAACAATACGGCGATACTGGTCGGGATCCGTATCGCCCTCGGTGGAGAAGCAGAGCACGGAGCTCGTCTTGTCCAGACCGATGAGCTCCTTGAGCTCGGCGTACTCGGGATCGAGCATGAGGGTCTCGACCAGGCCGGTGGTCACCGCGCCGGACTCGCCGGAGATGACGCGCGGGTCGCCCTTCTCGGGAGCACCCAGGGTGCGCATGCCGCGAGCGGTGACCCAGTCGGGGCAGGACACGAACGCGGTGGTGTGGTTGCGCAGGATATCCCAGCCCAGAATATTAGGCTCGCCGCAGCACAGACCGGCCATGATGGAGGGCATGTCGCCGTCCACGATGCGCGGATCGCCGTCGCCGGCGGCAGCGCCCTTGTACAGGCAGGCGGCAGGAGCGCACTCGACCACGACGAAGGTGGGCGGGTTATCGGGATACAGGTTGGTGAAGTAGCCCACCACGGCGCCGGCGAGCGAGCCTACGCCAGCCTGGACAAAGACGTGCGTCGGGCGGTTGATGGCCATCTCGCGCAGTTGCTCGGCAGCCTCGGAAGCCATGGTGCCGTAGCCCTCCATGATCCAGGACGGAATCTTCTCGTAGCCCTCCCAGGCGGTGTCCTGAACGATGACGCCGCGCTCGCAGGCATCGGCCTCGGCGGCGGCCATGCGCACGCACTCGTCGTAGTTGACCTCTTCGATGGTCACCGTGGCGCCCTCGGCGGCGATGTTATCGAAGCGGGGCTTGGTGGAACCCTTGGGCATGTGCACGACGGCCTTCTGGCCCAGCTTGTTGGCAGCCCATGCCACGCCGCGGCCATGGTTGCCGTCGGTGGCGGTAAAGAAGGTGGCCTGGCCAAAGTCCTTGGCAAGCTGATCGGAGGTCAGGTAATCGAAGGTGCACTCGGCAACGTCCTTGCCGGTCTCGTCGGCAATGTAGTTGGCCATGGCAAACGAACCGCCCAGGACCTTAAAGGCGTTGAGGCCAAAGCGATAGCTCTCGTCCTTAACGCACAGGTTGGACAGGCCCAGGCGCGCGGCCTGGCCATCCAGGCGGGCAAGCGGAGTGACGGTGTACTGGGGGAACGACTGGTGGAAGGCGCGGGCCTTCTTCACGTGGTCGAGGCTCATGATTCCCAAGTGCTTGTCATCGCTCTTGGGCATCGTGTTGCCCGCCCACTGGATCTTATCGGCCATACGGTGAACTCCTTAAGTTCTCTCTTGCCGGCCCCCGCATACGCGTTTCAGCCCGATCCCATTCACACGGCTGAACTTTTATGTGGATGCCAAACAAAAAGTTTGTTAGCACTGTTCTATCACACTTTTTGATTGGAAAACCTAACAAATTGTTTGTTGCCGTAATCGGTACCTTTTCGCCGCCGAACGGTCACATAACACAGCGACGCTTTCGTTATTTGCGAACAAGTGGGGTTTATGGCACAGTGAGCCCAAACTAATTTTTAGGAAGGCACCCATGACCCCCGCACAGATTGAGTTCTATAAGCGCCTTGCACACGGTCTGGCGCTCCAATTTGGCCCCAACTGCGAAATCGTCGTCCACGATCTGGAGACCGATGACGTGGACCACTCCATCGTAGTGATCGAAAACGGCCACGTCAGCGGGCGCAAACTGGGTGACGGCCCCAGCCATATTGTGTTTGAGTCCATGCACGAGGGCGCCACCGACGTACACGACCGCGAGCCATACCTCACCAAAACCACCGATGGCAAGCTGCTCAAGTCCTCGACGATCTTTATCCGCAACGATGAGGGCAAGCCTGTCGGCATTTTGGGCATCAACTTTGACATTACGCTTATGAAGGCTTTTGAGCGTTCGCTCGACGCCTTTACCGGCACCGGCGGCACGGGCTATACCGAACCCGAGCCCATTACCAAGAACATCGGCGACCTGCTCGAAGACCTGCTGCACGAGTGCGAGCAGTTTGTGGGCAAGCCCGCGGCACTCATGACCAAAGACGAGCGCATTCGTGCCATTGGCTACCTTGACCGTCGCGGCGCCTTCCTCATTTCCAAGTCGAGCGAGCGCGCCTGCGAGTTCTTTGGCATCTCCAAGTACAGCTTCTATAGCTACCTCAATGAGGCCAAGGCGGCAGCAGGCGACAAGTAGGCACTCGCCTGGATTGCCTCTCCCCTTTTGGGCGCGAGTTCTGGAAAGCATGAATCCAAGACCGAGCCGCTTGGAAAGTTCCATATAATCGATGTCATTAGTATTTCGAAAGGGTGGAACAGAATGGCGTTGAGCAAGGCATCATGCACCGGTCGCGGATTGATTCCGGCAATTGGTGGACATGTGCACCGCATGTTCGATGAGGGTGAAGACGACTTGTTTTCGCTGAGCCTTGACGACGTGATGGATGATCGCCCGTGGACCGCCGACGAACTCATGGGCGGCGGGGCTCGCCCGTCAAACCCCAATCCCGCACTTGCGCCTAAGACCGCATCTGCGCCGACTCCTGCGCAGTCGGCTGTTTCGACGCCCGCGCCTACGCCCGCACCCACTTCGGCGCCCACGCCCGCTCCCCGCCCCGCAAGCGACCCGTCCGAGACGGCAGCATTTCTCGCTGCAGCGACGCGGAACAAATCGGCCGACAGCACCGTTATGTACAGCGCCCAGCAGTTGCCTGTTCCTGCGGCACGCAAGCCTCCGGTCGCAAGGCTCGACGAGCCCGTTGCCCATCAAGTTGCCTACGATTCCTGGGCTGCAACCGATCTGGATGAGACCTCTACCGGCATGCCGGCGCTCGATGTTCCAGTTAACCCGCTTTTTGCCGCCAACACGAGCGCCGCGGACTATGAGGGCGGTGCGGCATATTCCGATTATTCCGATGGCTATGCTGGCACCGGTCGCATCGAGACCGAGGATCATGGCACCGCATCGAGCGATTATCTCAACGATCCGTACGCTGCCACGCCTGCACCGGAATATGACCCGGAGGCCGCGTCCGCGCCGGCGTATACCAAAAGCACGGGCGAAGAGCGCTTTGCCGATTATTACGCCGAGGAAAAGGCGCTGCGTTTCTCGGAATTTCCGCAGGCAGTCAAGGTTGCCTTTATCGCCATTATCATTGCCCTGCTCGGCGTCATTGCGTTTGAGGGATTCCAGCTGTTCCGCGGCCCCACCCAAGCGGAGTCGGAGACCCAGCAAAAAGAGGACGATAACCAGTACCTGGACATCAACACCCTCAAGGGCGACCCCAACGACGGGGACGAGTAGCGGGGGTTAAGGGAGGGCCGGAAGAGCCGGCGGCATGTTACGGCTCCAAAAGCCCTGCCATAAAGATGGGCAGATACAGCACGTCACCATCGCGGTGAAGATTACATTCCGCAAGTACCAGGGCGCGATCGATTCCGTAGCCCTTCGTCGCAAGTGCGTTGTCGAGCGCCGCATGGGACTTAAAGCTCTTGCCCGACTTGACCTCGATGGCAAGGACCTCCCCATCGAGCGTCTCCTCCACAAAATCGAGCTCGCCGACTTTTTTAGACGTAAAGTAGCGCAATCTGAATCCGTGGGCTTTGAGCTCTTGGGCAACGAAGCCCTCAAACGCCGCCCCCATGTTCATACCAAAGGCGTCTTCCGCCTCCCCATCAAAAACGCCTTGGGCAACCCTTTTGGAATACGACGACATGAGCATTCCGGTGTCCAAGTAAAACAGCTTGAACAGATTTCGTTGCTCCCCCAATAAAAGGGGTGCCACGGGCGCCGTTACGTTATACACGGGAAGCGCGACACCCGCCTCCGATAGCCAGAGAAAATGATCTGTCACCTGCGAAAAACGTTTGACACCGTTAATCGATGACAGTTTGAATCGCTTGTTTTTGGAGCCGGCCTCGCTGGGAATCAGATCATAGATATCGCGAATAACCAAGCGTAGCTCAGGCGGAGCGTACTTTGCGATGTCATCGCGATACAGGGCGTGAAGATCGCGGTGGATGTTTCGAACCTCGTCGACATTGCGCGTCGCCAAGAAGGAATTGACCGCGTCGGGCATGCCTCCCACCACCACATACTGGTGGAACAGATCGAGCAAGCGGTCATACAGATAGCCGGGGAGCTCCCCTTCATCCTTTAGACGGCCCCTGAGCATGTCAAACACGCTGGCACCAACGCCATTTGCCCAGCAAAACTCCTCAAAGTCGAGCGGGTACATCTGGACCTGCTCGACATACCCCACCGGCAGGGAATCGATGCCCTCGAGCTCAACGCCAAGGAGCGATCCGGTAAGGATGTATCGAAAGTCGCCGCGCTGGACCAGGTATTTGATAAACGTCACTACGTTGGGGCATCGCTGCACCTCGTCGATAATCACAACGGTCTTGTTCGCAACCATCGGCTGCGTTGCAGCAATAGACATGCGCATAAGCAGGTCATCCGCGCTTTTTGCCGCCAAAAACGAATCGCGCACGGACGCGTCGGCGATAAGGTCGAACGTCACGACATTTTCGAACGATTCGCTTGCAAAGACGTTGACCAAATATGACTTTCCTACCTGTCGGGCGCCCTTGACCAAAAGAGCCTTGTTAGGCGACAAGGCAAGCCAAGATTCAAACTGTGCTTTTGCTTTTCTCTGCAGCATAAGCGTACCCCTTATTACGTGCTGTTTTAGCACTAGGATACACTTTTCCGTGGTTGCTAGATGCTCATTTCGACACTTTTTCGAGGTTTTAAAGTGTGTATTACGACACTTTTCCGTACTTTTACACGGGATATTTCGACATTTTTTCGAATTTAAGCCTAACAGCGGCCGGCGAAATCAAGCGCCGTCTGCACATCATTTCGCAGGCGGCGCTTGATTTGTGTCCGCGCGCGCTGATAGACTCCATCGTGCCAGCAAGGAGCGGGCGCGTTTTATCCAGAGTCGGGGTAGAGAGTTGGCTCCACGATCCCGACGCCAACCGGCCAAGAGGCACGGTGGCCCTGCCAACATCGATGAAAGGAATCCGTATGGACAATTTCTCTGTGCGCAGCGAGCGCAATTTCCACAACCTGGCAGCCAAGCCAAAACGAATGCATCTTCTGGACAAGCCGAACGGCTATGCCTCGGCCATGGTCAAGAGCAGCCTCTCCCACCAGATGCGCTTTACCGTGCGGGTGCTCGAGGAAGAGCTCTACGTTGCCGGCGACCCGCACGTGCTACAGATCAAGCTGCTCGGAGACGACTCGCGCGAGTCGTCCAGCTGGAAGCTCTTTGCCGACGGCTCGTGCGTCGCAAGCGGCTCGGGTGACTTTGCCCGTGAGTGCTTCTGCGAGGGCGCCGAGGTGTTCCTGGACCTGTGCCGCGACGCCGTCGACGCCGCTGAACTGCGCCAGTGGAGCCAGAGGGAGTACGAGCTGTTGAGTGCGGCGCGTGGGATTGCGGGAGTGTAAACAGGCGGAGCGCTCCTGAAGCCTTATTCCACACGATCGGGTGTACTCATCTGCAACTCGACTTGCTACCAGATGGTGCAATCACGTTCCACGTCGGTTAAACCAGACCCCGGCCGGTCGTTGGCAAGTGAAACAACATCTCCCACCCATAGGCCTCTAAGACCGACCGTCCACTATAATCCAAGCGGTTAGCGTCTCCCAAAATCGCCATGGACACGTCTTCCAAGATGCCCTCTCAACTGTGCAGAAATAACAGCCGCCCATACGGTCGATGTGCTCCTTGCACGTCTCGCTGACCACGCAACGATGGAAAACAGGTTCCTGGACGGATGACCCCTGAGGGGATGCATGAAATCGGCATCGAGGCCATCGTCTGTCGAACAATACCTGCCCATACCTTTAAAACATGAGAACAAGACGCCGGCGTCGGTATCGTTTTCAATTCAGTTTAAAACTGAGGAGATTCAGGAGCCAGCCGAATAAACTAAGACTCACTTAGTAATTGCTAAATTTCTGACTGGGTATATAATATCTGACAGTAATAAGGATTCTTTACTATATGTGAGGCAGAAATGACTTCAACGGATGATGAACTAGTCAGCAGGCTCCAAGCTCACCTGTCAACCATTCGCAAGGCGGCGGGCTGGAGTGGCGAACGGCTTGCGAACGAACTAGGCATAACAAAGCAAACCGTCAGCAGCCTTGAGACGGGTAAAACGCAGATGACGAAGATGCACTATCTCGCCATCAGGGCGGTATTCAACAACGAAATCGCCGTCAGCGGAAACGAGGATCTGGCAAAAATAATTCAGCTATTCGTTGACCAACCAGTAGCACCCAAACTAGAGAAGATGCAAAATGCCCTTAAAGAAGGGGATGAGAAGGGGACACAACAAGAGGCAGCTACTAAGCAGAGCGCCATAGTTGGAGCAACCGCTCTCACCGCCGCCCTAATCCCCGCTTCATCGGCATTGATTCCGGCATTGGGCTCTCTTGCATATCAACTTGCAAAATCAATCAAGAAATGAGGTGTACAGAAATTGGAGTCGGAAAACACTGATCTGCCCGCAAAGAACAAAGGCCTCGTGTGGCTCGAGCAGCACAAAGTCCAGATTGGCATCGGTGTATTTGTGGCAATCAGTTCAATCGTTAGCATTACGATTGCCGCGAAAACGGGCCATACGCCTAAATTCAAAACTATTTGCAACGGCGCAGACAAAGGTGTTGCCACGATTGCTAAGGCAGCAGAAAAGGCCTCCTTGCCAGTGGTCAACCTTACCGGAGTCAAGAAGACTGCAACGGGACTCGGACATGACTTGCTTCTTTCGAATCAGGCAGTTAACAAGCGTCTCGTCTCCAGCGGAATGATGACAAAAGAGCCCTGGGGTTACAAGCTCACAGAAGTCGGCAAACTCTTTGGGAAAGAAACAGTCAAAGTAACGCGCGCCGGTTATACCTTCTCAAATATCGAATGGGATGAAGCGGTTGTCCCGTTTGTTTTTACTTCCGACGAACTTGCGAGCATTAACGCCAAAAAAACTCACATTGCGCAAGTCATAGCCCAGTAGTCAAATCTGATACACCGTGCGCCCCGCGTACGCAAACGAAAAGGAGACACCATGGTCATATACAGAACTCAAGAATGGAACGGATACGGAAAGCAAAACTACTACTGGAATGAATACCGCCGTGAGGGCGACACGGTTGTCAAATACAAGTGTAATAGGCGCAAGTTCTTCGATGGGGACGAAAGCAACTGGGAAGAAAGCGAGCATGAAGAAGATTCGTGGAGCATTGACGATCCCAATATGCCCGATTGGCTGAACGGCTACCTCTAATAACTATTAACTAGCAGCCCTTGAAAGCCCCACTTCCCACAGGGAACGTGGGGCTTGATATTGCCCTCCTGTCCGAAAGCACTTTCCATCTCAGCTTTCAATCTAGGCAACCACAATGGTATGGGCCATGGCCGTCAGTTCACCAATCTCAATAAACCTGTCTTTTGTAATGCGATTGACCAATGCGCCGACTCTCTGGTCGGTCGCATCGACATCACAAGCGATGCGCAGCCCGGGAGAGCCGCCAAAAGCAGCTGCTTGCCTGATGCACAAAAGCGCAGAAACCCGCATCCCGAATATGGTGGGATGCGGGCACGGACAATCGTGTGTCCCATTCCAGGCGCGGATTCTGGGATGCAATCTCCGCCGAGGGCTCCAAGGGGAAAGCGCATCCCATTCTGAGCGCCTATTCCGGGACACAGTTTCCGCTCCAAATCAGAACCACCCTTAAAAAGGGTGGTTTGCTCTTAGGGTATAACCCACGGGC
>DXZZ01000119.1:0-3329 GCA_019419425.1 Collinsella sp. | reverse complement strand
TCGATGAGCTCAAGGATTTGAACTTCGCGATCGCTAAAGTCGCCCTCTTCTTTCTTGCGATTAAGATTGAGCGATCCCAAAAAGCCCTCGTCATTAAAGAAACTGACGTTGACGACGTGGCGGCCGCCAAGATAATCCTTCATATAACTGCTGTCGATATCGCCAGGGCTGAGCTGATCGGACTCGCGCAGCACCGTCGAGCGCGTAAGATTGCGGTGGGCGACGATCATGTCCTGCTGCCAGTACTTTTCGGTGTAGAGCTCGAGCATCCCAGCGGGGACATCGATGCCAAGAGGGTCAAGAAAGACGCGCGTTTTCCATTCTTGCGGGGTGGATACGAGATCCCTGGAAAGGTCGCTCAGGAAAAATGCAGCCGACTCGTAGGGGATGAGAAAACGCAGCTTTTTGAGGACGGTCGAGCGAAACTCGCGGTCGCTGTCGATGGAATTAATCGAAAGCACGAGATCGTTTAAGCAGAGCCATTCAGAATCGGACAAAAAGCTCAAGATGACCTCCGATGAGATTGCGTAGTGGTTTAGCTGGCATTTTAGTTAATTTGCGTAGAGATACTACTCCTTTTTTCGAATGATGATAAGCCGTTAGCCGAATGGTTTCGGTGAGGGACCAATCGCAAAATATGAATACCTAAGAGCCAGGGCCCGGTTCTCCAAGCTGTTTGATTATTCCGACTTATTAAAGGAGTCATCATGGAAGAGAAGCTTCCTTCATGGCGTTGGGCGATTGTTTCAGTCGTTTGCTTGCTGTGCTTTATGGCTAACTACATGCAGTACCAGGTCTCAGCATTCGCCGTCGAGGTCATGCCTATGCTCAATATCGATACCGTCGGCTTTTCGATGCTGTTCCTCGTTCCTATGCTTACCGCCGTTTTCTTCTCAATTCCGCTGGGTGCCCTTGGTGACCGTATCGGTTCTAAGAAAGTTGTCACGGTTTGCACCGCAATTTCGGTTGCCGGCGGTTTTCTCCGTTGCTTTACGCTCGATTCGTTCACGATGCAGATGGCATCGATGTTCCTGATTGGCATGGGAATCTCGGCACTCAACGCCAACCTCATCAAGGTGCTCGGCACCTGGTTCCGTGAACAGACTGGTTTCGCCATGGGCTTGTTCTACGCGGCTTCGTGCGTTGCCATCGTTGTCGCTCAGATCTGTGCTGGCTTGTTCGGCAGCGTCTTTAACTCTTATATGGTCGCTGCTGTCGTCATGACCATCTCCTGGGTTCTTTGGATTGTGCTTGACCGAGATGTGCCCGAGGGGCAATCGCTCCCCGAGCCCGAGCCCGTGCTCGACTACCTCAAGGTTGCTATCAAGAGTCCTGGCGTGTGGCTAATCTCCATCGGCGTCGGTTTTGGACTTGCCTCTACCACTGCCTATGCCGGTTTCCTGCCTCAGGCGCTTCAGCTTGGCAAGGGCATAGACGTCGCCACTGCTGGTTTCATGGCCGCAATTGTTACCGTTGGCAGCTTTTTCGGCTGCATCGTTGGGCCTGCGTTCTGCGATAAGCTTGGAAAGTTCAAGGGTTTTCTCATCGTCACTACTCTCATCGGTGCCATATCGATGTTCGTGACGTGGTACACCCCGGTCGGCTTCCTTCTGTGGACGATTTTGGTCATCAATGGCTTCTTTACCGCCATCAACGGCCCGATTATGCAGTCCATGCCTGTTCTCCTTCCCGAGATTGGTGATAAGTATGCCGGTTCCGCTGGCGGTATCGTGGGCACCATCTCCCTGCTCATGAGCTATTTCCTGCCCATCGGTATCTCTGCCGTTGCTGGTGCCGACTACACTGTGAACATGGGTCTCGAGAGCCTCTGCTTCCTGCTTTCCGTAGTTCCGGTTTTCTTCCTGCCCGAGCTCGGCCGCAAGGCCATGCAGGCTGCCGCCGCTAAGGATGGTGAGTAGCCATGGAGGCGGTAGTTCCCGCTGATATCGTCCTCAAGACGACGGCGTTGTTTACTGCCGAGGAACTTGAGCCTCACGCCGGATGCGTTGCAGTTCGCGGCAGCGAGATCGTGGCTGTGGGCTCGCCCGACAAGGTGCAGCCGTTTATCGGTCCCGATACCGAGGTCATTGACGCCGGCAACAAACTGGTCATGCCCGGATTCAACGATTCGCACATGCACTTTGCGCTCGGCTCAATCCAGAAGGATGAAGACTTCTGTTGCGATCTGATGTTTCTGCCGAGCGAGCGGGCTTGCGTGGATGCTGTTGCCAAGTTTGCCGCCGAGCATCCTGACAATCCGTGGATTTACGGTCAGGGTTGGTATTCGCCCGCGTGGGAAAACCCGACTGACCCTGATTGCCGCAGCCTCGATGCGCTCGATATCGACCGCCCAATCGTGCTCTCGGACTTTTCAATGCACGTGGTGTGGTGCAATACTGCCGCGCTCAGGGCGGTCGGTATCGACCGCAATACCCCGACGCCTGAAGGTGGCCTTATCCGCCACTTTGACAACGGCGAGCCCAATGGCTTTCTGTCCGAGCCCCAGGCGACGAACATCTTGCTCGATGTTGTGCTCAATAAGCCGGACCTTGATGTGTCGTTGCTCAAGTCGATGCGCAAGTTCAACAAGCTCGGCATAACTTCGATTGGTGATATGTATCCTTTGGGCGTGACTACGCCCGGCGTGTACGACATCTATGACCGTCTGGCGAGCGAGGACCTGAGTACGCTGCGTATTAGCTACTATTCTGCGCTCGACGCTCCGATGTCAGAGTCGCAGGCCCTGCGTGTGCGTCATCACGGCGAGCGCGTCCGAATGGCAGGCCTCAAGTACATTTTGGACGGCTGTCCCGAGGCGTACACGGCCTACATGCATGAGCCGTATCTTAACGCTCCTACGGGGAAGGACTTTCGCGGCGAACCAGCATGCAACCAGGAGACGCTTGACCGCATGATGCTCGAGGCCAGCAAGAATGGCTTCGATGTTCGTATCCATGCTATCGGCGACGCATCGGCCACGATGATTATCGATGCCGTCGAGCGTGCCGAGGAGGTGTGCGGCAACAAGGGGGCGCGTTTTGCTATCGAGCATACAGATAACCTGAAGCTCGAGGATATTGCTCGCATGAAGCGCCTGGGCATTAATGCTGCGATTCAGCCGCAGCATCCCATCGGAGGCCTTGGGCAGGGCGTGTACGAGGAGTCTCTTGGCGAAGAGCGCATGAGCCACATGTGGCGCTATAGGGAAGAGGCCGATGGCGGAATCCACTTAGGGCTTGGTACTGACTGGCCTGCGGTGATGTCAATCGATCCTATCGATACCGTGTATGCTGCGGTGACGCGTAGCGAGTTTGACGGGCACCCGGCGG
>DXZZ01000118.1:0-3410 GCA_019419425.1 Collinsella sp. | reverse complement strand
GTGCATCAAAGAACTCGTCGGCGGTAATCATCTTGCGCACGTTCTTGATGCCCAGCTTGTCGGAAAGCTCGGCGGCGTAGTTGGTCTCGTTGAAGTTCTTGTAATCGAAGCCGACAGAATACGTGGTGTCGGGCATGAGACAGGCGGCAATGTAGCTGGAGTCCACACCGCCAGAAAGGAACGAGCCCACCTTAACATCGGCGATTCGGTGCGCAGCGACGCTTTCGTGCACGACCTTGTCGCACTCGTCCACGTACTCCTCGAAGGTCTTGGAGTTGTCGTCGGTGAAGTCACAGCTCCAGTAACGCTTGATGTCCATGGTGTTGGTCGTCAGGTCATACGTAAAGCAATGCGCCGGGGCAAGCTTGAACACGCCCTTAAAGAAGGTCTCCTCCGTGGCGGGGAATTGCAGCGTCAGGTAGGGACGCAGCGCGTCGTGGTTGACAGCCTTCTCAAACTTGGGATGGTCCAGGAAGCTCTTGATCTCGGAGCCAAACAGCAGCGAGCCATCGGATGCCTGGTAGTAATAGAACGGCTTGATACCAAAGATGTCACGAGCACCAAAGAGTTTGTTCTTGTTCTGGTCGTGAATCACGAACGCGTACATGCCGCGCAGACGGTTGACCAGGTCCTCGCCCCACTCCTCGTAACCGTGTACCAGGACTTCGGTATCAGCGTTGCAGTGGAAGGCGTAGCCGGCCGCCTCCAGCTCGGCGCGAAGCTCCTGGAAGTTGTAGATCTCTCCGTTGAAGACAATCGTGACCTTGCCGTCGTCGCTCGACATGGGCTGGGCTCCAGCTTCGGAAAGATCGAGAATCGAAAGACGACGAAAACCAAGGGCAACGTTGTCGACGATATGCTGGCCGCCCATATCGGGACCACGGTGGATGATGCGATTCATCATGGCCGTGAGAACCAGCTCACTCTGTTCATCTGTACCGGTAAAACCGACAAAACCGCACATGCAAGATCCTTTCTGCTGACGGCTCAGGTGTACTGCCGCAAGGATTGCGGCAGCTGATGTCAAATAATCTTTACTATCATGCCAATCTTTTGTTTCGTGATAGGGCATAAGCGCCGAGCGAACCGAAAAAACCACGTCCCGATCTTCAGGCGAAGCGGCAGGACGTGGTTGCGAACGCTATGTTAAAGAACAGCACCCAGATTTCCTTGGTTTTACACGGGGTGAACACTGTTGCCATTTATTAGACCACGGCACAGTCCATGCAATTTTTTAGAAGGCTGTGATGCGCGCAAGGTCAGGTGGCATATTAGGATGGTTGATAATACAGAATGTTTCATCGTTTCTGCCGCGGGACGTCTTCTGCCCTTTAAGGCTGAATTTAGCGAGAGAGGTCTTTGTATGTCGAGTCCGACACAAGAGAAGCTAACTCTGATGCGCTATATAGAGTTGCTCGAGGAAGATGACCTTGTTGTTTCCAGACCGAGCGCTTCGTGCGACCAGCGCATTGAGTTTGCGACTGATGACTCGCGCCAGGTGCGTCCGGGCACGTTGTTTGTCTGCAAAGGCCGTGCGTTTAAGCGCGAGTACCTGCTTTCGGCAATCGCCGATGGCGCCGTGGCCTACGTTTCCGAGGTCGATTACGATGTTGATCTTCCCGCGGTGATTGTGAGCGATATTCGTCGCACGCTCGCCGTGGTGGCAGATGCCTTTTATGGGCACCCGTCGGGTAAGGTGAAGGTCTGCGCCTTTACAGGCACCAAGGGCAAGTCGACCTGCAGCTTTTATCTGCGCGGCATCCTCGCCAACGAGGCCAAGCTTACGGGCTGTCATCGACCCGCTCTTAATACGGGCATTGAGTTCGACGACGGCATCGAGACGGGCCCTTCCAAGCTGACGACCCCCGAATCCTTCCTGCTGCAGTCTCGCATCGCACATGCTGCGGAGGCGGGTGCCCCGTGGCTGGTTATGGAGGCATCGAGTCAGGGCCTCAAATACGAGCGTACGGGCAAGATTGACTTTGAAGTCGGCGCCTTTACCAATATCGGCGAGGATCACATTTCGCCGATTGAGCATCCGACGCTCGAGGATTACTTTGCCAGCAAGCTCAAAATCTTCTTGCAGAGCCGTTTTGCCGTGGTCAATCTCGATATGGATAAGGTCGATCGCGCGCTCGAGGCGGCATCTCGTTGCGAACGTACGGTGACGTTCTCCCTGACCGACGAGCGTGCCGACGTGCTTGCGCTGGCGATTCGCAATGGCGACTGCGGCGTGGTGGCAACGGTGCGCACGCCCCGTTTTACGCGTGACATTGTGATTCCCACGCCGGTTAAGTTCAATGTGTCCAACGCGCTTGCCGCTATTGCCTGCGCCGAGGCCCTGGGCATTTCCGAAGAGGGTATCGTCCATGGCTTTGAGGGCGTCTTCGTTCCCGGTCGTATGGAGCTCTATCCGTCCGTATCGGGCAAAATCCTGGGCATCGTCGATTTTGCACATAACGGCATGAGCCTCGAGACACTCCTGCGCGACTTGTGCGAGAACTATCCCGAGCGCGAGCTGGCGGTTGTATTTGGCGCTACGGGCGGTAAGGGTGTCGATCGACGCACCACGATGGGCATCGCCGCTGGCAAGTATGCCGACCGAATCGTGATTACCGAGGATGACCCCGGCCCCGAGGATGTCGAGGACATCTGCGCCGAGATCGCGCGCAACGTTCAAGCGCAGGGAAATGATAACTGGCAAATCGTGACTGATCGCGTTGCCGCTATCGAGACTGCCGTGCGCGAAACTGTCCGTCCTGCCGTGGTCATCGTGACCGGTAAGGGCGAGGAAGAGTGTATGCTGCGCAAGAACGGACCCGAGCCTTGTGAGCGCGACGGTTCGATTCTCAAGCGCACCCTTGCGGCGTACGACGCCTAGACCAGCCCCTTCTATGTAAACGGAGTGACCATGTCCCACAACATCCTGCCGACCGTTGCCGAGCTTTCGGGCGAGGTGCGCGAGCGTCTTGCCAAGGTCAAGTATGTCTTTACCGATCTGGACGCCACGATGCTCGCCCCCGGCTCGTGTGTACTGCGCGATAACGACGGCAATCCCTCGACCAAGCTCGTCGAGGCGGTTGTCGCGCTCGCCCGTGCCGGCATCCAGGTGGTCCCCACCTCGGGTCGCAATCGCACCATGATCCATGAGGACGCCCGCGTGCTCGGCCTCAACTCCTACATCGGCGAGATGGGCGGCCTGGTCATGTACGACCTCAAGGCCAACGACTGGGAGTACCTGACGGGCGACATGCCCTACGACCCCGCCTGCGGTCTCACGCCGCACCAGGTGATCGAGCAGACCGGCGTGTGCGAGAAGATCCTTGCCCGCTGGCCGCACAAGATCGAGTACCACAACGACATGTCGACCGGCTACAAGTACCGCTGTCTCTTATACACATCTGACGCTG
>DXZZ01000117.1:0-3417 GCA_019419425.1 Collinsella sp. | reverse complement strand
CGCAGCCCATGGCCTCGAGGTCGGCCACGATTGCAGCCTCGCCCTCGGAGTGCTTGCCACCGCGCATTCCGGTGTACTTGCCGGACTGGACGAGCGTGCCCTCGGCAGCGTGGGCGCAATCCCAGTCGACGGTCTCGGCATGGAAGGTATCGATGGTCTCGCCGTTGGCCTCGACGGCAGCACGGTCGTCATCGTCCAGGATGATCGGCACGATCGGCAGGTCGTACTTGCGGGCGAACTCAAAGTCGCGCTGGTCGCCGCAGGGAACGGCCATGACGGCGCCGGTGCCGTAGTCGGCCACGACGTAGTCGGCAACCCACACGGGGACCTTCTCGCCGTTGACCGGGTTCACCACGTAGCGGCCGGTAAAGGCACCGTGCTTCTCGAGGGTGCCCTGGGCACGCTCGACGGCGGAGATATGCTTGGAGTCCTCGACGATCTTGGTCACGGCCTCCTCGTACTCCGTACCCTCGACGAGCTCGTGCAGACGCGCGTACTCGGGAGCCAGGACAAAGAAGGAGACACCGAAGAGCGTGTCGGCTCGCGTGGTGAAGACGGTGATCTTACCCTCGTCGCCCTCGATGGGCTCGCCATCCTGGTCGCACAGGGTAAAGTCGACCTCGGCGCCCTCGGAACGACCGATCCAGTTGGCCTGCATCTGCTTGACGCGCTCGGGCCAGCCGGGGAGCTTCTCCAGGTCGTCGAGCAGCTCCTGGGAGTAATCGGTAATCTTGAAGTACCACTGCTCCAGGTCGCGCTTCTCGGGCTCGGTGCCGCAGCGCCAGCACTTACCCTCGGTGACCTGCTCGTTGGCCAGAACGGTCTTACAAGTGGGACACCAGTTGACCGGGTTCTTCTTACGGTAGACCAGGCCCTTTTCCCACAACTTCTCAAAGATCCACTGACCCCAACGGTAATAATCGGGACTGCAGGTCTTGACCATGCGATCCAGATCGTAGGAGAAGCCCATGCGCTTCATCGTGGCGAGCGCCTGGTCCATGTTCTTATACGTCCAGGCGGCAGCCTGCGTGTTGTGTTTGATGGCGGCGTTCTCGGCGGGCAGGCCAAAGGCGTCAAAGCCGATGGGGTGCAGCACGTCGTAGCCGCGCATGCGGGCCTGACGGGCCATGGCATCGCCGATGGTATAGTTGCGCGCGTGGCCCATGTGCAGGTCGCCCGACGGATACGGGAACATCTCGAGCACATACTTCTTAGGCTTACTGGCGTCGGTGTCGACGGCAAAGAGGTTGGAGTCCTCCCAGGCCTTCATCCACTTGGACTCAATGGCCTGCGCGTCGTAGGCAGGGATCTCATCCTTATGATCTGTGCAATCGCACATATCAGCTCCTTTAATCTTTAATGGGGTCGGTCGGCTTAGCTTTATTCGCTACTGCGGACAGTCCTGCGCAAGACGAAGAGCACATCAAGTGCTCTTCTTTGCGTGCGGAACTTGTAGCGAACAAAGCTAAGCCGCCCGACCCTAAGGTTGACTCGACTGATGATAGCAAATACAACAAGCGAGATGCCTGCGACTTGCAGGCATCTCGCTTTATCTAAATAACGTGGTTGAAACTCAACCTTTATGTGCAACCCGTTCTAGAAACAACGGGTTTTCCAGGTGCCGCAGGTTGCCGTGAAAGAGGAGCGCCGCGTACTTAGGTACGCAAGCGACGGTTTGAACGGCAAGATGCGGTGCCTGGGAAAGTCGCTTATCGATAAGACACAGACTGCTGGGAGTCTTTCACGACTACGTCGTGGGCGCCGCCTTCGACGATGGAGGTGGAGCTGACAAGGGTCAGGCGTGCCTTTTCCTGGAGCTCGGGGATCGAGAGGGCACCGCAATTGCACATCGTGGACTTGACCTTGTAGAGCGTGCCGCCCACGCCGTCCTTGAGGGAGCCGGCGTAGGGAACGTAGGAGTCGACGCCCTCGACGAAGCTGAGCTTCGCGGCGCCGCCCAGGTCGTAGCGCTGCCAGTTGCGGGCACGCGCAGAACCCTCGCCCCAGTACTCCTTCATGTACTGGCCGTTGACGTTGACGCGCTCGGTCGGGCTCTCGTCAAAGCGGGCGAAGTAGCGGCCCAGCATCATAAAGTCGGCGCCCATGGCAAGGGCGAGCGTCATGTGGTAGTCGTAGACGATGCCGCCGTCGGAGCACACGGGCACGTAGACACCGGTCTCCTCGTAGTACTCGTCGCGAGCGCGGCAGACGTCGATCAGCGCGGTGGCCTGGCCACGACCGATACCCTTGGTCTCGCGGGTAATGCAGATGGAACCGCCGCCGATACCGACCTTGATGAAGTCGGCACCGCAGTCGGCCAGGAATCGGAAGCCCTCGGCGTCGACGACGTTACCGGCACCGACCTTGACGTCCTCGCCGTAGTTGGCGCGGATCCACTCGATGGTGCGCTTCTGCCACTCGCTGAAGCCCTCGGAAGAGTCGATGCACAGGACATCGGCGCCGGCCTCGATGAGCAGCGGCACGCGCTCGGCATAGTCGCGGGTGTTGATACCGGCGCCGACCATGTAGCGCTTATCGCCGTCGAGCAGCTCGTTGGGGTTGGTCTTGTGGCTGTCGTAATCCTTGCGGAAGACGATGCCCATGAGGTGATCGTTGTCGTCGACAATGGGCAGAGCGTTGAGCTTGTTGTCCCAGATGACGTCGTTGGCAACCTTGAGGCTGATGTTCTTGTCGCCCACGATGAGCTGCTCACGCGGGGTCATGAACTCGGAGACCTTCTTCTGGTGGTCATCGCGGCTGGGGCGATAGTCACGGCTGGTGACGATGCCCAGGAGCTTGCCCTTGGGAGTGCCATCGTCGGTGACCGGCATGGTGGAGTGGCCGGTCTTCTCCTTGAGCTCGATGACCTGCTCCATGGTCATGTCGGGGGTCAGCGTGGAATCGGACTGAACGAAACCAGCCTTGTGATCCTTAACGGCCTTAACCATAGCAGCCTCGGACTCGGGGGTCTGAGAACCGTAAATGAAGGACAGGCCACCCTCGGTAGCGAGCGCGACGCCCATGTCGACGCCCGAGACGGACTGCATGATGGCGGAAACCATGGGGATGTTCAGGGTGATTGCCGGCTTCTCACCGCGCTTGAAGCGGGTTAGCGGCGTCTTAAGAGAGACGTTGTTGGGGATGCACTGCGAGGACGAGTAACCAGGAACCAGCAGATACTCCGAAAACGTGTGGGA
The DNA here is from genome assembly GCA_019419425.1 of Collinsella sp. Lineage (GTDB taxonomy): Bacteria > Actinomycetota > Coriobacteriia > Coriobacteriales > Coriobacteriaceae > Collinsella. The sequence goes on along the minus strand of DXZZ01000117.1, from coordinate 220 downwards.
CTCACCGGGAAAGAACGTAGCCATGTTTCTCCTTTTTCCATGCGACCGGTCGGCTGCAGGCCTCGTAGGACCCAGCCCAACCTTGGGCGCCCAATACTGGGGAAGTATCTTAACGCACTTTGACTGCTACAATGCATGATTTAAGAAGAGCACACGAGGGTTTGACGCAGGCTTTGCGTTTGCCCAGCAAACACTTTAGCGGGGAGACGTGGAGCGTATG
>DXZZ01000116.1:0-3437 GCA_019419425.1 Collinsella sp. | reverse complement strand
CGTGGTGCCCGCATTCTCGACCGTAAAATCCATGTTGTGCCCCCATCATCAATGCCCATCCAATTGCACGTCAGTACGGCTGAATGGTCCCGCATTGCCTTACGACTTGTTAACAGATTAACTGTACCCGACCCGAGGCTTTTCATGGCACGGCATCATGAGCGACGTGAAAAAACGAAACTTGTAAAGCAAGAGCCCGCACCTCGCTTTGGAGCCGATGCTATGCTTAGGCGCAATAGTCTTGAGGAGCATATGCCTATGTCTACATTTTTGAATGCCAGCCCCATCTTTGGACCCGTTCGCAGCCGTCGCCTTGGTCTCTCGCTCGGCGTCAACATGATGCCGGCCAGCGGCAAAATCTGCACGTTCGACTGCATTTACTGCGAAAACGGCCTCAACGCCGAGCGCCCCTGCCACGAGCCGTATAACACGGCTGCCGTGGTGCTCGATGCACTCGAGGCAAAGCTGCGCGAGATGGCAGCCGAGGGCGAGCTCCCCGATGTGATCACCTTCGCAGGCAACGGCGAGCCCACCGCCGCACCGGAGTTTCCGCAGGCCATTGCCGGCGCCGTCGCGCTGCGCGACGAGCTTGCCCCAAACTCCAAGATCGCCGTGCTCTCCAACGGCACGCGCGCCGACCGCCCCGAGGTGCACGACGCGCTCATGATGGTCGACGACAACATTCTTAAGCTCGATACCGTCGACCCGGCGTTTATCCAGCTGCTCGACCAGCCCGTTGGCCCCTATGACGTCGAACACCAGATCGAGACGTTCGCAAGCTTTGACGGTCACGTCATTATCCAGACGATGTTTTTGAGCGGTGAGTACCGGAGCAAGTCTCTCGATAACACCGGCGAGGAGTACGTTGCCCCCTGGCTCGCGGCGCTCGAGCGCATTCGTCCGCAGGAAACGACCATCTACACGGTGGCACGCGAGACGCCGGTCGCCGGCCTTGCCAAAGCAGCGCCCGAGGTGCTCGACGCCATCGCCGCGCGCGTCCAAGCCCTCGGCATCCCCTGCCAGGTGAGCTACTAGCAAAACCACGCAGCAGCTAGTGTCAGCCATCCCGCTCCATCAGTTGCGGTGATATAGTTCCTATTTGTGCTGTTAAACCGCTTAAATCGGAACTATATCACCGCAACTTTTATGGACGCGTGGGTGGGCTATACTAGCTGCGAATGAAAGGAAGTTAGCCATGTATGACAACGGACCCGTGCCCGGCCGCAACGACGCTTGCTGGTGCGGCAGCGGCAAAAAATATAAGAAATGCCATAGCGCCTTTGATGAGCGCCTCGAGCGCTTGTGGGAAGAAGGCTGGGAGGTTCTGCCTCGCACGCTCTACAAGACTCCCGCCGATATCGAGGGCATCAAGCGCTCGGCAGCCATCAACGTGGGCGTGCTCGATTATGTGGGCGAGCATATCGCCGCAGGCATGACCACCAACCAGATCGACCAGATGATCTACGACTACACCGTCGAGCACGGTGGCACGCCGGCCGACCTCAACTACGAGGGCTACCCCAAGAGCGTGTGCACCTCGATCAATGATGTGGTCTGCCACGGCATTCCCTGCGATACGGACGTGCTGCACGAGGGCGACATCATCAACGTAGACTGCTCCACGATCTTGGACGGTTACTTTAGTGATTCGAGCCGCATGTTCTGCATCGGCGAGGTCTCGGCCGAGCGCCAGCGCCTGGTCGACGTCACCCGTGCCAGCGTGGAGGCGGGTCTGGCAGCCGTCAAGCCATGGCTACCGCTCTCCGTTATGGCCGAGGCAGTGCAAAAGACCGTCGAGGACGCCGGCTTTAGCGTGGTGCGCGAGTACGGCGGACACGGCATCGGTAAGGAGTTCCACGAGGACCCGTTTGTGGGCTTTACCACCGAGGCGCCCGATGTGGACACCATCATGGTGCCGGGCATGGTCTTTACCATCGAGCCCATGGTCAACGCCGGAGCGCCCGACATCAAGATCAGCAAGGGCGACGGCTGGTGCGTGCGCACCAAGGACGGCAGCGATTCGGCCCAGTGCGAGGTACAGCTCGTGGTGACCGAGGACGGCTACGAGCTGCTGAGCTGGTAGCCGTGGATGCGCCGGGCTTCACGATGGATATGTTAACCATCGCGAAGCCCGGCGTTTTTATAGCGTTTTGCCTGATAAAACCTGCCAAAATAAACCTGTCCTTTTTGGTAGGTTGAGCGGAGAGGACTGCCTGTGAACATCCTGGTTTTGCTGCCCGGCAACGACCGTCATCGCGCAATTCTTGAGTCGAGCGCTCCGGGCGAGGACTTTATCTACACGAGCGCCGACGCCGCCACGCGCAAGCAGGTCGCCGATGCCGACGTGATCCTGGGCAACATCGACCCTGACATGCTCACGGCATGCGAGCATCTCCAGCTGTTGCAATTGCAGACCGCCGGCTATGACGACTACCTTGCTGCTGGCACCGTGCCGGCTGATGCCAAGCTGTCTTGCTCGATCGGCGCCTACGGTCAGGCCGTAAGCGAGCACATGTTTGCCATGGTGCTATCAATGATGAAGCGCCTGCCCGGCTACCAGGACCTGCAGCGCGAGCATCGCTGGGAGGACTTGGGCCCGGTCACCTCGCTCAAAAATGCCAACGTGCTGGTGCTGGGCGCGGGCGATATCGGCGGCCACTTTGCCACGCTCTGCCGCAGCATGGGCGCACACGTCCGCGGCATCAAGCGCCATCCACTCGTCTACCCTATTGTGTTTGAGGACATGGACGGCATGGATGCCCTGCCCGAGCGCCTGGCCGAGGCTGACATCGTTGCATCCTTTATGCCGAGCACACCCGAGACCCGCGGTCTGGCGAACGCCGAGTTCTTTGCCGCGATGAAACCAGGTGCCTTCTTTGCCAACGGCGGCCGCGGCGACCTTGTGGTCACCGATGACTTGGTTGCCGCTCTGGAGTCGGGACATCTCGCCGGCGCCGCGGTCGACGTCACCGACCCCGAACCGCTGCCCGCGACAAGCCCCCTGTGGGATGCGCCCAACATGCTCATCACGCCGCACGTCTCCGGCTGGTTCCACCTGGCAGCCACGCTCAACAACGTCGTCGACATCGCCGCGGAGAATCTGCGTCACCTGCAGGCCGGCGAGACCCTGCGCTGCTGGATCGAACATTAGGGTTCCGCCGTTCTAACGAACGGCGGACCGGCCGACGCTGCGCGCCGCCCAGGGCGACAATTTGTCATTCAAAAGGCAAGGCATGACCAGAAGGTCTATGCCTTGCCTTTTTCATGCCAACTTGTTCGCCCTGGACACCGCTCGCTGACGTTTGCTCAACCTGCGGCGCTTTGCTGGCGCGGCCCTACCTGTGGACTCTCGCTGACCATTATTCGACCAGAGGGGTCTAGCGCTATTTAAGCGTTGTTAGATAGTTTCTTGCGTTTTCGACGTTCATTGCTGCGAC
>DXZZ01000115.1:0-3444 GCA_019419425.1 Collinsella sp. | reverse complement strand
TGAACTGCCTCCCATTTCTGCAAAGGACCCCGTTTCCTGAACGGCAAAAGAAGTGAATCAAGCGGCCCGGCTGAGCCTGTACTCGACCGGGCTGCTTCCGTCCAGGCGCCTCTTGATGCGCACGTTGTTATACCAGTCGATGTACTTCTCCAAATCCCTCTCGAAGATATCGGGGTCGTCTCCCTCCCAATCGTAGTAAAGCTCGGTCTTGACCATCGAGAAGAAGTTCTCGGCCTTCGCGTTGTCGAGGCAGTTCCCCTTGCGGGACATGGACTGGGCAATCCCCATCCGCTCGAGCGCGAGCCTGTAGGCGGGCATCTGGTACTGCCAGCCCATGTCCGAATGCAGCAACGGAGCATCTTCGCCATTGAGCCTGCCCTCGAGGCCCGCCAACATCTCGAGGACCATCTTCATGTTCGGGGACCTGGATATCGAGTAGGCGACGACCTCGTCGTTGTAGAGGTCAACCACGGGCGAAAGGTAGAGCTTGGTGCCGCCCACCTTGAATTCGGTGACGTCGGTCACCAGCTTGGTCATCGGGTCCTCCGCCTCGAAGTCGCGGGCCAGCAGGTTCGGGGAGGACTTGCCGAACCTGGCCCATGTAGGAGCGGTATTTCCTGCGTCTGCGGGTCCGGCACAGCAACCCCTCCTCACGCATGACCTTGAGCACCGTCTTGTCGGCGATGCGAGCGCCGGTCGCTTTGCGCAGCGTGTCGGCAACGCGTCGGTATCCGTATCTGAACTGGGATTTCTTGCATATCTCCACTATGGCCGGCCGCTCGGTCGCCTGCCTGTCCGAGGGAGGATTCGCCTCGTGGTAGTAATAGGTGGAACGCGGCATCCCGATGAGCTCCAAGAGCGTGGAGAGCGGATATTCCCGCCTCAGCGACCTCACTATCTCGTGCTTCCGCCTGCTGCCGAGAGGGCCGTCGCCGAGGCGGCCATTCGTTTTAAGATCTCCACCTCCATCTCGAGGCGGGCGCACCGCTGCTCGAGCGTCTCCTCGCTCGCGGGCTCCTTCCTCCTTCGCCCCGACGGGCGGACGACGAGGGCGTCGTCGCCTCCCTCTCGGTACCGCTTCACCCAGTCCCGTATCTGCGCGCTGTTGCGCACGCCATGCTCGAGAGCGAGGGCTTTGTAGTCTCTCCCTCGCCGCGGAGATAGGCTTCGACGACGCGAAGCTTGAACTCCTGGGGATAGCGGTTGTTCTTCCTCGGCCTGTCTATAGCCCCGACGCCGCCTTGGTCGATCCTCTCCCTCCAAAGCTTCACGGTTGACTTCGTAAGGCCGAACTCATGCTGCAGCATGGCGATGGTCGCGCCGTCGGCGTACCTGTCCGCAAAGCGCTGTTTGAACTCGGCAGAGTAATCCTTGCTCAGCAAATCAAACCCCCTAACGCAGAAGACCCCTATAGGAGAAGCAGAACATTGTCTGTCCAACTATAGGGGTTCACTGTAGATTTGGGGCGCAGTTCATTTTCCGAGGAGCCGGCGCCTTCGTTTTATCTAAGCGCAACAAGCGCGCATCTGGACAGTTCCTTCAATTGCGCAGCAACTTCAAAACTCGCTTGAAACCACTCAAACGAAATGCTGGCAGCCGTCAATCCCGGCCGCATACGGCGATCGCGCCGCATTGCGGAATGCGCGAAGGCCGAAGCGAAGCTCAGTTGGCACCACCCTATCGACGACTTACGAAATACCCCGCCGCTTCAACCGCTCCCTCAACAGAAGCCTGGTCAAGAGCGTTCTTCGAAAGAATATGCGCCGTCTTCGAGCCCAAATCGACACGAGCCCACACATTGCCCGCATCAACGGAATTGATGGCATTCTGCACGTTCTCGACGCATTTCTCGCAGGTCATTCCACCAATCTTCAAATCGAGCGCATGCTTGTAGTTCGCCTCGTTCGTATCGCTCACGCGCTGCGCCTTGAATTTCTTCGACGAGTCTTTCGCACCGCCGCCGCAACAATCGTCCTTCAGCGAAAACACACGATACATGCGTCGCGCGGCGAAGACCATGCCCACGACGATAACCGCCAGCAAAACTGCCGTCTGAACATTCATGCCTTCCATATGTAAATCTTCCTTAACATCGAGTTTACTTTCATTGACTTTCGCAAAGTGTAACACTACTCTTACTTTTACAAAAAGTATGCGTGAGCGAACATCGTTCATGCATGAACGCATTCGCGATTCGTCGCGATTCGAAGGAGGACAAACATGAAGAAGGCTACATTCAACACCCTGCTCGTCGGCGGCGGCTTCCTGCTGGGCACCGCAGGTATCAAGGCGCTTACGAGTGCGCCCGCAAAGAAGGCCTATGTGCATGGCATCGCATGCGGCCTGCGTGCAAAGAACTGCTATCAGGATATGGTTGAACAGGCAAAAGCCGAAGTCGACGATCTGGTCGCCGAGGCCACGTACCTCACGAGCGACGCCAAAGCCGCCAAGGCCGATTCCGAGCCTTCCGCCGAATAAAGCCTTACGGCATTCGTCATGAAGTTCTCGATAATCAAAGAGATCCCTGGCAGGGCCCGCCTGAAATTGGCGGGCCCTGTGCCTGAAGAGGACCTCGACGCGCTTATCAAACTCACCAAAGAAATCGACGGCGTGCGCCGCGTGCAGCTTTACGGACGCATCGGTCAGATGTCGGTCGACTTCGAGGCACCCAAACGCACAAACGTGCTCGATGCGCTCTGCGAAATTAACGCCGAGAAAATCGCCGATGCAAAAACCGGCTATTCCGTGCAATTCGAGCCGCGAACGCATGCGCTGTTCATGAACCTGGCTGTTCTTATTGGCGCCCGCTATGCGCGCAAATGGTTCTTGCCCGCGCCCATTCGCGCCGTGTGCACGGTAGTTAGCTTCCTGCCGTTCTTGCGCGCCGCGCTGTTCGAGCTGTCGCGCTCGCGCCTTACCGTACCCGTGCTCGACGCATCGGCAATTGGCATTTCGTTCGTGAAACACGATTTCGACACGGCATCGCAAACCATGTTCCTGCTGAATGTGGGCGAGCTGCTCGAAGATTACACGCGCACCATGAGCGAAAACGAGCTCATCAATTCACTTCTCGATGTGCCCGACAAGGCGCAAAAAGTGATTGGTGACACCGAAACCAGCGTTCCGGCAAGCGAGCTTATGCCTGGCGATTTGGTAGCCGTGCGCACTGGCATGTCTATTTGCATCGATGGCGTGGTGGAACATGGCTGCGCCATGGTAAACCAAGCCACCCTGACAGGAGAGCCACTCGCGGTCGAGCGCGCCGTTGGCGATGACGTGTTCGCTGGCACCGTCGTCGAAGATGGCGAAATCTTAGTGCGCGTGCGCGCCAACACGTCTCAAACCAAGCTCAGGTCCATCGTTTCGCTCGTCGAAGCCGCCGATTCACTGAAATCGGAAGGCCAGTCGCGCATGGAAAACCTGGCGAACAAGATTGTGCCTTGG
>DXZZ01000114.1:0-3499 GCA_019419425.1 Collinsella sp. | reverse complement strand
CATGGTAGAACACCTTTCTCAATAAAATCCCTAGCGGTTGAGTAGAGTTATACCCCATCCCGCTCAAATGGGTCAACACGAAATAACTCAGAAACATACTTACCTTATGGGTTATTCTACCTACCAAAAAGGGACAGGCACCTTTGTGGTGGTTCTGGCCGATGCAGCGGCATGCCTTGCTGTTTTGTCTCGATCTGTAACATCTGCAGCCATTTTTTCCGAGTAACTGTTACAGATTGAGATTTTCTCTTCAGGGGGATTCGAATGTCTCGATCTGTAACAGTTAGACGGACAAAAGCTCCCTTTCTGTTACAGATTGAGATAAAGGTTTGGGACTAAGACGTCTTATCTAGATCTGTAACAGTTAGACGGGAATTCGGGCCCTAGATGTTACAGATTGAGATAATCGCGCCGCGAAAATAAAAACCTCCGCAGGGGGTGCTTCCCTTGCGGAGGTTTTTACTCGTTGAGTAGTCTTACGGCTTCGGCGGCCATGTTTTCGACCGTCATGCCGTTCTGGGAGAGCAGCTCGTTGGGGTCGTAGCGGTCGGGGAATCCCTTGGCGATGCCGAAGGTGCGCGTGCGCACGGGCGTGCAGGCCAAGTAGCACGCGACACGCTCGCCCCAGCCACCGTCCAAGATGCCGTCCTCGAGAGTGACGACAACGCGATGCTCGGCGGCAAGGCTGTTGAGGAACTCGCGGTCGAGCTCGGTTGCAAAGCGCGGGTTGACGAGCGTGGCCTCGATGTCGTACTCGGCAGCCAAGCGGTTTGCCACGCGCTCGCCCAGCTCAAAGAAATCGCCAAGCGCGAGCACGGCCACGTCGCGACCCTGGCGCACCACGTTGTAACGAACGGCGCCGTAATCGGCGTCCTCGGCAGGCGCCAAGTCGGGGCGGCTTACCAGGCCAATGCCCGGCACGCGAATCGCCACGGGATGCTCGCGGTGATCGAGCGACCAGCTCAGCATAGACAGATATTCCTCCATGCAGGACGGCGCCAAGTAGTGCATGTTGGGAAGACCGCCCAGCATGGAAATATCAAAGAACGAAAGGTGCGTCTCGGACGTGGTGCCAAAGATCGACGCGCCAAATACCAGGATGGTCGCCGGGGCGTCGTTGAGGCACAGGTCGTGCCACAGCTCGTCATAGGCACGCTGCAAGAACGTACCGTACACGCCAAAGACCGGCTTGGCACCCGAGCGGGCGAGCGCGGTGGCAAAGGTGACGGCGTGCTCCTCGGCAATGCCCACGTCGACAAACTGCTTGTCTGCCGCGGCGCGAAGCTCGGGTGTAAAGCCCATGATATAGGGCGTGGCGGCCGTGATGCCCACGACCTGCGGATCGTGCTCGATGGCGGCGCTGAGCGCCTCGCCCGTAATGTCGGCATAGGTGCGCGGTGCGGGCTCGCTCGGATGGCCCGGGCAGAGCTTGCGCCCAGTCGCCATGTCAAACGGGCCCACGTGGTGCCAGCGCTCGGGGTCGCTCTGGGCTGGTTCAAAGCCCTTGCCCTTTGCGGTGGAGACGTGCAGCACGATGGGATGATCGATATCGCGCAGTTCCTGCAGCGCGTCGACGAGGGCCAATACATCGTTACCGGTGTCCAGATAGCGGTAGTCGAGCCCCATCGCGCGGAAAACGTTGCGCTCACAGGTGCCGTTGCTGGCGCGTAGCTCGGCCAGATTGCGATACAGGCCGCCATGGTTCTCGGCAATGGACTGGTCGTTGTCGTTGACGATGATAATCAGGTTGCTGTCGAGATCGGCGGCATTGTTGAAGCCCTCAAACGCCAGGCCGCCCGAAAGCGAGCCGTCGCCAATAACGGTGATTACGTTGTACGTATCGTCCGCCAGGTCACGAGCGTGTGCCAGGCCGCAGCCCAAGCTCACCGACGTGGAGGTATGGCCCATGGCGAACAGGTCGTGCTCGGACTCGTCGGGATTGGCAAAGCCAGAGGCCTCACCATAACGCTCCGGATCGATATAAGTGTACGCGCGCCCCGTCAGCGCCTTGTGGGCGTAGGTCTGGTGCGAAACGTCAAAGACAATCTTGTCGATGGGGGAGTTAAACACGCGATGAAGCGCAACCGTAAGCTCAACGACGCCTAGGTTGGGGGCAACGTGCCCGCCGACGGCGGCGGAGCTTTCGAGGATTGCCTGGCGGATCTCGCCGCAGAGCAGCGGAAGCTCGGCGCGATCGAGAGCCTTGACGTCCTCGGGCGTTGTCGTTTGCGTAAGCAGCATCGTTGTGGGTTACTCCATGCGAATCGTGCGCCGGCACTCCCTCGGCCGGCACAATTGCACAAGACAGTCTCGCACATTTTGGCGTTTGATATGTGACGGCGGCGCGGTAATTCGCCAACTGGTGGGGCAAAACGTTTTGTCCGATGCCATACTGGTAAATTCGATGATGATTTTATTCATTGCGTGCAGGCTGCGGCTTGCCGCCGAGCGCCGCCGGAAGGAGGCCGCATGTCCGATACCGTTCGTGCCGAGAAAATCGCGCGCGAGGTCGACGATGCCGCCCGTCAGCTTGCCCAGGCGGGCCGCTTGGACCTGATGCATGAGTTTATCCAACATGGCGATGTGACGGTCTATACACATGTGACCTCGGTAGCGCGGGCAAGTCTGTCCTTTGCCGAGCGCCTGGGCCGCGTCGGTATCTCCGTCGACCGCTTATCGCTGCTGCGCGGGGCCCTGCTGCACGATTACTTTCTCTATGACTGGCACGATCCCGACCCAAGCCATCGGCTGCATGGCTTTCGCCACCCGTTTTTTGCCTTGGCGCGTGCGGAGGAAGATTTTGAGCTGACGCCGCGCGAGCGGAATATTATCGTACGGCATATGTTTCCGCTGGTACCGGTGCCGCCGACGTGTCGTGAGGCATGGATTGTGTGCCTGGCGGATAAATGGTGCGCACTGCGCGAGACGATTGCCGGCCGTCTGCCGCGCAAAGGCGGCGCGAACGATTTGAACGAGGGCCCGAGTGACGGCTCGAGCAAAGAATCGAACGAAAAGAGGAGTGAGTAGACGGTGGGAACCGCGATCGACATGGCATTTGACGGCGCGACGCTTGCCGCCTGTCCGCTCTCGGCGCTGGTACTCTCGTTTGCCTTCTACGGTTTTTGCGGCTGGGTATGGGAGTCGACAGTCTGCGCCATGCTCAACCACGGACGCTTTGCCAACAGCGGCTTTTTGCTAGGGCCGTGTTGTCCCATCTACGGTGCGGGCGGCATCGCGTGCTGGCTGCTGCTGCGTGGAATCCCAGACGCCTCGAGCCAGTTTGTCGCTGCCGCGCTCGTATGCAGCCTGATCGAATATAGCGTGGGCGTGCTGTTGGAAAAAACGACGGGTGCCCGGTTTTGGGATTACTCGCATCTGCCGTTTAACCTGCACGGACGCATCTGCCTGTACTGGGCCTGCGCGTTTGGCTTGGGTGCGTTGTGTATTTGCCGTTTAGTGGAGCCGGCATTGCTGGGGCTGCTTGGCCATCTGCCGGTGC
>DXZZ01000113.1:0-3522 GCA_019419425.1 Collinsella sp. | reverse complement strand
CGCGGCGTCGAGTACGACACCAAGAACCCTATCAAGAAGCTTAAGCTCATGCTGCCACTGTGTGTGCCGCTGCTCATCTCGAGCGTGGGCAAGACCGATGCCACGGCCTTGGCGGCAGAACAGCGCGGCTTCTATCTGCGCACGCGCGCCAGCTCGTACAAGCGCTACCCCATCAAGGGCCTGGACATCGCCGTACTCATCGTCAGCATCGCCCTCATCGCCATCGGCTTCCTGTTCTAGTTCGCCACCGACAGCAACCGCCCAACGCAAAAGGCCTCGGCTCGCACCAAACGAGCCGAGGCCTTTATTGTTTCACCAGATAAAACCTACCAAAATTAACCTGTCCCTTTTTGACGGGTCGGAAGCTAGAGGCGGTAGGGGACGCCGCTGCGGATGATGGATTCGCGCACCAGGACATCCATAGCATCGAGGGTGATCTCGGGCATCTCTCGATACTTCTGCAGCACCGATAGCTCGGTGCAGGCCAGAATGACACGGTCGCAGCCGCTACGGGCGAACTCCCACATCACGCGGTCGAACTTATCCATATCGGGCTCACGTCCGGCTTTCACATCATCGTAGATAAGCGACATCACATCGTTCTGACGTTTCTCGCTGGGATAGACAACCTCAACACCCGCAGCCTCGCATTCGCAGCCGTAGACGCCCGCGCCCACGGTTCCGTCGGTGCCCATAATGCCAATCTTGTGCACTGGCTCGGCCGGCATACTCAGGTTGGGGTCGAACTCGCACTCCCCCATCACCGCACCCGCAAGGGCATAGCGCACCGACTCACGCGGCATGTGAATAATCGGCACCTTCGTAAACGACTGGATCTGGTCGTAGAAGTAGTGCGACGTGTTGCAGGGAATGGCAATGTGCGCACAGCCCAGCGACTCGAGTGCCTGGGCACACTCTTTCATGGTCGCCAGCAGCTTGGCATGCTCGCCGGTCTTAATGGCAAGCGTGCGGTCGGGCATGGTCGACTTGGAGAGCACCACCATGTCGATATGTTCCTGATCGCAGGCAGCAGCCGTATGGCGCACCACCTGGTCGTAGTAATACGACGTGGCCTCGGCGCCCATGCCGCCGATAACTCCCAGCTTTTCCATCGCCGCCTCCTTGGTGACGCCCACACAATTGCTCGCATCATACCCGCGCCCGTCCGATGCAAACCGGGCGGGCGCCGCGCTCATCTACTTGTAATACGTCTTGAACAGCTTAAAGTGACGCAACTTGGTGTGCCACATGCGCAACCAGCGGTTAAAGACAAAATCACCCTTCATAAACGAAGGATCGGCAGCCTTGCCCTCCTTGGCCAGACGATGTGCCTTCGCACGCAGCTCGGGGTCCTTGACATACTTGTCAACGACGCCCATGGGAACGACCATCCACAGAGCCTCGTCCTGCGCCGTCACAAATTCCGGCTCAAACGGGCGGTTATAGGCGTACTCATCCACCACGTATTTAGCAACGTTAAAGCCGCTATTGGTGACATAGTAATTACTGCGGCCCTGACGCGTGTTGAAGTCGAAGAACTTAAACGAGCCGTCGCGCTCGTCGTATTTGACGTCGAAGTTGGAGAAGCCCGTAAACTTAAGGTCCTCAAGCAGCTTGCGCACGCCATCCATGAGCTCGTCGTTGGGCTCAGTGATGATGCAGGCGTGGTTGCCGACACCATGGGGCTGATGCTCCTCGAGCAGCACGTGGCCCAGGCACATCATGCGAACCTTGCCGTTGCGGTCGGAATAACTGGTAAGCACGCGCATGTACTCGTCGTTGCCGGGCACGCGGTCCTGCAAGATGAGGTCGTCGGTGTAGCCGCTCGCGTACACATCGCGAATGACCTGCTCCAGCTCGGCGCGATCGGCAATCTCGTAGGCCTTCTTTTGGCCCTCGAACTCGTGCTCCCACCACATGATGCCGTCAGAGGGCTTCAGAATCATCGGGAAGGGGAAGTCGATCTGGTCGAGCACCTCGGCGGAAGCCTCGCCCCGAGCGTTGAGCATCGCCATGGTAAAGGTAAACGTGTGCGGATAGGGCACACCGTGCTTCTCGCACAGCTCGTAGAAGATCTCCTTCTTTTGGCACTGCTCGAGCATGCTGTAGGGCGCATAGGGCGCGATGACGTTCGAGGCAAGCTGACCGGCGTCCTGAGCCTGCGCGGCAAGCGCGACGTAGTTGTCGCCGCAGCCCATGAGAATAATCTTCTTATCAGGATTGGCCTGTGCGACGCCGTTAACGGTCTCAATCATGACCGGCATGGTATCGATATCCACGTTGGGCGTGTAATCGATAATCTGGCTGCGATACGCGGGGCCGGTCTGGTACTTACCAAAGACCAGGCTCTTGACCTGATACTCCTCGTAGAAAGCGCGCGCCACCGAATACGCGTTGATGTCGCCGCCGAGCAGCACGGGGATAAACTCGCGCTCTGTAAACTGCAATGCCATGGAAACTTCCTATCTAGAACTGCCCCAGAACGGGCGGTCTTTGAGCAACCGTTCTATTCTAGCGTGCCGAGCCGCCGGCACCCAAAGCTCCACCGTATCTATGGCAATCGGCGCGACCATCCAGCGATGGGGACGGCGCTCACCGGTGTATGACACCCGGCAGTGAACCCACCGTTGTTGTAGGATTCAGCATATCGATATCCTCGAGCGAAAGGCGCACGCGTGCCCCAAGACCATCCGACCGATAACCCCATCCTCAACGCCGCAGAGCGCGAACTGACGGAGCGTGCACAAACGACCGCTCCTCTGCGCACGGCAGACGATGCCTACAGCGGGTCCGCCCACATCGTCTCAATCAACGCATCGGCGCACAAGGGAACGCGCAAAACACCCGTCGCCGATGGGCATGACACCGTCATCAAGCAATTTGGCCTTGCCTCCGATGCACACGCCGGACATTGGCACCGCCAAGTCTCGTTTTTGGCAGCGGAGTCCATCAATACGGCACGGGCACGCGGGCTCGATGTGTGCGAGGGCGACTTTGGAGAGAACTTCACCACCCAGGGTATCAACCTGCTCTCACTCCCCTTGGGCACGCAGCTCAAGCTCGGCAGCGAAGTACTCGTCGAAATCAGCCAGATCGGCAAAGTCTGCCACACCCGCTGTGCCATCTACTATCTCGCCGGCGACTGCATCTTCCCCCACGAGGGCATTTTTGGCGTCGTGCTGCAGGGCGGAGAAGTCCATATCGGTGACGACATACAGGTGGTCAAGCTCGGCGATGGCACCTGTTCCTTCACCCCCGCCGAGGCGCTCAAAGAGGTGGAGCAGGCTCGTCGCGAAGGAACCCTGTAGTTGCAAAACCCCATGTGAGGGCAACTTTTACAGCCGAAAACCCTGACAAACAAGGTTCCGTAACGTTAAAGTTGAACTCTATGGTTTCTCAACAATTCACTATAAGTGCAGGTCAAAGGTAAAGGCTCAAGTTCAACTTGACCCTTTAGAACCTTTAAGGTTCAAGTTGAGATCGAAAGCAGTAGTAGAATACTTGCGAACAATAACCTACGAT
>DXZZ01000112.1:1780-3533 GCA_019419425.1 Collinsella sp. | reverse complement strand
GTGCGGTACACGGCAAAGAGCAGGGCGAGCGCCGTCAGACTCTTCTCGCCGCCCGACATGAGCATCATCTTGGTGATGCGCTTGCCGCGCGGCTGCGCCACGACCTCGATACCCGTCTCGGCAGGATGCTCGGGATCGGTCATCTCCAGATGAGCCTGGCCGCCCGGGAAGAGCATAGCGAAGATCTCGCGGAAGTTCGCGTCGACCTTCTCAAACGTCACCAGGAAGGCCTTCCGCATCTTGCGATCAATGGCCACCGTGATCTTGGTGAGCGCCTTGCGCGCGCTCTCCAGATCGGCCAGCTGCTCCTCGATGTAGTCGGCGCGGCGCTTGAGCTGCTCGTACTCCTCCATGGCAACTTGGTTAACGGGACCAAGGTTGTTGATCTGGCGCACAAGCTGGTTGAGTTCGCGCTCGGCGGCATCGCGGTCCGTGGGCACCGGAAGCATGAGCGCTTCCTCGAGCACCGTCGTGCCATCGGCGGTAATGGCCTTGATGGCAGCCTCGACCTGCACCTCGAGCTTGCCACGCGCGACCTTGAACTCGTTTTGCGTGGCAGAGGCGGAATCGACTCGCTCCTTAGCGCGGGCAACCTCTGCCTTGGCATCCTCGATGGTCTTCTTGAGCGAAGCGGAGTCCGCCTCCTCCAGAGAGGCCTGGTCACGCAGGCGCGCTGCCCAATCCGACGCGCGTTCCAACAGGGCAGAATAGCGTTCGTGCATGGGATCGACGCGCAGGCGCAGCAGCTCGAGCGAGCGCGAGGCTTGGCGTGTTCCGCGGATACGACGGTCGATGCCCTCAAGACGATGCTCCAGGTCGGGCACGCGGCCCTTCAGCGAACGCAGGCGTTCGCTCGTCTGGGCTAGGCGAACCTTGGCATCGGCGAGCTTACCGGCTGCCTCGGAGTCGTCACGGCGCACGCGATCGAGCTCGTCGTTGGCTTCGGCAATCTGAAGAACCAGGTCGCTTGCCTGCGCACGGGCCTCGTCGCGCGAACGGGTGAGCTCGTCAACGCGCGGGCGCGCAGCGCGAACGGCCTCGGCGGCCTGCTCGCGGCGCTTGGAGATGCGCACGCGCTCGACCTCGGCATTGTTGGCGCTTTGCTCCAAGCGGCCGATCTCGGAGAGCAGCGAGCGGCGCTCGCCCTCAAGACGGGCGATCTCGCCGGCGGCATCGCCCTCGGCGGCACGCGCCTCCTCAACGGCCGCATTGGCCTCGACGAACTGATCCGACACATGCTCAAACACAGCAGCCAGATCGGGTTCCAGGCCCTCGAGCTCACGGATGCGGCGCTTGCGCTCCAAGGCACCCAAAGCCTCGCCGGCATCAAGCCCCACGCGCACCAGGCCGCCGCAGGCGACGCGGGCGCCATCGGGGGTCACGTAAGTCACGCCTTCAACGACCGGCGCCGACAGCGCGGCAGCAAGATCGTCAACGACGTAATAGCCGCCGAGCAGCGCCTCGACGACGGGACCGTAGCCTGCGCGCACGGACAGACGATCAACCAGACGGGTACCGGAGGCGCCCTCAGCGGCGGTAGAGCCGCTCACGCCGCGCGCCACCAGCAGTGCCTCGCCCGAGGCCTTCTTTTGGTCCAGAGCCGCACGACCGGCACGCTCAAGCGTGGCGGCGTCATCAAACAGCAGCGCATCGATATCGCCGGCGAGCAATTGCTCAACCAGGCCCTCAAGCTCGCGCGGGGCCTCCAGCACGTCGCCCAGACGACCCAAGACATCGTCGCCCAGCGCACCCA
>DXZZ01000112.1:0-1680 GCA_019419425.1 Collinsella sp. | reverse complement strand
GGTCGCAGCTGACGGGCGATTTCCTTATTGATGTCGCGGGCACGCGTCAGGTGCTCGTCCATCGACTTAATCTTTTTGAGCGCACGCTCCTTGCGGCGTTTGTGCTTGGAAATGCCGGCGGCCTCCTCGATGAGGGCGCGGCGCTCCTCGGGGCGGCTCTGCAAAATGGCGTCGAGCTTGCCCTGGCTGATGATGGAATGCGTATCCTTGCCCAAGCCCGAATCGTGCAGGATGTCCTGAATGTCCATCAGGCGGCACGGACTCGAGTTGATGAGGTACTCGCTTTCGCCCGAGCGATACATACGACGGGTGATGGCGACCTCGTCAAAGTCGACGGGCAGCATATGGTCCGAGTTATCGAGCACCAGCGTGACCTCGGCGACACCCACCGGCTTGCGCGCTGACGAGCCCGAGAAGATGACATCCTCCATGGCCTGGCCGCGCAGCTGCTTGGCGCTCTGCTCGCCCAGGACCCACAGAATCGAGTCGGAGATGTTCGATTTTCCCGAGCCGTTGGGACCGACGATGACGGTCAGGCCCGGCTCAAACGTCATATGGGCGCGGTCGGCAAACGACTTGAACCCTTTGAGCGTGAGGGACTTGAGATACACGGTTCCTCGCTTAAACAGGCTTCTTGTTGAGAATCACGCCGTTGGTGGTGTAGCCCATGCGGTCAAGTGCCTCGAGTGCAGCGGCTCCCTCGGCTTCCTTCTTTGAGGAGCCGGAGCCGCGACCCTGGCGAATACCATCGATCAACACCACGGCGGTAAAGGTGGGCGCATGCGCCGGGCCCTCGGAGCCAACGAGCTTATACGCCGGGGGTTCGTGACCGTCGGCTTGCACGCACTCCTGCAAAAACGACTTGGGGTTTGCAGGATGCTCGGCACGCTCGGAAGCCAAATGCGGCTTAAGCGTACGGTGAATGAACTCCGCTGCGGCATCCCAGCCGGCATCCAGGTACAGCGCGCCCACGAGCGACTCGTAGACGTTCTCGAGCGCCGAATGCAGGCCGCGCGCACCGGTACCGGTCTCGGAGGCACCAAAGATGATGATGTCGTCGATGCCCAGCTCGTGAGAAACCTCGGACAGCGTGGCGCCCGAGACAAGCGACACCTTCAGGCGCGTGAGCTTGCCCTCGTCAAACTCCGGATAGGACTCAAAGAGCGAACGGGCGACGACGGCGCCCAAAATGGAATCGCCCAAGAACTCAAGGCGCTCATAGCTGGCAGAAACCGGCTGCCCCTCGACTGCCGAGGGATGCGTAAGGGCCGCGCGTAGCAGCACCTTATTATTGAACTCGTGGCCCAGGATTTCCTGGGCGCGCGTAAGTCGTTCAGACAAAGCCAAGACCTAAGCCTCCCTGGCGTTTTCGATCGCGTCGACGGCGTCGGCGACAGAGTTAAGCGAGAGCAGAGTCTCGTCATCGATCTCGAGGTTGAACTCGTCCTCGATAGCCGTAACCAGCTGCAGGCGCTCGAGCGAGTTGGCATCGAGGTCGTCAAAGGTGGTCTCATCGCTAATTTCGGCAACATCGACGCCCAGAACGTCAGCAGCGACCTCGGCAATCTTGTCGAAGATTTCGGAGCGGTCCATAGTGCTTCCTCTCATAGTGCATGAATACCAAAAGAATGGTACCGCCCGGGCGGTACCAAGACACGGTTCTGATTCTACCCCACGACG
>DXZZ01000111.1:0-3571 GCA_019419425.1 Collinsella sp. | reverse complement strand
CACGAGCGGGGGCTCCTGTCGTTTCCGTGCCCCTGGATTGGGTCATAGTGTCTGTCCGTCCTCTACCCGTGACGTTACCATCGCTGGAGTAGTCATTGGGAAGGCGGTGCTTGGGGACGTTCCTTTCCTGCCGGCAGTTGGGGACACTCCTTGTGCCGGCGTTGCATCGCGAACGCTCGGGAAAATGCGGCCCGGTTTTTGGCCGAATAGTGGGTCGCGGTTTCCGGATGAGGCGGGTTGCGGAAAGTGCGACCCGGAATATAGCTCCAAAACGGGACACAGTTTCCCCGACGCGCCTCAAACGGAAAGCGCATCCCATTCCGGAGCTCCAAAACGGGATGCGCTTTCCTTGCGGAAGAATTGTCGCAGCCGCATGGAGCGGCGGCTTCGTTACTCGCCTAGAATCAGCGCCGCGAGCTCTGCCTGGCTGTCCACCACGTAGTCGGCGCCGGCGGCTTCCAGCTCTGCGCGGCCGCGGAAGCCCCAGCTGACGCCCGCGCTCTTAAGGCCGGCGTTATGACCGGTCAGGATATCGACATTGGAATCGCCCACGTAGAGCGTGGTCGCCGGGTCGGCGCCCAGCGCTTCCATCACATGCAGCGTGACGGGCGCCTCGGGCTTGGGCGGAAAAGCGTCGACACGGCCCTGGACCAGCGCAAAGCGGTCGGGGCCAAAGTACTTCTCGATAAGCGGGGCCGCCGAAATGTGGTCCTTGTTGGTGAGCACGGCAAGCTGGATGCCCGCGGCGCGCAGGCGGTCGAGCATCTCGATTGTGCCGGCATAGGGGGCGGTGTGGTCCTCCTTGTGCTCGCCGTAGTAAGCCCTAAACTCGGCAAGCGTCTGCTCAAAGGCGCGCCCGTCGCCCGCATACTCGGCGGGCATAAAGCGCTCGACCAGCTTGAGCATGCCGTTTCCCACCTTATAGCGGTATTCGTCAACGGCAAACGTAGGCCAGCCGTGCGTCTCGCAGGTATGGTTGCTAGCGGCCGCCAGGTCCTCGAGCGTGTTGAGGATGGTGCCATCCAGATCAAAGATCACATGGGAAAAAGCTGCTGCCATGAAAGCTCCCGTCATTGGGTTTAAAAACGCACCTCATAATACTGGGCTTACGCATCGGGCTTGTTTGGAATCTGAACATCTTCAAGGGATATCGAGCTGCATCGCGCCGTCTGCGAGAATGTGCCGCTAGCAAATCCTCGGCAGCTGCTCTCCTACGAGCATGTCGAGGATGCGGGTCGAGCCCCAGCCGGTGCGCACGCGCACGGCGGGGCGGGCGTCCTCGGCAAGCGGCAGCACGCGACCGATAATAGCGGCATTCTCGCCGTAGCGCGCGGCGCGCATGGCTGCCAGCGCGGCATCGGCCTGCTCGGCCGGCACCACGGCAACCATCTTGCCCTCGTTTGCTACCTGCAGCACGTCATAGCCGAGCATCTCGCAGGCTGCCTGCACGTCGGGGCGCACAGGCATGGCATCCTCGTCGACCTCCATGGCAACGCCGCTGGCCTGGGCAAACTCATTGAGCGTGGACGCCAGGCCGCCGCGCGTGGGGTCGCGGAAGCAGCGTGTTTCGGGTGCTGCGGCAAGCACATCGGCAATCAGGTGGTTGAGCGGCGCAGCGTCGCTTTCGATGTTGCTCGAAAACGCCAAGCCCTCGCGCTGGCTCATGATGGCGATGCCGTGGTCGCCTAGCGTACCCGATACCAGGATGGCGTCGCCGGGCCGACAGTTCGCACCGCTGAGCGCTACGCCCGCGGGCACCTCGCCCACGCCGGCGGTATTGATGTAGACGCCGTCGGCACCGCCACGCTCGACCACCTTGGTGTCGCCGGTGATTATGGACACGCCCGCCTCGCGCGCCGTTTCGGCCATGGTCTGCACAATCTGGCGCAGCTTGTCCATGGGATAGCCCTCTTCGAGGATAAAGCCGCATGAGAGGTAGCGCACGTTAGCGCCCGAGGTCGCGACGTCGTTGACGGTTCCGCATACGGCGAGTCGGCCGATATTGCCGCCGGGGAAGAACTGCGGCGTTACCACAAAGCTGTCGGTCGACATGGCGATTCGCCCGCTTGCGGGCAGTACGGCGACACCGGCATCGTTGCCCGCAAGCAGCTCGGGCGACCCAAAGGCATCCAGAAAGACCTCATCGATAATGCGTTTCATCATCTGGCCGCCGGAGCCGTGGCCCAGCAGGACGGTGCTATCGGTAACGCTATGGGACATATCGAAAACTCCAATCGTGGGTGGTGCCGGTACGCGGGGGCGTCCGGGCTAGTCGCGGTATCTAAAGTACGCCGCGCAGCTGCCTTCGGAGCTCACCATGCAGGGACCGACGGGGTGTTCGGGCGTGCAGGTGCGGCCAAACAACGGGCAGTCGCTCGGCGTGATGGCACCGCGCAGCACGTCGCCGCAGCGGCATCCGCGTGGCTCGACCGCCGGTTCAATGGGCACGTCAAAGCGGGCGCCGGCATCAAAACGCGCGAATTCTGGTCGGATGGAAAGACCCGAGTTGGCAATCGGTCCCAGCCCGCGCCACGTGGTGTCGCACGGTTCAAATACCTGCTCGACCAGCTGGCGCGCCACGGGATTGCCGTCTGCATTGACGCCACGGCGGTAGGCGTTGTCGATTGCGGGCCTGTGCTCGACAATCATCTGGACCAGCATGCAGATGCCCTGCAAGATATCGACCGGCTCAAACCCGGTGACTACGCCGGGGGTCTCGAACTCATCGACCAAAAACCCAAAGGGTGCCAGGCCTGTGATGGTAGCGACGTGACCAGGCAGGATAAAGCCGTCGATGGTCGTCTCGGGGTCGTTGGAGATCGCACGCAGAGCCGGCGGCGTGGTCTTGTGAGCACAGTAGACCGAGAAGTTCTGGAGCCCGCGCGCGTCGGCCTCCAGGATAGCGGCGGCAATGGTGGGCGTTGTGGTCTCAAAGCCGACACCCATAAAGATGACCGGGCGTTCGGGATTTTGCTCGGCAATGTCGAGTGCGTCGGGCGGAGAGTAGACGATGCGGATGTCGCGCCCCGCCGCCTTTTGCGCGGCAAGCGAGGTGGACGATCCGGGCACGCGCATCATGTCGCCAAAGGTGGTGATGATGGCACCGTCCATGTTGGAAAGCGCGATTGCGTGATCGATGTCGCGGTTGGCGGTGACGCAAACGGGGCACCCCGGGCCGCTTAGCAGTTTGAGTCCCGTCGGCATAATGGAGCGAAAGCCATAGCGGCCAATGCTCACGGTATGCGTACCGCAGACTTCCATAAGGTTGATGCTGCGGTCGCCGACAAGCTCATGAATACGATCGATGAGCTCGCGAGCCAGCTTGGGGTCGCGAAATGCCGAAAAGTCGATACCGGAGCGAACCGGCTGCGCCGCCGCCACTAGTATGCCTCGGCCGGGTTGGTGGCGAGCTGGTCCTCTTCGGCCAGCTCGGTCATGGTATTAACGAGCTCGAGTGTCTCTTGGGCTTCCTGCTCGTCGACAATCTGGATGCCAAAGCCGGCGTGCACGAGAATGTAGTCGCCTACCTGTGCCGTCGGCACGAGGCGCAGCGAAACGGGGCGCTCGATGC
>DXZZ01000110.1:0-3610 GCA_019419425.1 Collinsella sp. | reverse complement strand
AAGGCCCGTCGGATTGATGCCAAACGCATCAAGCGCGCCTTCGAGCTTAAGACCGCCGCGGCCAACATAGGGAATGCGCCCCTTCACGTGCAGTGGCAGACCCGGAATCACCTTAAGGCCCGGCGAAGTCAAGCGCTCGCCGCCACTCGAGACCAATCCGGCCATAAGAGTGCGAAGGGCATCCGCGCGATCGGCGCAGATGCCCTGTGAAATCAGTTCGTCATCGAGACGCACGCGTTTCATGAATGCCATCAACCATTCGTATCCGGGGATGCAGCCTGCCTATCTTGGGACTCGTTTGCCGCATCCTCATCGTATTCCTGCTCGAGCTTGTCGGCCTCACGCGGCGTCAGCTCAAACTTGTCGACCATATCGACCGCACGGGAGCCAAGCTCAATCGCCTCGTCAAACAAATCGAGCGAACGCTCCAGGGACGTATCCTTGGAGCGAACGGTGGCGATGATCTGGTCCAGGCGATCCGAGATCTCATCGAAGTTACGGACGGAACCCTCTGGCATGGCTACTCCTCGACGGAGTCGGCCTCGACGGCCTCAGCAGCGTCCGGATCCTCGGCAAGTACACCGGCGGCAGCCTGAGCGGCAGCGACCTTTGCGGCCGCCTCGGCAGCCTGCGCCTCCTCGCGAGCGCGATCCTCGGCCAGCAGCTCTTGGTACAGGTCCTCGCCCGGCAGCTCCTCGCTGCGCGCGATCTTGCCCAGCACGCCGTTGACGAACGACGCGGACTGGTCGGTGCCATAGGCCTTGGCAAGTTCGACGGCCTCGTTGATAACAATAGCGTCCGAGACCTCCTCGTCGGTGAGGAAGCGCATCTCGTAGACGGCGATACGCAGCAGGTTGCGGTCGGCGCCGGGCATGCGCATAAGATCCCAGTTCTTGGCGACGGCGCGCAGGGCACAGTCGATGCGATCGATATGCTCGTAGGCACCACGGCAAAGCTCCAGCGCATAGGGGTCGAGGGGACCCTTCGAGATCAGGAAATCGCCCTCGAGGACGCGCTCGAGCGGGCTGTCCGTGGCCTCGGCCTGGAACAGCAGCTGCAGCGCCTGACTGCGGGCAAGCGTGCGCCCGCGATAAACCTTAAGGCTCAAAGGTTACTCCTTGGGGAAAACGAGACCGTCGATGCAAACGTCAACGCGCTCGACCTCGACGCCCACCTGGGCATCGATGGCGGCGACCACGGCTGCGCGAACGGCCTCGGCGAGTTTCTTGAACGGATAGCCAAAGAACACCACGACACGCACGGTGAGTGCGAGCTTGTCGCCGATGACCTCGGCCTCGACCGCCGGCTCGGAAGCCGGGGCCTTGGACGAGAGCATCATGGAGACAAGGTTGGTGGCAAGGTCCTTGACGCCAACGGAGGCGATGCCCTCGACATCCGACACGGCGCGCGAGACGATGGCGGTCAGAACATCGGGCGAAATGCCGATGCCGTCAATCTTGATTTCCTGGGGCATGAGTCCTCCTAGAAGAGTTGGTTGCTAGACGCGGGAGACGAACTTGCCGTCGCGGGTGTCAACCTTGATGACCTCGCCCTCGTTGAGGTACATGGGGACCTGGATGACAGCGCCGGTGTCGATCGTGGCCGGCTTGGTAGAACCCTGGACGGTGTCGCCCTTAAAGCCCGGGTCGGTCTGGACGATGGTGGTCTCGATGAACATCGGCGGGGTCACGCCCATGAGCTCATCATCGGCAAAGAGCAGCTGGCAGATGTCGTTCTCGCGCAGCCACTTGGAGTTCTCGCCCACCATGTCCTCGGGAACGGGAACCTGCTCATAGGACTCGTTGTCCATGAAGATGTAGTCGATGCCATCGTTGTAGAGGTACTGGAACTCACGGGTGGTGAGCATGACGCTCTCGAACTTGGTGCCGGCGTTGCAGGTGTTCTCGACGACGCGGCCGCTCTTGATGTCGCGGGTCTTGTAGCGCACAAATGCGCCGCCCTTGCCCGGCTTGACATGCTGGAACTCGACGATGGTGTAGACCTTGTCCTTAATGCGGAGACCGAGGCCGTTCTTGAAGTCGGCGGTAGAAATGGTAGGCATAGCGACCTTTCTTGTTATGGGCAGAACGCACAAGCGTCCAAATTACATACGACCAAAATTATACACTTGCAGACGGCGCCTGCAGCGAGCGCATAAAAAGAGAACGCGGGGCGCCCGAATTGCTCCGGACGTCCCGCCCCAAAAATCTATCGAAATGAGCTAGCAATCGATGACGTGGAGGTCATGCGGCGTCTTGGTGAAGGGCTCGTAGCCGTTCTCGGTGACCACGCCGTAGTCCTCCAGGCGCACGCCGCCCACGCCGGGCAGGTAGACGCCGGGCTCCATGGTGATAACCGAGCCAACCTCGATGATATTCTTGCTGCGGTTGAAGTTGGGCAGCTCGTGGATGTCGATACCGACGCCGTGGCCCAGACCATGGTTGTAGTAATCGCCATAGCCGGCATCGCCGATGATCTTCTTGGAAAGCTTGAAAATGTCGTTGCCCTCGACACCCGGATGGATGGCGGTGACGCACTCCTCGTGGGTGCGGCGTACGAGCGCGTACAAGTCGAGCTGCTCCTGGGTGGGCTCGCCCATCACGACGGTGCGCGTCATGTCGGAACGATAATCGCAGTAGCCCGCGCCATAATCCATGAGGACGAAGTCGCCCTTCTCGATCACGCGATCACTGGGGACGGCATGCGGGTTGGCGGTATTGGGGCCGCTCGCCACGATGGAGCCGAAGGCCAGGCTGTCGGCGCCGTTGGCGAACATAAAGTTCTCGAGCTCGTTGCGAACCTGCTTCTCGGTCATACCAGGCTTAATAAAGCCGAGCATATGCTGGAAGGCGGCATCGGTAATCGACTGCGCATGGCGCATGAGCTCGATCTCCTCGGCGTCCTTGATGGCGCGCATCTTGCGAATGTCGTCATGCATCAGCGGCAGCATGCAGGCGACGGAACGATCCTCCAAGCCACGCTGGATACCCTGGTAGAAGTTGATCTGCATGTCGTCCTCGACAGCGCAGACGCGGCACTTGTTGGCCGCGATCTTGCCGGCGACCCAACCGGAGATGGTGCCCTCGTCCATGTCGTAAACCCAGGGGCTGCCGGCGGGCGTGTTCTCCTCAAAGCTGTTGAGATAGCGCGAGTCGGTATGGAACAGGCACTGGTCGGCCGTAATAAACGCAGCATGCGGGAACTCGAAGGTGTAATCGAAGACGCCCTTGACGCCCGTAAGCCAACGAAGGTTGGCCTCGTCGCGCACCACGATGGCGTCGTAGCCACGCTCGGCCATAAGGGCACGGACACGCTCGATACGACCGGCAGGACCGGCAGCAAACTCTGACATGCAGATTCCTTTCTTGTTGTCTCTATAAAGACGGAACGGGTCTCAACCGAACGACGGAATCGCGCGCGATTCGCAACCGATTGGAAACCCGCCCCTCAACATGATACGAAAGACGATGTATGTCAATAAATCCTAGAGAAGTTCTTTGCGAGAAGCCAAGTATGCGCGAGCATGGCGGTCGAGAACCTCGTCCTCAACGCTCGTTAGACGAATGGCGCCGAGCGCCGCGGGCAGCGGCAACATGCTGCGGTTCGAGCG
>DXZZ01000011.1:27314-39087 GCA_019419425.1 Collinsella sp. | reverse complement strand
GTTTCTGATGCGGCGCGCTGCGCGCCCCGCACAGGCTAAAGCCTGTAAATAAAAATATCCCCGATTCCAAGCGGAAATCGGGGATATCTCATCGGGTGGCTTTCAAGCAGTTTGCAAAACTGCAGGTCGCAGACCTTCATTGCTAGTAGGAGAAATGAGTAGTCTCGGGTGGCTTGCCCATGAGTTGACGAATACGTTGGAACTTCGCCATTGGCTCAATCGCTTCGCGCGCTCGATAAACTTGTTTAGTAAAAGGCGGATCGGTCACCGATGGACGCGCGACGAGAAACACGTACCTCCAGTGGTTCAAGCACGGCGCGCGTGAGGATCTCTGCAAGCAACCACCTGGTACGCTACTGTTGCCAGCGTGGCTTAGCGGACTGGCGAATCCCGCCCCGTGCGCGTCATCATCCAATCAAATGCCCTGGCAAGCAGCAGCACCGCCAATCACACTGCGTTCTTACGGCGCCCTCTGCGATACAATTAGCGAATTGTGTTTTCACCTCGCAGCTACGGAGACATTAGATGATTACGCTGGACAATCTTCGCGACGCACTTAGGGCTCTGTGCTACGAGCCGTCGGGCGACGGCACCGTTTATCAGAAATCCTGGGAAGAGACCAGCGCGCAAATCACGGTCGATTTTTCCAAGAAACGCATCGGCTACCCGAAAGACCTGGGGTTCAAGGTCAACAAAGACACAACTTGTAACTTCTCCGATAACGAGAACTTCGTCGTACTCGCCTGCGTAACCATGCTCCTCGACAAAGGATATCGCCCCGAATCACTCGAGCTGGAGCGCGAATGGGCCCTTGGGCACGAACAAAAGAGCGGCCGCGCTGATATCTGCATTAATGACGAGAGAGGCGACACGCTCGCAATCGTCGAATGCAAGACCCCTGGAACCGAGTTCAAAAACGAATTCAAGAACATGCAGTCAGACGGAGGGCAACTCCTCTCCTATTGGCAACAAGAGCGCGCGACTCGCTGGTTGGTACTCTTTGCATGCGATTTCATCAACAACGAAATTGTGCCAGACCAGGTTTCAATTAACTGCAGCGATGACGAGAACTTCATCGCGCTCGCCAAACGCGATGACACCATTGCGCTCTACCGCGACGCCCATACAGTGGAACAGCTCCATCAAGTTTGGACGGAAACGTACAACCAACAAGTCGAGGGAAACATCCTCTTTGGCGATAGGTCGACGGCATACCACCCGATGGTTCCTCCCCTTCTCAAGAAGGACCTTGTCGACTTCAGGGCCGAAGACAGCATCGTCAACCGCTTCGAGGAAATCCTCCGCCACAACAACGTCTCCGATAAAGAGAACGCCTTCAATCGCCTTATTGCGCTCTTTATCGCGAAGCTCCAAGACGAGCTCTCGAAAATGCCAACCCAGGAGATTGAGTTCCAATACCGCCAAGGACGCGACACCTACGAAACGCTCCAGGACAGACTCCAGAGACTCCACTCAGACGGCATGAGAAAGCTCATGCGGGAAGAGGTCCTGTACGTTCCCAACAACTACGCCGAAAACCTCATAAGCAACTATACGGGCCAGCACCGCAAGAAGCTCATCGAGGAGCTGAACGGCACGCTGCGCAAGCTCAAGTTCTATACCAACAATGACTTTGCGTTCAAAGACGTCCACAACGAGGAACTCTTTCTTCAGAACGGCAAGGTACTCGTAGAGACGGTGCAACTTCTACAGCCGTATCGCATCGTAGGAACTCAAGACATTCAATTCTTGGGCGACCTCTTCGAACAGCTCCTTAATCAGGGCTTTAAGCAAAACGAGGGCCAATTCTTCACACCTGTGCCCATCACCCGTTTTATTTGGAAGTCACTCCCACTCGACAGCATCGTGCAGGACGAGGCTGGTGCCGTACACTATCCACGCGTTATCGATTACGCCTGTGGCGCGGGGCACTTTCTCACAGAAGGATTCGAAGAAATCTCCGACGCCGCATGCCAATATGATCCGACCATAGAGGATGACCTCGGAGACGCCGACTGGGTCAGAGACAATCTCGTCGGCATCGAGAAGGACTATCGACTCGCTCGCGTTTCCAAGGTCTCGTTCTACATGCATGGCGCAGGGCAGAGCAACGTGGTCTTCGGCGACGGACTTGAAAATTATCCCGACAAGGGAATCGACAGCCGAACCGACAGGGGACGCTTCGACATTCTTGTCGCCAATCCCCCGTACTCTGTAGCGGCCTTCAAACCGCATCTCAAGCTTCACAACAACGAACTCAAAGTGCTGGAAACCATCAGCGATAGCGGCTCGGAAATCGAGACCCTCTTTGTCGAGCGTGCGGCACAGCTTGTTCGGCCCGGAGGCTACGCCGCCATCGTCCTCCCCACCTCGATCCTCGACAAGAGCACGAGCTCGAGTTTCATGGCCGCACGCGATGTGCTTTTGAGCTCCTTCGAGATCGTCTCCATCGCCAGGTTTGGATCAGGCACATTCGCGGCCACAGGAACAAACGTCGCAATTATGTTCCTACGTCGCTTTGACGAGATCCCGCCCCGCAATGCGAACGCACTTGATTTCGTTGACGCTGTTTTTGAGCGCAGGAAGCTCACTGGCTGGAGAGACGAAAGCGCTTTCAACGCTTATCTCGGCACAATTAATGTAGACGGAGATACTTACCGGGCTTTTCTCGCAGGAGAGGCTAACTGGAACGAATGGGCAAACACTCGCCACTTCAGCGTTTATTGCCATCTTTTCGAATCATCGAAGGAGCTCAAGGCCCTTCGGAAGAGCAAGACTTGGAAGGCGGCCGACAAGAACTCACGGCTCAAAGCAGAGAGCGAGCTGTTCTATCGCTATGCGCACAAGGAAGAGCGCAAACGCCTGCGCGTTTGGGGTCTTGTCTGCGGCGAACAGACGCTCATCATCAACTCACCTAACACGACCAAGGAAATCGCCTCTTTCCTTGGCTACAAATGGAGCAATCGCAAAGGCAACGAGGGGATACAGCCCATCGATGGTGAGGGTGTGCTCTATTCGGACGACGAATCGGACGACACGAACTCGCTAAGCGGCATCATCAGAGCATGGTTCTCCGGCGAGCAGGTTGAGCCCGGCGACCTTGCCCAGTACTACTACTATGCCAAGACCGCCGATTTCATTGACTTTGATGCCGATAAGTTCGACGAGGCTCTTACGATTCCCCGCTCTTTCTACAAGCCCCGCTCGTTCGCCCAGGGCACCGTAGTCAAGACGCTTAGAGACATCACATCCTACGTTACCAACAGCGTGGCCCAGAGTTCCATCACCACCGACACTTACGTAACAACGGAAAACATGGTCAAGGACCGTGGCGGCATAACCGCCTATGGCGGAGAGCTTCCGGCAAGTGATGGCACCGCATACAAGAAGGGAGACACGCTCGTCTCCAATATTCGCCCCTATCTGCAGAAGATTTGGCTCGCAGACCGCGATGGGGCGTGCTCCAAGGATGTTTTGGTATTCCGAAGCATAAATACCGACAGCCTATTGCCCGAGTTTCTCCATCTGCTCCTGTGGCAGAAGGACTTCTTCGACTACGATATGTCCACCTTCACGGGAACCGGCAGGCCTCGCGGAGACAAGGATGAGCTGCTCAAATACCCCATCCCAGTCCCGACGCTCTCCGAGCAGAGAGCCCTCATCGACGATTTCAATCGCTTAACAGATGAAATCAATAGCAAACGACAGCAAATCGCCGCTCTCAAGGAGAGCGTCAAATCACAATTTGTCGAGATGTTCGAGGGCAAAGAATATCCGAGCAGCTGCCTTTCGACTCTCGTGTCGTCGATGAGAAACGGCCTGTCTCCATCGAAGTCAGGATCGCATCGTTCGAAGGTTCTTACTCTATCCGCCATAACCCAGGGGCGCTTCGACTCGTCAGCGTGGAAAGACGGCTTCTTTACGGAGGAACCTCCTGCCGATAAGCGCGTCTCAAATGAAGATTTTTATGTTTGCCGGGGCAATGGAAACAAGCATCTGGTTGGAACAGGCGAATACTCAAATGTACCAATGAAAGATATGGTTTTCCCTGACACAATGATCGCGGCAAGGATTAAACAAGAGCAAATCATCTTGCCTTATTTACGGTGTGCTTGGAATCAGCCTTCGACTCGCAAGCAAATCGAGGCATCGGCGAAAACCACCAACGGAACATTCAAGATCAACCAAACGGCTCTCGGCAATATCAAGCTTCTTGTTCCGCCTCTCGAGCTCCAGCAGGAGTTCGCCGACTTTGCCACCTCGGTCGACAAATCGCAATTTATCATCCACCAAGATCTTCACGGCTTTTGAAAAGACAGATAGTTACATGTCCAACGCTACAGAAGCCCGAGGACCGTCGCCTTTGATAGCATCTCGTAGGCTCGCGGATGTGTCTCTTTGTCGCGCTCGGCCATAAATGCCCAGTTCGCCGTCACGTCAGCCGCCCTCACCATAGCCACCTTGGAGGAGTCGACATAGGAGACTGGAATCTTGGGCAGCCAGTCGCTAAATACAGGAGGGTAGGAGGTCTGCCACGTTGGGTTGAACATGCCGCAGCGCAGCTCCTCATCAACCGATTCTGCCAGGTTGTACTTTCCGTCGATCGAAGTCGAATGCTCGTCAACCACAACAGAAACTGCATCAACCTCGCTCGCGGCAATTCCCTGAAGCCTCAGCGCGTCAACGATGCCGGACTTCACGCCACGCTTTAGAGCGTAGTCAAGATACCTTTGCTTGCGCCTTTTCGAGCTTGAATTCTCAGAGCAACTGCAACACCCCTGAGTAGTGGACCTCGTAGGGCGTCCTGAACCCCAGGCGCTTGTGGGGCCTGCGGTTGATGGCATCGTACACCCGCTCGACCTCCTCGTCCGAGACCGCAGAGAAGCCGGTCCCCTTCGGGAAGTACTCGCGCAGCAGACCGTCTGTGTTTAGTCAAGCCTGATTTTCGGGTTGGGGCTGCGGTGGAAATCCTGGTCCTCTTTTGGTCCAGGATTTCCACCGCAGCCCCAACCCGTAAATTGAACGCTATCAAACACAGATGCCGTCGCGAAGTCGATGTCGCGCGTGACGCGGCCGTCGGGGATGCGCGCGAGCAGCCCGCTTCCGCCCTTGAGGATAAACCGGCCGTCGGGGTTGCTGAACACCCTGCGCAGGAACCGGTCGCGCAAAGCCCGACGACAGCCGTCCCCGGGGTCACCGCCCCTGTCGCGAACGGCCCTCTTCAGGGCCCTGTCGAGCTGACCGCCGTTCTCGTACGTCATTCTTCCCCGCCTCCTAGCTAACGAATCGTACAGGCTGGCCCCCGCCGGCATCCCGGCTTTTGCCCATTACAGTCTGAAGTGGGCCACCGATAAATTTCGATGGCGAGCATTCGGCGCATTGCCTACGATACGGGCAAGCCCCGAGGGGCCGCCGATCGGGCGCCTCCGGATGGCCGTCTGCCCCTGCCCCGTAGAGGGCCCGGGGGGTGTTGCCACCGGGGGCGCTCGCCGCTCCGGACGACTGATAGGAAACTGCCGGGCGCAAGCGCCACGGCCAGGTAATGTGGGTGTCGCAGGGAGGGGTTCCGATCGGCCTACCGATTGGAGGATAACACCGTGGCACCACCTAGAATGCCGGAAGCCGTCATCGGGCTCGATGTCGGGAAATCGTCCCACTGGGCATGCGTCGCGACCCGGGACGGCGAGATACTGCTGAGCGCCCCCGTCGCGAACAGGGAGGGCGATCTGGACTCGCTGTTCGGCCGCTTCCCCGACGCGCTCGTGGTCGTCGACCAGTCGCGCAACATAGGCGCCCTCGCGCTCGCCCGCGCCAAGGCGGCCGGGATGTCGGCGGCGTACCTGCCGGGACTCGCGGCACACGGGGCCGCCAGGCTCTTCGCCGGCGACGCCAAGACCGACGAGCGGGACGCAATGGTCATCGCGAAGACGGCGCTGGGCATCCCCGACGCACTCCTGCCGGTCGGGGATCCGGGCCCGACGGTCGCGGCGGCGAGGGCGCTGGCCGCCCAGAGAAACTTCCTGACCTGCGAAAACACCAGGAGCAAGAACCGGCTGCGCAGCATCCTGCTGGAATCGTGCCCCGCCTTCGAGGCGTTGGTCGACCTGTCCGACGGTCCCCAGCTGAGGCTCATGGCATCCCTCGGCGGGGCCTGGTCGGTGGCCGACGCCGGGCCCCGCAGGGCGGCGGCGCTCACGCGCGG
This sequence comes from Collinsella sp., assembly GCA_019419425.1. GTDB lineage: Bacteria > Actinomycetota > Coriobacteriia > Coriobacteriales > Coriobacteriaceae > Collinsella. The sequence continues at coordinate 32,885 of DXZZ01000011.1, read as the reverse complement.
GGCGGCGCGCGGCAAGATCGAGGCCCTCGTCCGCTCGACGGCCTCCTCGACAAGGCCGGACGCGGCGGCCATCGCCGCCGAGGACCGGGCGGTGAGGCTGCTCGCGCGCAGGATCTCCGAGAACTCGGCGGAGATCGATGTGATCACGGCGGAGATATCCGCCCTCCTCGAGGGCGACGATACCTACCGATGCCTCCTGACGGTGCCGGGGATCGGCCCCAAAACCGCTTCCGAGCTCGCGATCTCCATAGATATCGAAGACTTCCCAAGCCACGACAGGCTCGCGTCGTACTGCGGCCTGGCGCCGCGCAACCGCCAGTCGGGGACCTCGATCTCCTCGGTGACGGCATCGCGCCAAGGCAACAAGAGGCTGAAGAACCTGCTCATATTCTCGTGCAACTGCCTTACCCGGACAGAGGGAAGATGGGGCGATTACTACGCTAGGTGCCGAGAGCGGGGCATGCCGCACGGCAAGGCGCTCAAGGCGCTGGCACGAAAGAGGCTGAAGGTCATCTACGCGATCATGCGGGACAGGGTGCCCTACGCCGCCTAGTCGAAGCGCTCCGAACAGATTGGAGCCCATCGGCCGAAAGGCCTGGCGTTAGCATGTCGCGATTCAATCTCGAAAACAGCATTGCCCAGTTGACAAAACTATAGGAACACCCCCCCCCGGCGTCGGTTTTCTCCCTCAGCGCGCCCTCGTCTTCGACGAGGCCCCTTTCGAGCGCGTCCGCGAGCACGTTCGCGACCAGGCTCAGTTCCTCCCCGGAGTCTATCAGGTCCACCACCGTGAGCCAGGGCCTCGTCGCCGGGATGTCCGAGACGATCGCCACGTCCTTCGGGTCGAGGCGGCGCTTCCTGATGAATCAGGTTCGGGCGCTTAGTCTGCTTTCTCTCGGGCGTGCAGAACTCGTAGGGCGAGGGGCTGACCTCGCCGATGCCGTAGAGCCATGCAGCCGTCGCCCCCATGGCGACGGGGCGCCTCCCCGGGTCGATCGACAGTCAGGCCGCGAGGACGTCCTCCTCCCGCGTGCTCGGCGAGCCGCCCATGCGGTAGACGCCCTTCGCGAGCCTCTCTATGTTGCCGAGCCCTTCCAGCCTCGAGAGCGCGTACCGCTCGACGCCGAGCACCTTCGCCTGCACAGATGTGAAGAGCCCCCTTTGGGAAGAGGCGATGTCGTTGGTGGCTCGTATGACTTCGATTTATTCCATGCTTGCATTGTGGAAAATAATGCAACAATGCAAGCAATACGCTCAGAATACACGGCGTTATTCGGCGGCATTCGGGGTCACTGAAACTGCGGAAACCGATTTTCGCATTTCTTTATTCCCATTTGTTGACCTGGGCGAATGCAATTGAAGAGGGCTTGAATCCGCCTCGCAGTTTCAAGTCAGTTTCATCCGCTCGAAATCGGCCTTCGGGGGACCCGAATTGTGAATTATTCCCGCAGGGCCTAATTATTCCCGTACCGCCGAGTACTCCGTTGTACCGCCCAGTAGGGACACACGGGAATAATTGGGTCGTTTTCCCAGGTAGAGATGCAAAAAGAAAGCCCTCGAACCAAAGGGTTCGAGGGCTGTTATTCCCACTATTTCGCTGGTGGCTTTGGTTCTGCCGTCCCGTCATTCCAGTTGCACCCAGTTTTCGGCATCGACACGGAACGCGTGCCGCCGAATGACGCGATGTCGCGTTTCGTCGGCTTCGGGGACAAAAGTTGGGACAACCTCAAAAACTTTTTTCAAACTCAGGGCATTGAGTTTTTGTTTTTGTCCCAAAGGAGCTTCCGACCGTGATTCGGGTGCCCAATTGGGCGGAATCGCCCGTTTCTGAAACTCAACCGCAGCATCACGCGCAAGCCACTCGCAACAACTGCAAATGATTGGTCGCGAGCGGCTTCCAACGAGATTCCAAAGCCGCAGGTCAGGCGACTGCACTACTGACAGGGAAAGGGAGTCGTATCGGGCGGCTTGCCCATGAGTCGACGATGAGGCTTCCACCGAATGTCGAGGACATGCTGGTAAAATAGGCAATACTTTTTATGACAGGAGACCGAGCATGGCCGAACCCCACGATAGGAAGCCGATCCTCACGATCGAGCAGCAGATAGAGCACCTCAAGCAGAAGGGCGTAGCCTTCGAGCTGTGTTCCGAGGAAAAGGCCGCGGACTACCTGCGCGACAAGTGCAACTTCTTCAAGCTCGCATCCTACCGCAAACTCTTCTCGAAATACGAGGGAGGCCCGCGCGACGGCCGCTACGTAGACCTCGACTTCGGCCAGCTGCGCCTGCTCGCGGCGCTCGACCAGGAGCTGCGCCACGCCCTGCTCGGCATGACGCTCGACATCGAGCACTTCCAGAAGGTGACACTGCTTCGCGAGATGGAGGACCGTGGAGAGGACGGCTACGCCATCGTGGCCGACTACATGGCATCGCTTACCACTGCAAACAGGGAGTACCGCCTGCGCGAGCTCAAGATGAGCGGCCGCAGCCCCTACAGCTCGAGCCTCTACGCGAAGTACTCCGGCGACATGCCTGCCTGGGCCTTCCTTGAGCTCACCTCGTTCGGCACCCTCATCGACTTCGTGCGCTTCTGCGCCAGGCGATGGGGCGACAGGCGCCTCGAGGCCTCCCACTACGACCTCAAGCGCGTGAAGTCCGTCCGCAACTGCGCCGCGCACGGCTCGTGCCTGATCAACTGCTTCGCCGAGAGGGGCGCCGCCCGGGGCTCGGCGTCCAGCGGCGTCTCCCGAAGGGTGGCCGCCGTGGGAATTCCCAAGGCGACCAGGAGGAAGTGGATGGGGAATACGGCCATGCAGGAGGTCGCGACCGTGCTCGTGGCGCACTCCGGCTTGGTACCCGAGGGCTCCTCGCGCTCGCGCGCCGCATCCGAGCTCGCCGAGATGTTCGCCAGGGCCGACGGCGAAACCGAGGCGCTGCCCGACAAGGGGCCCGACGCCGCAGCTCGCTCCGCGCTCGAGTTCCTTCGCAGGTTGACAGAATCGCTCGGGTTGGTAGAATAGCCTGCAGATAGCAAAACCTTCACGGTTTTAGGGGCGGACTTGCGCAAGCGACTCTGCCCTATTTTTATATTCACTCGCTATAGGAGACGGGTGATACCTGGGTCAATGACAGAACTGAGAAGCCCGGAATAATGGAGCCAGTTAGAAACCCTCGGGTTTGCGGGGCGGGATCGTGAGAGCGATTCTGCCCTTTTTTTCCTCCGTCTGCCCCAAACCAAGTAGTTCGAAGATAGCCTGTAGGTGTCCTCGTGGGCGCCTTTTATTTTCAGGGAATCGGCCGCTTCATGAACGAGCGACCGGCTTGACCTAGATCGAACCGCCTTCATCTCCGTCTAGGCGCCGGCAATCAACATCGTAAATCCGCGCGTGCTACAATGCGGGCACCAGAGATGAAAACACAGTCCCCGTCGGGTAGTCGTGGGCGTGCGGGAGTCCGCATCAGTAACCTGCCTCCTTGGTTGTCCCTTCTCTGCATGGTCATCTACATAAAGGAGGAACCAGCCATGCAGATCAGCGTGTCGCCCACCCTGACCGTATATCACGACGGCCAATTTTGGGTCGGGCTGGCGGAACACGCCGAGGACAGAACATACGGCGTCGCCCGCATCGTCTTCGGCGCGGAACCGTCCGATGAGGAAATCCTGCAATTCGTTACAAGCAAATGGGCGGAGCTCGCGTTCTTCGGTGGCGATCCCGCCGAGACGAGCAAGCCCGCAAAACCCCAAGCGCCGAGCCCGCGAGGCGTCGAAGGCCCTTAAGCAGCCGGCGATGGGCACCAAGGCGCAGCAGGCGCTCGCGAGTCAGCGGGAGGCGATGAAGCAGGAATCGGCCCGCGCAAGAAGCCAGCGTCGCGCGGATGAGGCGGAGGCGCGCTTCGAGCAGCGGAAGTTGAAGCGCAAGCAGAAGCATCGTGGGCATTGATACCGCCATCGACCCATATATAGCAGCAAGCGTAGCTTCGATTGAAACTACGCCTGCCACCTGGTGCTATAACGTTATACAGAACGTGTGTTCTACTCCCACTCAGTGATCAAATCGTGCACTTCCATAGCCTCTCGTCTACATGGTATACCGTTGTCTCCCCTTTTTTCAGAGTTGGGCGATTTTCGGGTACCCAAGCTGAACTCAAATTGAACTTAACGACGGCTTATCGGTCGGGGGCTTCCTAGCGAGAATATACAGAGGCGCACATTTCGCAGGGAACCTCCCATTCGTTATTTTATCGGGATGCTGTCAAGGCAGCGTCAATGCGTTTGACCTACACCTTCTCGCTTGTCGAGGCTTCGTCTGCAGGACCATCGGAATCGATACGGAATCGATCGGCATACCATTCATCCGAAGCAATCACCTTATGGAGCATCTGGAGATGCAGGTCGACATAGTGGCAGAACGCCTTGCCGTATTCCACGAGAGGCACATTGTTTCTCTCGTTGGGCTCGGCTCCAAAATTAAACTCGACCTCATAGCCCTCCCCAGGCACACCAATGCTCGACAGAATATCAGTGGAGAAGTGAACGAATCCAGACGTCACCTTGTATACATCTTTTACCTTTGGATCGAACTTCTCGAGTAAGTCTTGAAGTCTTCTATCAGACATCTTCTCACCCGAGAAATCTTTCAGCTTGTTCGCAGGCACACCTTGAAACACCTGCTTGAGAAAGTCATCCTGGTCTTCCGCGGCGAATAACGCGAATGTCCTCAGGCAGACTCCAACCTGTGCGCGGAGAAGCTGGGCGACGCAAACAAGATTCCTCGACTCGAGCATGGAGATGAATCCGTCTATCAATCTCATCGCATATTCAGAGGAGGATGCCAGATATAGATCCCATTGGGTAAAGTCACCGTTCATGAAGGGAATCACTGCATTGCGCTCGGCGACTCTCAAGGCACTCAGGCTTTGTTTTATTTTCTCAGCTTCTTGTTTGAACTGTTCGATATCCAAAATGCCCCCAAATGCCGGCTTCTCAACAAATCAGAAAAAGCAAGAGAGACAGAGATTAGGTTCATGCTCCACTGAACCCACGCTTCCAGTCGAGGTATTCCTCCTCGGAGATCTCCCCGGAGTCCCGTCTCTCGCGCCCCTCACGGAACTGTCCATATCAGTGTAGCCAATCCAAGCACAGTCCCACCGCCCGGCCCAGTCGCTCCCCGTCCTGCGTGACCCCGTGAAGGCGGAGGGGCGTGACTGTCGTCATCGCGTTCCTTTCTCCTCGTACTTTTTTGGGCATGCGTAGCGGGCCCCCGCGCGGCGCTGAGAGCGAATCGGCGCAGGCTTGAGACCAGTTGCGCTGGAGCCGAGGTTCGGGTTTCGCCGGCTTACGCAGCTTGGCGGACGGAGCGCCCGGGCTCCGCGCCCCTAGGGCGCGGCGGGGTCCGCAACGTTGGAGGTGTCGATCTCGCCCAGATTGGCGAGCTGGCTGATGAACGGGACACTCTCGTGTTCGTCCACCTCGACGCCGCCGAGCACGATGGTGCTGTCGCGCGTATCGATTTGGGTTGTGAACACGGCCGGGTCGAAGCCCGAGGCGATAAAGCCAATGCCCGCGAGGACA
>DXZZ01000011.1:0-27304 GCA_019419425.1 Collinsella sp. | reverse complement strand
CCCGCCCGCCACAGCGAGGTAGATCTTCTTCGCGCTGGTCATGGTACTCACTCCTTTCTACGCTGCGAGATGCGCGGCAGCGCCGCCCTTCTCGCCCTTACCCTTCCAGAAAGGCGAGGCGGCCTTCCCCGCCCAGAGCGCCGAGAGGCGCGCGATCCGCTTGGATGCCTCCCAGGCGCCCGCGCCCACGAGGAGGGCCACGCCGATGAAAGCGAGCCCGCAGCCCAGCATCACGATCACGTAGGGCACGTGGCCGACGGCCACACCCGCCGCCACGAGCGCGAGCGACGCCGCGCCCACGGCCCCGAGGGTCGCGGCGATGACCCACACGCAGAGCGCCAGCACCCAGATACACACGTAGACCGTGACGGCCACCGCCGCGAAGGCCAGCAGGAGCGGCACCCACACCGGCGACCCCACGATGGTCAGCACCCACAGCAACGCAGTGCTGCGCCGGCGCGTCTTCGCAATCGCGCGCGGCACGGCGGGCAGGTCGTCGAGCGTGGCCTCGGCAACCTCGCCGGGGGTGCCCATGGCGGCCACGGCCTCCTCCTCGCTCATGCCGTCCTCCATGCGGTCGGCGATGGCCTCCGCGTAGAACGCCTTGGTCTCCTCCACCTGTTCGGCCGGCAGGCAGGCGAGCAGCTCGCCCAGCCGGCCCAGGAACTCATCGCGCGTCATGGTGCGCCCCCTCAACGTATGTGTAGATCTCCCGTACGGACGGCCACTCGGCCAGGAACTCCTCGATGCGCGCACGCCCATCGTCCGTGATGCGGTAGTAACGGCGCAGCCGCCCGTTGTGCTCGGCGGAGCGCGCCGTGATGCACCCGGCTTTCTCCAGGCGCTTGAGCAGCGGGTAGAGCGTCGACTCCGTGAGCCCCATGCTCGCCGGCACGTCCTTCACGATCTGGTAGCCATAGGACTCCTCGCCGGAAATGGCCGCGAGCACGCAGGCCTCCAGGAAGCCACGCTTCATCTGGGCCTCCATCCGCACACCTCCTCTCGTCATATACTGTGCTATACGCACTATACGATGCAAGGTATTATGCGCCAACTACCATCGTGAAGATTCTTCGGTCCCCGCACGCGGTCGCGGATGACTGCCCGTCCCGAGCGAAACCCACAGGCGCCAACGCGACCTGAACGCGGCGCTGTACCCCGAGATCCGGGGTACGGTCCACCTTTCGGCCCAACCATGGGATTCGAAAGGCCGAAGACGCCGAGAGAGATCCGGGCAGGACGGCGCCAGGTGGTTTTCAACCCCGTCAACGGTTCGCGAGCTCTGGAATATTGCCCGCAGGCCACGGGAAGAGCTCCAACCGAAAGTAATCATCGCCAGCAGCTCTATCTCGCGAAACGTCCTCGTGAAGCCGCACGTGAGTGCACCCGAAACCGCATGAGTCCACTATGAGCGCATTCTTTTGACGTTTTGTTCCCGAAGCAAGGGGCCCCGTCGGCCTGGCGCTCGACCCCATCAATACGACGCCACTGTTCTCCCGATGGAGCAGGACAGCATATTCGTCTCGTTCATGCAGGTAGATAGTGCCGTTGGCTTGCGTGTATCCAATTTGCTCAAACATCACGGCATACACGATAAGGTACGAGAAAAACGAGGGAGACCGCATTCGGCCTCCCTCTTAGCGACGTGAATCGTAGCTAGCGGCTTTACCGTCTTACGTTTCCACAGATCAGAAGGGATGTGCAAGAGCGATGACCGAAAGAATCGTCGCAGGCGGCTTATTCACCCAAGAGTTCAACGGTTCCACTTTCAAATGCATGGGGAAATGCGAATGACCTCAATGTGCTCCCGAACTCGGCGCTAGCGTAAACGCCGACTCCGTCGAGCGAAGACTTGCTAATATGAGTCACAACACCGTCTCCAAGGCCGATATGCCCAAGATGGCTTCCAACTGGGGGCAGGGTTTGCCGATAGGAACAACATGAAGAAATGCAGTCCCCTTGGAATCCTGCTCGGTGATTCCGTCAGCGTTCTTCTCAAGGCAATCCAGAAGAGCAATCGGATCGCCCATCACGTCAGGTGGCGGAGTTGGCATGGAGGGCAGGTTCTTGTTGGTATCCACCCATTGTACGCCCGTCGTCGTGCACGACCAATCGGACAGCTTCCCGGATTCGATAGTTGCATGCGAGGGGGTTCTTCGAGCTAAGTGCTCTTGAGCATAGCGTTTCACGTGCCGGTGTTCATGAGCGGCAAGGATTGCTTTTTCGGGCTCGATCCGAGGATGCGTGACTACGGTCTCTCTTGCTGTTCAGCTCGCCTAGTCTGCATCTTGGTTCCTCGACTGCGCAGCTTGGTTAAACGCCGAAGGTTCAGCTATCTTCGTCAGCTAGCATGAGAGCAACCCGAAGGGAGGACGCATGAAGATCACAATCGAAGAGCGAGAAGCAGCTCAAGATATAGAAGTCACGATCGTCTGCGTAAGGGTCGATCGCCGCGTGCTTGATATAGCGGCTCGGCTGCGCATGCTTGACGGGAAGGTGACGGGCACGGCCGACGGCTGCACGCGCGTGCTGAGCGCAGAAGACGTCCTGTTCATCGAGTCGGTCGACAAGCACACGTTCATTTATACGGCCGACACGGTTCTCGAAACGGGCCTGCGCCTTTACGAGATGGAGGAGCGCCTGGCGGACTGCGACTTCCTGCGCATCGCGAAAGGTTGCATCGTCAACTTCCGCGCGATCACCGCCCTCAAGCCCGACGTCAACGGCAGGATCATCGCCACCTTGGAAAACGGTGAGCAGGTCGTTATCTCGCGCCAGTATGCGCCCGACGTCAAATCGAAGCTCGGTCTGAAGCAGTCGAAACGAAGGAAGGGAGACCGAAATGATTAACAGGGACATTATCGACACCGATAAAAAGACGCCCGCGGAAAACCTCGGACAACTCGTGAAAAGCACCTGTATCGGCTTCACTGTTGCCATGATAGCCTTCTTGGCATTAGGGACTTGTTTCGCTGATGACACCGCCAAGCAGGGCATTAACTATTGCTGGTCGATTCTCGCCGCGTGCGTCACCGTCCCCGCGCTGCAGTTCGTGTTCTTCACGCCCGCGGTGATCAGACAGATGGCGTATCCCGCGCGCCTGGTGCTGTTCGACGTTTGCCTCTACGCAGCCCTCTGTGCATTGGCGTTTGTCTTTGCTTGGGTTCCCGTGAACAACCCCGGGGCGTGGGTTACCTTCACGGTTGTCTATCTCGCCATCCTGGCGGTCCTCACTCTTGCTTTCAACGCCAAGCTGAGCCGCGAGACCCGCGAATTGAACGACAGGCTCGCGGAATACCGCAAGAGCAGGGAGACGGAATAAGGGTATAGCTGAGCATTATCGATGCTGGGCAAATCCTTACTCCCGATCCTCGGATTACCGCCCAGCGCGAGGACCTGATACCAAGGCCGGCGCAGGGCGATGCTCGGCCCCGTTCGCTACCCCAAGCGCTTCCTGCGCGGTCACGCCCTTGTAGCCCCCCGTTCGCGCGCATAAGCGGGTTCATGTGCAGGGGAATGTCGATCCAGGTGCCGCTTGCTCGGTCAGCTTGATCGGATTGGAGGAAGACGACCTCGTGTTCAGCATAGACGATGGCGAAACTTCCTACGTATTGCGGTCTACCCAAGCCATCATTCGGTCCTCCTCGGTTTCGAAACTCGAATTTTTTTAAAGTTTCGAAACCGGGGAGGCAATATGCACGGGGATGCATCGAGGAGCAATTCCCAGTCGTGCCATGTCAGCAGCGATGCCGGGCGCATTCACGCGTGCTACAATGCGGGCACCAGAGATGAAAACACAGTCCCCGTCGGGTAGTCGTGGGCGTGCGGGAGTCCGCATCAGTAACCTGCCTCCTTGGTTGTCCCTTCTCTGCATGGTCATCTACATAAAGGAGGAACCAACCATGCAGATCAGCGTGTCATCCACCCTGACCGTATATCACGACGGCCAATTCTGGGTCGGGCTGGCGGAGCATGTCGAGGACGGCAGATACGGCGCCGCCCGCATCGTCTTCGGCGCGGAACCGTCCAATGAGGAAATCCTGCGATTCGTTACAAGCAAATGGGCGAAGCTCTCGTTCTTCGGTGACGAGGCCACGGAAACAAGCAAGCCCGCGAAGAATCCCAAGCGACGCGCTCGCGAGGCAGCGAAAGCCCTTAAGCGGCCCGCGGTGAGCACCAAGGCACAACAGGCGCTCGCAGCACAGCGGGAAGCGATGAAGCGGGAGTCGGCTCAAGCAAGAAGCCAGCGTCGCGCGGATGAGGCGGAGGCGCGCTTCGAGCAGCGAAAGCTGAAGCGCAAGCAGAAGCATCGTGGGCATTGATCGCCATGTGCAGCAAGGCAGACCATATACAGCAGTGGGGCCAGTTCCACTTGAAGCCGACGCCGCGTAGACGCTGATGGTGACGGCTATGCACGGGCACGGGCCCGCCGCCGCACTTCACAGCTTGTTTCTCAAGTATTTGGGACGCACACGCGGCGTTCAAAAATGCGGAGCGACTCCACATGGCTCGAGACTGAGCCGAGGTGCCCTACTTCTCGCCCTCCAGCAGGCCCACGATGCGATCGATGTCGACGGCGAAGCGGGGCCTTCCCTCGCGCTCGTAGCGGTCTAGGTACACCTGGCACTCGGAGACAATGCGCTTGGTGTTGCCGTCGATGATGCGCTGGAGTGTCTCGTAGTAGGCCGAGCCCTCGGTCCTGAAGCGGCGCTGGTAGGCCTTAGTTATGGGGAACATCTTGATGTAGTGGATGCCGTGGCGGCAGCCGGGGCGCGTCGTGGGGCGGGGTGGCAGCGCAAAGTACTGGTCTTTGGGCACGTTGGGGGCGATATTGGAACGCAGCGGCACGGCGAAGTCCCTGCGCTTCCCGCGGAAACGCAGCCTCACCACCACGATGCAGGGGCGATTGTGCTTAAGCATGAGCTCGCGGTCGCCCTCGACAAGGTCGAAGAAATCCTGGGAGATGGATACGATCTTCATCGGTTACGCCCCCTTCATACGAAGCGGGGCCCGCATCGCTGCAGGCCCCTACAGGTGGGCGATATTCTACGCCTTGCGGCACCCCGTCGCCCACGGAGGTTAAACGTACACGTAAGCCGTACTCTGAAAGCCGCGGCTTCCGGCAAGTAATTTATACCACGAAAGGTCGCTTTCAATGCGCATAGCTCGCAAAATAACACTCGCTGGGCCGCCACCCCTGGCAGTAACCCTCCAATCTTCATTGGAGTCAGCAGGTCAATTCATATAGTCATGGGGGTTTATCCTAAAGGGAATCAAATTTATACCCCCCCATAACTAAGGAATTTTCTATTCCCACTCAATGACTAGAGCCCTGGTGTAATTGGCTGGATCACCGTTCCGGGAACCGGTATCGACCTACCTGTCCGCCAAGCTCCTTCTTCAGCTCCAGCCTAGTATCTGATTCGCGCCGTTATAAGCGAAAACCGAAGAGATGCGTCTTAGCCAAGAAAAGAAGGTTAGCCTCATCTTACTGCATGATTCGTGTGTTATAGTTAGATGGCTCTAACTGTTTGGGGGCGACAGCCATGCACGAACGCGAGGGTTTCTGGGACAAGAACGCCGGTCGGTATGACCGTTTCATGCGAAACGACCGGGCGGCGTATGAGAAGATGTATGGGCTGATCCGGCCGGTGGTGAAAGCAAAGACCGTGCTGGAGGTTGCTACCGGCACGGGGCTTATCGCAAAGAGCGTCGTGGATGCGGCGGCGCGCATCGAGGCTACGGACGCCTCTGCAAAGATGATCCTTGAAGCAAAGCGGGACAATCAATCCGCAAAGCTGCACTTTTCCGTACAAGATATGTTCCGCCTGCCCTATGCACAGAAGTCCTTCGAAGTGGTGATCGTGTCCAACGCACTTCACATAGTGCCGCATCCGGAAAAGGCCCTGCACGAAATCAGGCGGGTGCTGAAGGACGACGGCGTGCTCATCGCGCCAACCTTCACCCACGCGGGGAACTCGGTTTCCGGCAAGGCAAAAGCCTTTTTCATGAGTATGGCGGGATTCCCCCTCCACAGCAGATGGACAAGCGAGGAATACCTGCGTTTCCTGCGTCAAAACGGCTGGGCGGTGCGGAAAAGCGCGGTGCTGAAGGCCTCGTTCCCGTTGACCTATGCGGAATGCACGAAATCGGAGGGGCCAGATGTCGTTCTTTGAAAACACCCGCAAGCCCGTGGGCCTCGGCGGAAAACTTATGGTTGCCATGATGAATCTGGGCCACAGCCCTGTGGCGCGGTGGGGACTTCGATTTCTACGACTTGCGCCAAATGCCAAGGTGCTGGATTGCGGCTGCGGCGGCGGGGCGAACATAAAACGGCTGCTGAAAAAATGCCCGCATGGCGTCGTCAAGGGCGTCGACTATTCGCCCGTCAGCGTGGAGAAGGCTAGAAAGCTCAACCGAACTGCAATTCAGGAGGGGCGTTGCGCCGTCTTGCAAGGCAGTGTGGCGGATATGGCGTTTGAGGATAGCTACTTCGATGCTGCCACGGCCTTTGAAACCGTCTATTTTTGGCCTGATTTGCCCCGATGCTTCCGTGAGGTCTGGCGGACGCTGAAGCCAGGCGGGACAATTCTTATCTGCAACGAAAGCAATGGCGATACGGACAAGGACGAGAGGTGGACGCAGATCATCGGCGGCATGACCATCTACAAGGACATTGAATTAAAGGCATGTCTGGAGCAGGCGGGTTTTCACGAGGTGCAGATACACAAAAAGAAAAAGTGGCTCTGCGTCACGGCGCGGAAGTAGGGGCATCAAGCACGGGTATTTTTGCATCCATCCTGCACATGGCGATAGGCATGACGGTCATAGCGGCTATGCTGGCGGCAATTATGACAGTTTTTATTCACTGAGGAAGAAACCTATGAAATGTAAAATTGAGAAAAACACCGTGCAGGAGACGCTGATCCTCCCGCTGTATTCCCGGAAGCTGTGTACGGAGTTGTACCCGAACCTTTACAGGGATGAAACAGCGGTTCGTCTGCTCGACCAGATCGACTACGACTTTTCAGAGGCAGAGAAAAACTCCCGCAGCCTGATGCAGCGCTTTGGTGCGCTGGAGGTGGCCACACGGCAGGGTGATCTTGCTTTCGAGGTGCGGGATTACCTGAAAGACCACCCCAATGCGGCGGTGGTCAATCTGGGCTGCGGGCTGGACAACACCGGCAGAACCTGCGACAACGGTAGATGCAAGATCTACAATCTGGACTTCCCGGATGTGATTGCCTTGCGGCAGCAGCTGCTGCCCGCCGGGGATCGAGAACAAAATATCCCCTGCGACCTGAAAGACACCGCATGGTTTGGCAAAATCGATGCCTCCGGCGGGGCGGTGTTCTTTGCCTCCGGGGTGTTCTATTACTTTCTGACCCAGCAGGTCCGGGAACTGGTGCGGGGGATGGCGGACGCTTTCCCCGGCGGTGTGCTGGTCTTTGATGCTGCCAATCGGACGGCAGTAAAGATGATCGCAAAAACATGGCTTAAGACTGCAAAAATCAAGGATGTGGGGGCATATTTTGCGGTTTCGGATGCCGCCAAGGAAATCGGCACGTGGAACAGCCGTCTGCAGGTCACAAGTCGCGGCTATATGCTGGGTTACAACGATTTGAGAGACCCTTCTGTCAGCGGCTTTTTCCGGTTTCTCGCAAGGGTCGGTGACAACGGGATGAAAATGCAAATCGTGAAAATAAGATTTTGAGAGGCAAAAACGAAGCGCATTCACTTTGACGTTGAAGAAGACGGATTTTACGGCGCATATTGGGCGTGCAAGGGCACGCATACAGCAGCGGGCACGGATTCGATTGAAACCGTGCCCGCTATCTGATACTATATTATTATATCGAACGTCTGTTCTATTCCAACTCAATAGTTAAAAACTATCTCCGGTTTGTTCCAGTTTGCCGCAGTTCGCACCAGTTTGTCCCATTTACACCCAGTCTCAAAATCGCCGTGAATCCATGGGGCCAAATCTGGGTCACGGATTTCGGGGCGGGGCAGGGTGTTTTAGCGGGTCAAGGTGGGTCACGGCAAACTGCGATAGCAGCTAATGATCACATGGACATTGCATGTCAGAGGAGGCAGGGTAGAGAAGCCTCTACAGGCCCCAGCAGCTACGATGGATCCCCGACCTTCGACTTGTACAGCTCGATCAGAAGCTCTGAGCAGTCAATGCCCGCTGCCTCAAAAACGATCTTCAGCGTTTCGATTTTCACATAAGTCGAGCTTCCGGGATTGAAGTAGATTCCCTCACCGACTTTGAAGCAATAGTCGCTTTCTTTCCATGAGAAATACCTTCCCGGGAAGTCCGAGCCCTCAGGGACGAACTTATGGAAGACGACTGGATCAAGCTCGTAAACCATGGAAAGCACGCCGCAGATCATGTCAACCCAGGTCTTCGCCGTGAAGCGAGATCCCATGAAGCTGTATGCGGCGATCTGCCTGCCGGTGAACGAGAAATCATCGTCGAGGGCATGCTCCTCGTAGGCGTCGTTGCCCCACTCGAAGTCGGACTCGATGGATGGCCAAAGCTCAAGGAACTTCCTCTTCATGAGCTCGTTGCGAGCCTTCAGCTGCTCCTCGCCCCAGGCCTCCTGCTGGCAGACGAAGCCGTTGATCCTGAAGCCAGACTGCTTGAAGCCGTTCTCCATGTCCCGCTTCTCGGCAAAGCGCCTGTTGCTGTATTTGGAGTTGTATGCGGTAAGCGTCAGATTCGCCATGCTGTTCAGCCACCTTGCGTGAATTGCGGCGAACTCAACGCCCAAATCCTGCTGCCAGCTTGTCGAAAGCGTCTGGGGCATGATGTGCTCAATGCTGAAAGACTCATCGCGAAGGTTGTCGACGACGTTGACCCTTTCGAGGCTGTCTCCGTTTTCAAGACGATCGAAGAGGTAGTACTTGTAGCTCGCGATCCTGTAGAAGTCCCTCTCTTCGAACGCTTGAATGAACTCGGCGTCGTCGGGGAAGTGGCCGCTGCCCTCCTTGGAGAGGAGAACTTTGTTCAACACGTCAGGATATGAACCGCCGTCTTTGACGCCTCTCAAAACCTCGCTGTGCAGAGTCTCGAAGACCTTGTTGAGCGCATTTGTGGGAACCTTGCAGACCCAGCGCCTGAAAAGGTAGGTCTCGACGGATTTGAGCGCCTCGATCACCTGCTGGTCGCTGATTCCTCCACAGCGCCTGTATTCGAATAGATTAAGCGTGAACGGGTTCATGACGCTCATGTCCAGCAGAATAAGTCGCCTCAAAACCGCATCAAGCCGATGGTTTCCAGAATCGGCGTCGTTAATCGCCTTGTAATGCTTTGAGTACTTAAGAAGTTCCTCAAGCAGGACTTTCGTATCGAATGCCTCCGCTTTTACATAGTCCTTGAACACGGAATAGACCTTCTTGATTGCGGGGGTCTTCCTGCGGACGGCAGCAAGCCAATCACGAGCAAAGGAGCTTACGTCGTAGCCGGTATTCTTCTCGATCTCGTTCCAGTACTGCTCGTAATACTCTTCCTGCATTTGGGCATCCAGACCCATGAGGATAAAGTTGCGGATCTTGTCGCCCTCGTTCAGGTCGAGGCCTGTCGAGTTGAGGCTCTCGAAGATTCGCTGGGCGTCATCCTCCTTGTCAAGCTTGATGTCGATGATCATCAGGCGCTCGATGGCATCGCGCAGCTGATCGGCCGTCAGCCTTGTCTTGTCGATACGGCCGCAGAAATAGATGTAATTCTGGGTTACGTTGGAGTCCTGGATGAACTTCTCTGCGTCAGCGGAGTAAAGCGCCTCAAAGGCAGCCTGGTCGTCCTTGATGAGCTTCAGCTTCAGCTTTCGCTCGGACTTATGCCATTTGTCGATGAGGTATTCCTCGTTGATCATGTCGGCCAGATTGTCGTCTTCGGAGGCGATGGCGCCTTCCCTGAGCTTGCTCACAAGCGCAAGGAGAAGGAGGTAAGACGTGGTGATCCTTTGCTGGCCATCGATGACGATGCGTGTGTCGGGGCCATCTGCTTTGGAGACGATGCTTCCAAAGAAATGACTCTCCACGCCTTCTGAAATGACATCCTCGAGGTCGTCGAACAATTGCTTGCAGTTTTCGATCTTCCAGTCGTAGTTGCGCTGATAGACGGGGATAACAAATCGAGTTTTCGTGCCTTCGAGCAAGTTAAGAAGGTATCGTTCTTCGCCTTTCATCTGTTACTCCTAGATAATCTTTGCTAAACGCGGGAGCGAGTCAAATCCCCGGCTTCTTCCAATAAGAACTTGATAGGAATGCTGGTATTTAGAATTGTTTCTGTCTTTGCACCAAATCATGTAGACCAAGGTCTCGAGGAGCTCGTGCCTTGCACCTACCTTGTCTTCGTCGGAAGGGGTCTTTCCCTCCTCGAACTTTATGTACGACCCCCATGTTGCATCCATAAACTCCATCGCCGCTTCGCTCTTAGAGAATGCATGATAAAGAGGCTCAATTTCAAATTTCTGAACCACAGAGGCAAACGCGTCGGCGTCAAATACTTTCAAGGCGAGCATAGTCGGGACCAGGCCGGCATCGGCAAACGCTCGAACCCGGTCGTCTACAAATCCATCGCGGCTTTCCAATACTAAAGGGCGAACTCTGAAAAGCTCAGTCAGATACCTGTTGGCGTCCCTCATCGTCATTCCGTATGCCTCTGCAAGCTCATACGCAATTACGTCAAAGCGGTTGGAGGTTTTTATGAAGCCGTTCGCTTCTAGCTGCTTAAAGCTATCGACCTTTCTTAGAGGGATGGTTAGATCGTAGAAACGCGACAAATAACGTCGGCCGTCAAAACCTTGCCCATACATGCCTTCAACAACATGTGATAGTTGATTGGCGTTGACCGAATACACGATGACTACTCGATCATCTGTAAACAGATTCTTCAACTGCTCGAGCACCTTCATTGCAAAAGAAGGACGGCAACGATCGAGCTCATCGACAATGAGAAGCAATGTGTTGGCTTTTTCAGGGAGAGCTACATCTACCAGGTTTGAAACAGAGGACCTTAGCGTTTCTCTGTCACGATAAGCCTGGATTAAATCTCTGCCCGAAAAGCGTCTCTTAAAGAGCTGGCTCCGCCATGTCCAAAGACCCCCCAATATGGCGTCGAGTGTTCCGGCAATCTTTTCGCCAGCTTCGGTGTCACTGCGAAAAGAGGCGCATGCATCGCCTTGGAGGGCTATAGATGCTGCAATCGAAGGCAGCGGATCATCCCAATGGTCATTTTCCCAGGCGTTGTAGTATACGGGCAAGAAGCTGTTCAGCTCCATATAGGGTGCAAGCTCGCGATTGTTGTCAAGCAATCCGTCGAGGTCTCCGTGAGACTCAAGAAAAGGATTAACCTCTTCAAGGATGCAGGCCACCTGTCTAACGAAGAATGTCTTCCCGCTTCCCCAATCAGCGTCGACGAACAGGGAAAACCCGCCTTCGATGGATTTGAGTATCCCGGCAAACTCGGCGAGATCTCCATTCCTCCCGAGGGCGTCGTTGTGCAGCAGCTTAACAAGGATGTCGCGTGTAGGTGCTGAATCGATTCTTCGCATGTTACTTACTCTAATCCCACTCAATAGTTAGAAACTATCTCCAGTTCGTTCCAGTTTGCCTCAGTTTGTCCCACTTGCATCCAGTCTCAAAATTGCCGCGAATCCAGACCTCGAAGGGTGTCCTCTGCTCCCTCACGGCCTGCTTGAGGAACATGTTGATCGCCTGGGTGGTGCTGATGCCGAGCTTCGAGAAGAGCTTCGCAGCGTCGTCCCTCGTCTGCCTCTCCATGCGTACGGTGACGTTAACTGTCTCCATGCGGACCTCCTTGCCTCGTGTGTGCGCAATACGGCGATTGCACGCGCGGCAGGCGGTATGTTCCTGGAATCCGTCATGGTGTGGCGGATATCCGTCACGTGGCGACTGGAATATGCCGTGACCCGCTCCCATATACAAAGATAGCACCCATGATGCAGTGCGCCATGGGTGCTATCTAGGTTTTCATGCACGTAAATTGCACATATTTTAACTACTCCCACTCGATGGTCGCCGGCGGCTTGGACGTGATGTCGTAGCACACGCGGTTGGCACCGGGAACCTCGGCCACGATGCGGCCCGAGATGCGGGCCAGGACGTCGTAGGGTAGCTTGGCCCAGTCGGCGGTCATGGCATCGCTGGACTCGACGGCGCGCAGGATAATCGGGCGCTGATAAGTGCGCTCGTCGCCCATAACGCCAACGGACTTAATGTCGGGCAGGACCGCAAAGTACTGCCAGCAGCTGTGCTCGGAGTTGCGCTCGCCGGTCTGCTCAAACAGACGCTGGTTGTAGGCGTCGAGCTCCTCGCGCACGATGGCGTCGGCATTCTTGAGGATCTCGAGCTTCTCCTTGTCGACCGCGCCGATGATGCGGATGGCCAGACCCGGGCCCGGGAAAGGCTGGCGGAACACGATGTTACCCGGCAGGCCCAGCGCCAGACCAAGTGCACGGACCTCGTCCTTAAAGAAGTGGTCGAGCGGCTCGATAAGGTCGAAGTGCACGCCCTCGGGGAACGGGATCAAGTTGTGGTGGCTCTTGATGGTGGCCGTCTTGCCGCCCGTCTTGCGCGCGCCGGACTCGATGATGTCGGGGTAGATGGTGCCCTGAGCCAGGTACTTGACCGGCTTGCCGTCGCACTCGAGCTGCTGGGCGACCGCGAAGAACTCTTTCCAGAACTGCGTGCCGATGATGCGGCGCTTCTCCTCGGGCTCGGTCACGCCGGCCAGAAGCTCGGCGTAGCGGTCCTCGGCGTGGACGTGGATAAAGTCGACGTCAAACTGCTTGGTGAAGACCTCCTCCACCTGCTCGGGCTCGCCCTTGCGCAGCAGGCCGTGGTTGATGAACACGCAGGTCATCTGCTTGCCCACGGCGCGAGCGCCCAGCGCAGCCACGACGGAGGAGTCGACGCCACCGGACAGGGCCAGAATCACGCGGTCGTCGCCGACCTTCTCGCGGAACTCGGCCGTCATGGTCTCGACCAGGTTGTCCATGCTCCAGTTGGGCTCCAGGCCGCAGATCTCAAACAGGAAGTTGCTCAGCAGCTGCTGACCGTACTCGGAGTGCTTGACCTCGGGGTGGAACTGCGTGGTGAAAATCTTGCGCTCGACGCACTCCATGGCGGCAACCGGGCATACGTCGGTGCTGGCGGTAACGGTAAAGCCCTCGGGCACCTCGGACACGGCGTCGCGGTGGCTCATCCACACGGTCTGCTCCATGGGCGTGGAGTTAAAGAGCTTGGCGCCAGCCGTGCGCGTGATGGTGGCGCGGCCGTACTCGCCCACCTCGGAGTGGCCGACCTTGCCGCCGAGCGTCACGGCCGTGATCTGATGGCCGTAGCAAAAGCCCAGGACGGGAAGGCCAAGGTCAAAGATGGCGGGATCGATGGACGGAGCGTCCTCGGCGTACACGGAGGCCGGGCCGCCGGAAAGGATGAGCGCAGAGGCGTTCATCTCGCGAATCTCATCGGCCGAGATGTCGCAGGGAACGATCTCGGAATACACGTTGAGGTCGCGGACGCGACGGGCAATGAGCTGACCGTACTGCGCACCAAAGTCGAGTACGAGGACCTTTGCGGAAGCCTTTTGATCCATGGTTTCCCCCTCTTGTTGGCGGGGAGCCGGTGCCCACCCGCGTGAATGAACGAAAATAACTTCCATAGTGTACACGTTATATGGGGTTTCTCGTCCCTCGCGGCCATCAGCGCACGGCAAACGCACGACCTGGGCCCTTATTTGACGGCAATTGAAGTATTACTAAACATTACAGATGATGTATTACGTTTGAACATTGGACGCCCTGTGCCACAATACTGCCGAACGACTCCGCCCTTGCGGCGACAAAACCGATAGGAATACCAGCATGAAGCGCATCCTTCTCATCGCCACGGGCGGCACCATCGCATCGACCGAGGACGGCAACGGCCTCTCCCCCGCCCTGACCGGTGAGGAGCTCGCCCAGAGCGTCCCCGAGATCTCGGGCCTCTGCGAGCTCGACGTCGTGCAGCCCATGAACATCGACAGCACCAATATGCGCCCCAGTGACTGGATGCGTATCCGCGACGTCATCGTCGAGGGTTATGCCGACCACGACGGCTTCGTGATTCTGCACGGCACCGACACCATGAGCTACACCGCGGCGGCGCTTTCCTATCTGATTCAGGACAGCCCCAAGCCTATCGTACTCACCGGCTCGCAAAAGCCCATGGGCAATCCCTTTACCGATGCCAAGCTCAACCTGTACCAGAGCCTGCTCTATGCGCTCGACGAGCACTCGCACGACGTCTCAATCGTGTTTGGCGGCGTAGCCATTGCCGGTACGCGCGCCCGCAAACAGCGCACCATGAGCTTTAACGCGTTCATTAGCGTCAACTATCCGCCCATCGCCTATATCCGCAACGACCGCATCGTGCGCAACGGGCTTCACGGCACGCATCAGGGCGAAAACCCGGTGCGTTTCTACGACAGCATCGACCCGCGCGTATTTGTACTCAAGCTCACGCCCGGCGTAAACCCGGGCATCCTCGACGCCCTTGCCGATAGCTACGACGCTGTAATCCTTGAGACCTTTGGCATTGGCGGTATCCCCGAGTTTGGCGAGTCGGGCGAGTCGTTCCAAGAGGCGATTTTCCGCTGGGTCGATTCGGGCCGCACCGTCGTTATGACCACGCAGGTCCCCGAAGAGGGCCTTGACCTGGGTGTTTATGAGGTCGGCCGTGCCTACGCCGATCATCCGGGCATTTTGCGCGGCGACGACATGACCACCGAGACGCTCGTGGCCAAGACCATGTGGGCGCTCGGCCAGTCACGCGATGCCGCCGAGATCCAGCGCCTGTTCTACAGCCAAGTCAACCACGACCGCATCCCGATGGCGTAATTCAGTTGTCGACGGGTATCCCCTATTCGATGCCCTCGAGAAGCTCTGATACCGTCATGCCGAGTGCGGGCGCGATCTTAAATAGAACCTTGAGCGTGAAATTTGCCGTCCCATCTTCGATTCGGTCGAGGTAGGGTCGGCTGATTCCTGTCGCCACACAAAAATCGACCTTGGAGATACCAAGGTCCCTGCGCGTCTGCTCGACTCGCTTGCCAAGAATCTGTTTCGCACGTTCGTCCATGCAGCCGAGTTTGAAATGGAGCTGAACAAAAACGTAAACTATAGTTTACGTTTAAACGAATACACAGGAGTTTTCTATGTCGGGTTCTTCGGTCCGCATGTACCGAGCCATGCTTCGCACAAACAGCGCACCGCCCAAGCTCGTCGTCGTTGAAGCCGAATGCCTTTCGCCCGATGAGCGCACAGCATTTGCATTGCTATCAAGTCGCGTCGCCGCCGTTCTGGTCCCTTGCCCGGCGCAAGGTGAACTTGCCATCCAATGCCAAGCGCACAGCTGCTCGCTCAATCAGGCTGCCGTAATCGCAACCAGCCAACGTGGTCTGCCCCTTCTCCTGGAAGCCGGTATCGCACTCGCCCTTCGCGGCGCCGGATACGAAAACGAGGCCGCCGCCGACATGGTCTTTAAACCACGATCGAGCGGCGGCCTCGCAGCAGCCCTTGAATATGCGTGCAGGCTCGTTGCCTAAAAGGACAGGCTAGAAACCAAAGCCAAAGCCCGTTCCGGTAATCGCCGAGTACATAAAGTAAACGTTGACCACGTTGAGGAACACACCCGTGATGCAACCGTTACGCAGGTAGCGCTCGCACACGATGCGCGCCATGGCGGCGGAGTCATCATTGTTTTTAGCCTGGCGTCCTGCCGTAAAGTACGTCGCCACGCTCAGCAGCAGATTGAGCACCGGCAGTGCCAGCAACTCGTAACTCTTGCCCCAGCGCGTCACCTCGCCGGCGGCATTAAACTTTGTTGCCACCTCGGGACCAATGTTGGGGATAACACACGCTGCGACCACCAGCGGAATCACCGCAAGTACGAGCAGTGCAATACCCATGTAGCCGGCTTTTTTACCATATTTAAACATGCGCGTCGTCCTTACACGTTAAAGCGGAAGTGCACGACGTCGCCATCGGCCATGACATAGTCCTTGCCCTCAATACGCAGCTTGCCGGCGGCCTTGGCGCCCTGCTCACCGCCGAGCTCGATGTAGTCGTCATAGCCAATGACCTCGGCCTTAATAAAGCCGCGCTCAAAGTCGGTGTGGATGACGCCGGCGGCCTGCGGGGCGGTCGCGCCCTGACGAACCGTCCAGGCCTTGACCTCCATCTCGCCGGCCGTAAAGAACGACTGCAGGCCAAGCAGCTTATAGGCCGCCTGTGCGAGCACGTCCAGGCCGGGCTGCTCCAAGCCCAAGCTCTCCAGGTAGTCGGCGGCGTCCTCGGGATCGAGCTCGGAAAGCTCGGCCTCGATCTTGGCGCAGATGGGCAGCGGCTTAACACCATCGATGGGCGCCAGATCGTCGTTGAGCATATCCTCGTCCACGTTGGCCACATACAGGATGGGCTTCATAGTGAGCAGGAACAGGCCCTTGGCAGCGGCGCGCTCCTCGTCGGTCATCTCCATGGACGCGGCGCGCTTGCCCTCGTTGAGCCAGGCAAGCAGACGCTTGGCGACCTCGAACTTGGGCATGAGCTCCTTGTCGCGCTTGGCCTCCTTCTCGAGCTTGGGCAGCTGCTTCTCGAGCGTGCCCATGTCGGCCAGGATGAGCTCGGTCATGATGGTGTCGGCGTCACCGGCGGGATCGACGAACTCGCCCGTGCGACCCACCTCACGCATGACGTTGGGGTCCTTAAAGTAGCGCACGACCTCGCAGATGGCGTCGGTCTCGCGAATGTTGGCCAGGAACTGGTTGCCCAAGCCCTCGCCCTCGTTGGCGCCCTTCACCAGACCTGCGATGTCGACGAACTCGACCGTCGCCGGCACGATGCGACCCGGGTTAACGATGTCGGCGAGCTTTTGCAGGCGGCTATCGGGCACGTCGACGATACCCACGTTGGGGTCGATCGTGGCGAACGGATAGTTGGCGGCAAGGCCGGTCTTTTTGGTAAGCGCGGTGAACAGCGTCGACTTGCCCACGTTGGGCAGGCCCACGATACCGATGGAAAGGGACACGACAGCTCCTTTTGGTACAAGCATTTCAAACTGCATAAGTATAGCGCCGCCGCAGCATCTGGGCTAACCCGGACGCCACGGCGGCACGAATGAAGCAGAGATAGGGGTCGCTGACTAGTCCGCGAGCTTCTCCACCTGATCGAGCATCTTGTCGAGCTTGGCCTTCGCCTCAGCCTTGACCTTCTGGGCTTCTTCGTGGGCCCTAGCCTTCTGGGCGGCCTTTTCCTCGGCCTCGGGATCGACGACGACTAGGTTGGATGCATCATGTTCAACCAACTTAAGCGCATGCTCGGGGCACACCTTGACGCAGGCTCCGCAGCCTAGGCAATACGTGGACTCCAGTGCAAAGCGGCCGCTTCCCACCAAATCGCAGGCAAACGTGGGGCACACGTTGACGCACTCGCCACACGACGTGCACTTGTCAAAATCGCATTCCGGCGTGCTCACCTGCATGTTCTGGGCAAGCTCGGGGTGGTTTTGCAACGTCGAGAGTACCAGCTGGCGGCCGTGCGTAAGCGTACGGCGACGTTTTGCCGTCGTGGCGCCGCACATGGTATTGAGCGTGCGCTCCAGCTGGGTAATCTGGTGGCGGTGGGCTTTGAGCTTCTGCGCCACCGAGGCCAGCGCCGCCGTTGCCGGGTTGAGCTTGGTCACGGTAAGGCCCGTGGTGCGGGCAATCTTATCCATGTACTCCTTGCGCTCGTACTCGCGGCGCTTATGACATTTGAGGCTCTTGGGGTCGACCTCCAGGCCCATGCCCGTACCGGCCCACTCCTCGGCGGTGGCGATGGCCTCGCCCAGAATATCCTCGCCACCGGTGTTGCGGCACTTATCGCACACGCCCAACGGCAGGTACACGCTCACGTTGGGATAGTCCGCCAGCACCGAGAACCAGGTCTCGGCCGTAATATCGCCCACGCAGGCGACGACGACCTCGTTTTCGCGCGGCATGCGCTTAAGGGCGCGCGTGCAGGTGACGTAGGCGGTCTCGTGGCTCGTGGCAGCAGAGACGATGTCGTCATACATGTTTTTGGGCGCCAAGCGCGGCGAGATGATCGCCTCGGTCGGACAGGCAGCGGCGCACAGGCCGCACTTGCGACAGGAGTCGAGGATCTCGATGGCGTCTTCCTCGACCTCGATAGCGTTGACCGGGCACACGTCCATGCACGCGGTGCAGCCGCTCTTTTCGTTTTTGCAGGTCAGACACGGAATGGTGTTGCCACGCGGACGCTCCTTGTAGTCGGCAGGATTCCACTGCGGCGCCGACGGATCGAGCGCATCGGTCACGCCGCCAAGCGGGTTTTTAAGAAAGTCGAAACCCTTGCTGATCTCGATAATGTCATCAAATAGATCGTGTTCCTGCGCCATGCGCGGCCCCTCCCTGAGCAGTGCAAACAAGCAAGAGATAATGATACGCTATCGGCCCGTACCTCGGGCAAATTACACGCGGAGCACCTTTGCGGTAAATAGCCTATGGCCTATCGCCGCCCCGATTGCACAAGGTCGATCAAGCGCCAAACTATGCCTCGCGCATGAGCTCGACGAGCTTTTGCTTGGTCACCTTGGCCTGCTCGTTGGCCATATTGCGTTCGTTTCTAAAGGCCGCATCCGCAACGCTCATCAGGTCGGCATCGGAAATCTCGCCAAGGCCCAGCTCCTCGAGCGTCGTCGGCAGACCAACGCGCTGACAAAACTCGAGCACCTGTTCAAGCTCGGGCGCACGCTCCAGACGAAGCTGGACCACCAGACCAAACGCTACGGCCTCGCCGTGCATAGCCTTGCACTCGGGCAAAATCGTCAGGCCGTTGGCGATGGCATGCGCCAACGCCAAACCGCCACTCTCAAAGCCGACGCCCGAAAGCAGGATGTTGCACTCGATCAGGCGCTCAACCGCCGGCGATGTACGCCCCTTTTTGAGATCGCGCTTGGCAGCGACGCCGCATTCCATAAGCGTGTCGTAGCAGGCACGTGCCGCGACCAGTGCCAAGTGCCCCGGCGCGCCACCGTGCTCGTTCGCACCTCTCGCCGCGGCGCACGAACGCGCCTCGAAGTACGTTGCCAGCGCATCGCCCATACCAGCGACCGTCATACGCAGTGGGGCCGCCGCGACCACGTTGGTATCGACCACGACCAGGTCCGGATTCTTCTCGAGCATCAGATAGCGATCGAACGACCCATCCTCGTGATACAGCACCGAAATCGCGCTGCACGGACCGTCCATCGAAGCCGCCGTGGGGCATACACACAACGGCAGCTCAGCATAAAACGCAACGGCCTTTGCGATATCGAGCATCTTGCCGCCGCCAATGCCCACCACCATGTCGCAATACTCGGCCTGGGCTTCCTTGGCCATTTCGACAACGGCATCTTCCGTACACGGACCGTTGTAAATCTTAAAGAACGGCTCGCTTAGATCTTCATCCAGAAATCCATCGACGATCTGCCTGCACAGCCGATCCTCGGTGCCCTGGTCAAACAAGACATAGGCAGCGCAGCCCAACCATGACAAATACCTGCCCTGACGCGAAAGTTCGCCCGGCCCCTGAACATACCGGCCGGGACCGCCGTAAACCATAGGAAGCGCCATACGAGAATCCGCCCTTCATCAAACAACGATTGGTGCAAAGTAACCTGACCCCTTTGCACCAACTTGGTGCGATGGGGTCAGGTTAGTTTGCACCATAGCAAAAAGGGGCAAAGCCGTCTGCTGGCTTTGCCCCTTCCTTAGCTTGATTTACTCATCCATGAGATAGTAGTGTCCCAGCGCGTCGGCACCCAGGATGGCGTTTGCGACCATCTCGGGCGTCACCTCAAACGGCATATTGCACATGGTGTCATCGGGCGCGCAGGCGGCCTCGGCAACAATCATGGCCTGTTCGCGCGTAAGCTCGGCAACGCCAAGTTCCTTCATCGTGACCGGCAGGCCCAGCTCAATGCAGAAGCCCAAGACTTCCTCGAGTTTCTCAGTCGGAGCATCCTCGAGTACCAGCTGGACGATGGTGCCGAAGGCGACCTTCTCGCCGTGGTACATGCCGTGGCACTCGGGCAGCATCGTCAGACCATTGTGGATGGCATGAGCAGCAGCAAGGCCCGAGCTCTCAAAGCCAATACCGGAGAGCAGTGTGTTGGCCTCGATGATATGCTCGACGGCAGGCGTGAGCGCACCCTTCTCCAGCGCGACCTTGGCCTTGACGCCATCGGCCATAAGCGTCTCGTAGCAGAGCTTGGCGAGCGCCAGGCCGGCCATGCCGCCTTTGCCACCGGCGCAGGTGCCACCGTCGGCATCGTGCGTCGCCTGGGCCTCAAAGTAGGTTGCGAGCGCATCGCCCATACCTGCCACCGTCAGGCGTACCGGGCTCGCCGCGATAACCGTCGTATCCATAAGAACGATATTGGGGTTCGCCTTAAGGAACAGGTACTTATCGAACTGGCCGTCATCGGTATAGAGCACGGAGAGCGCCGAGCACGGGGCATCGGTCGAAGCGATGGTGGGGCAAATGATGACCGGGGACTCCAGGTAGTAGGCGACGGCCTTGGCGGTGTCGAGGATCTTGCCGCCACCGACGCCAACGATGATGTCGCAACCGTTGTCGTGAGCGAGTGCAACCAGGCGATCGACCTCGCTCTTGGAGCACTCGCCGTTAAAGTCCTCAAACAGCAGCTCGGCCTTAGCCTCGGCAAAACCGCCCTCGATCTTGGCACCGACGCGCTTCTTGCCCGAAGGCGTCACGATGACGAGGGCCTTAGCGCCGAGCGGCTCGACATAGGAGCCGAGCTTGGCGAGCTCGTCCGGACCCTGGATGTACTTGCTGGGGCTATTGAAAATTGCAGCCATAACTATCCCATTCTCTAAAAGAAAAAAGAAAGGGGCTCCGTACAGATACGTGCGGAGCCCCTCGTTACGATAACAAGAGTCGATTAGAAATCGATGTCGGTGTCGTAGTAGCAGGCCTTGAGGATCTTCTCGAAGTCGGCAGCCTTGGTCTCACGCGGGTTCTCCGGCGTGCAGGCGTCGGTCTCGGCGTTCGCGGCGATCTCGGGCAGCTTGGCGAGGAACTCCTCCTCGGAAACCATCTGCGGGTTCTCGGCGTCGACCTTCACGCCGCCATTCGCGTAATCCTTGATGGACTGCGGAATGTTGAGCTGGTCGTTGAGGTCGCGGATCTTCTGGACGAGCGCAGCGATGAGCTCCTCGTTGGTCTCGCCGGGAAGGTGCAGGATCTCCTTGGCCACGTAAGCGTAACGCTCGGCAGCACGGGGATCCTTGGAGTTCCACTGGATGACCTTGCCCAGGTACATGGCGTTAGCAGCACCGTGGATGATGTGGCCGTTCTCAAAGGCTGCACCGGTCTTGTGAGCCATGGAGTGAACGATGCCGAGCAGACCCGAGGAGAAGGCGATACCGGCGATGCACTGAGCCTCGTGCATGTGCTGACGAGCCTCATGGTCGCCAGCATAGGACTTGGGCAGCCACTCGACGATCTCGCGGATGCCGTGCAGGGCGTTGGCATCGGTGAACATAGAAGCGCAGGTGGAAACGTAGGCCTCCATGCAGTGGGTCAGAGCGTCCATGCCGGTGTGAGCGCAAAGCTTAGCAGGCATGGTGTAGGTGAGCTCGGGGTCGACGATGGCGACATCCGGGGTGATGTTGAAGTCGGCCAGCGGGTACTTGATGCCCTTGGCGTAGTCGGTGATGACGGAGAAGGCAGTGACCTCGGTAGCGGTACCGGAGGTAGAGGAGATGGCGCAGAAATGAGCCTTCTGACGCAGCTCGGGGAAGCTGAACGGCTGGATGATGTTATCGAAGGACTCCTCGGGATACTCGTAGAAGACCCACATGGCCTTAGCGGCATCGATGGGCGAGCCGCCGCCGATGGCGATAATCCAGTCGGGCTCGAACTCGCGCATGGCCTCGGCGCCCTTCATGACCGTCTCGATGGACGGATCGGACTCGACGCCCTCGAACAGCTTGACCTCGAAGCCGCCTTCCTTAAGGTCGGCCTCAACGTCCTGCAAGAACCCGCCGCGGCGCATAGAGCTGCCGCCAGAAACGATGATGGCCTTCTTGCCCTTGAGGTTCTTCACCTCGTGGCGAGCGCCCTCACCAAAGTACAGATCGCGAGGATTGGTAAAACGTCCCATACTGTGCCTCCTAAACAAGCCCCTCTTAGACTTGCGTATATAACGGAGCACCCGATTGGCTCCGTTAGGACCGTTTTGCGCGTTGCCGGCGATGACAATGCGCGATGTCTAAACGTCTCAACGCTCAGACAAACACTATTCTACCGTTCTGGTTGGTCAGTTATTCACCTAAAGCCGACAATGATGAAACGTTTTTTCTATCCCTGAAGACCCTTGTGGGGCATTCATACTCCCAAGCTGGGCAAACGTTTTATCAAGGTTGACCACATATCCCGGGCAGGACGGTGCTCCTCCAAAATGCGCCCCGTTCGCCGCCAAAAATCGACCGTTTGCGGCACCGTGATACCACTCAGTCGTCCAAGGTGCCGACATTTGTGCGACATCCGTCTTCGTGGTGCAAAGGTGCATGTCCAAGTGCGGCACCCCCGGTGTGCCACATGCGGGTAAACTAGAACCTTATATAGAGACATTTGAACCCTAACCGCAGCAAAGGAGGCCCCATGGCATTCGATCCCATTCAAGAGGATTGCCATCGCCTCGTTCTTGAGGCCTTGCGCCGCGACAATATCCCGCTCACCGACGGTGCCGCCGTAGAGCGTTTGATGGAACAATTCACCCGCGACCCCGCGCCGCTCATCGTGCACGACCGCGACCGCGCCGGGCACCTTATTGCCAAGGTGGTCGAGGCTGTCGACTACCGCATTCCCTTTATCCCTGACGATGCCCAGGCAGAGCAAGAAGAGACCACAGCCGAAAACATGCTTCGCGAGGCAGCCGCGCTCGACCCCACCAACTGGGATGCCCAGCGCATGCTGACCGCCCTCACCGCCAACTCCAACGAGGAGTACGTACAGTATTTGGTATCCAAGCGCGATGAAGTCGAGCACGACCTGGCACTCAAGATCGCCTCGGCGCAGGACCCCTACGAGCGCGAGGCCGCTGGCGACCTTATGCGCCGCCCCTACCTGCGCTGGCTTGCCGCCCTTGCGTCGCGCGCCCTCATTAGCGGCCGCTATCGCATGTCGCTCGAAGCCGCGAATCGCAGCCTGGACTTTGCGCCCAACGACCCCGCCGGCGTCCGCCATACTGCGATGCTTGCCATGGCAAAGCTCGAATACCCCGCCGAGGAGCTCAAGCGCTTTCGCTCTGCCCACTCCGTCCCCTATCTCGCCAACACGCCGCTACGCCGTCGTCCCAAGGATGCAGAGCGTGACTTGGACCCGTGGACGCTCATCGCGCTGATGAGCGCTGCCTGGCGCGAGCTGGACTACGAGGGTGCCGAGCACTACTTGCGCATCCTTGCACGCTCGTGCCCGCACGCAGCCGAGGCGCTCTACTTCCAAACCGAGTTTCCCGATGGCGTCTATGCCCGCGTCAACGTGGATGCGGGCTCCACCGACGAGCTTGTCCTTGCGCTGTCCGAAGCGACGCCGGTTCTGCAGGAGGGCCTGGGTGCCCCCGACAACGCCAGCTTTGCCGCCTGGGTCGCCACCAACGATATCGTGCGTTCCCAGATCGACGAGCGCATCCTGCGAGCGGCCGAGCAGGGCTTGCCGTTTAAGGGAGGAGACCTCTAATGGATCCGAGCGTCTACATCCCCGCCTACCTGGAGCGCGCCTACGTTGCGTCGCACCCCGAACTCACCGATGCAGCACGCGATCTTGTCCATAACGACGTGAGCGTCAGCCCTCACAAGTATGCGCAGACCGAGCATGCCCAGGCGCTGCTGTCCTATGCCGGCGTCCACCGCCACCTGCTCGACGAACTCCATCGCATCGAGGACATGGGCAGCGACGAGGAGTTTGAGAAGACACGCAACCGCCTGTTCGACGATATGCGCGATGAGCTGCTCAAGATTGTCCGCATCGATGCGTATGTCGTCGATGCCCAGCTGCTCGCCATCATTTTGGCGGACACGCCCGTCGACGCCTGCCTGGGCGACCTGATGAAACTCGAGGCGACCACGGCCGATTACCTGCAGCAAAGCGTGCCCGGGTTCGACATGGAGGCCCCACACTACTGGGCCAACAAGGTTTTGACGGACGGCGTGACGGCGGCCGATCTCACCGTAAGCGAGCCGGCGCTTATCGGGTGGCTCCACACGCTCGAGGCCATCTCGCAGCTGTGCATGGCGAGCGCTCGTTACCGTGCCGCCGCCAACTATTCTCGCCGTGTTCTTAAGGCGGAGGGCTATCCCACCCGAGCTGCAGGCACCGTGCTACTCGCCCTCGCTCGTCTGGAAGACGAGGACGGCTTTTTTGCCCTGGCCCACCAGCTCGAGGAACAGATGGGGGCCGATGTCCTCGAGGACTCCCCCTGGTACCTGCTCGCCCGCACGATCTTGCTGTTCAAAACGAACAAGATGCGCCCGGCCACACGCGCGCTGCGCGAGTTTGCCAACCGCTGCGAGGGCGGCGCGTTCTTTTTGCTGAACCCCATGTATCAGACACCGTACCTTCCCTGCCGGCCCGAGCCGCACGACCCCTGGGACCTTTCGCATCAGGCAGTTTGGGAAGCCGACGGCATCATCTCGGATACTCCCGACTTTGCCCCCTGGGCCAGCGCTTGCGAAGACGTATCGCAGCTTGCCCAGGAATTTGCGCGCCGTTACGGCTTTTAACGGCGCAAACGTCACGACCATGTCATTCACGTTAGGAACGGCTTCATGAACTTCCGCTCATCTCTCGCCTGCACCTCGAGCGATATCGCCCGCTGGGGGCTGCGCTCCGTCCTTAAGCGCCAGGGCGGCGTACTCCCCGGCCGCATCGCCATGAAGATCGACCCCGAGTTGCTGAGCGACCTCGCGGACCTTGTCGACCGCAGCGTGGTAATCACCGGCACCAACGGCAAGACCACCACCTCCAACCTCATCGCCGACGCCGTTGCCGCCAGCGGCGTCACCGTGGTATGCAACCGTGCCGGAAACAACATGGAGCCGGGCGTGGTGGGCGCCCTGCTCGAGAGCCGCAGCGATCTTAAGCGTGCCGGAAGCGGCAAGCGCGTAGGCGTCTTTGAGTGCGACGAGCTCTACACGGTGCGCGTCCTGCCCAAGCTCAAGCCGACCTACTTTGTGCTGCTCAACCTGTTCCGCGACCAGCTGGACCGCTACGGCGAGATCGACCACACCCAGGACGTCATCGCCCACGCGCTGGAGCTTTCGCCGGCAACGACGCTCATCTATAACGCCGACGATCCGCTGTGCACCTCGATCGCCGCACGCGTCCCCAACACGAGCATCGCCTTTGGCATCGACGGCGCCACGGGCACCGAGTCCGACCGCATTAGCGACTCGCGTTTTTGCTCGCAGTGCAACGCCCCGCTGGAATACGACTATGTGCAGTACGGACAGCTGGGCGCCTATCATTGCCCTTCGTGCGGCTGGGGTCGCCCCGCGCTGCTCCGCCGCGTGACGGGCGTTGAGCTCGGCTGCGACGGCTACGGCTTTGACCTGGCCTTTGGACCCGAGGCCAACGCGCCCGCCGTGCACATCGCCACGCGCTACAACGGCCTGTACATGGTCTATAACGTCGCCGCCGCCTTCTTTGCCGCACACGAGCTGGGCGTGAACACGGCGCTTCTACAGCCTACGCTTAATGCCTACGTGCCCGCCGGCGGACGCATGGGCCGCTGGGATATTGCCGGCCGCACCGTCGAGGCCAACCTGGCCAAGAATCCCGTGGGCTTCGATCGCCAGATCCAGTCCATTAAAACGGCAGGTGGCAGGCTCTGCGCTTTCTTCCTCAATGACAACGACGCCGACGGCCACGATGTCTCGTGGATCTACGACGTCGACTTCGAGCGCATCGCCGATACCCCGGGGCTTGTCGCCTTTGCCGGCGGCACGCGTGCACACGATATGCAGGTGCGCCTCAAGTACGCCGGCATCGACGCCGCCATTATCTCGGACGTCGCGCAGGCAATTGGCGCCATGGCAGACGAGGCCGCCGATGACACCTTCTACGCCGTCGCCAACTACACGGCCTTCCCGCCGCTGGTCAAAGAACTCGACGGGCTGAAGGGTGCCGATGCAGCCACGGTTGCCGCCCGCGCCGCAGTCCGCGCCGACGGCAGCGCTCTTCCTGTCGGTATCGCGCCAGTCGAGCTCTCGCGCCCGCTGCGCATCGTCTACCTGTATCCCGATGCCCTCAACCTCTATGGCGACGGCGGCAACGTCATCGCCCTCGAGCGCCGCTGCGCCTGGCGCGGCATCCCCGTTCGCGTGGATGAGGTCCGCATGGGCGAGGTGCTCGATCTGCATGATGCCGATATCGTCATGATGGGCGGCGGATCCGATCGCGACCAGCTAGCCGTGGCACACGAGCTGCTCGCCCAAAAAGACAAGGTCGCAGCCTATGTTGAGGACGGCGGTTCGCTGCTCGCCATCTGCGGCAGCTATCAGCTGCTCGGCCGTTCGTACTATATGGGCGAAAATCGCATCGAGGGCCTGGGCGTCATTGCCGCCGAGACCGTACGCGGCTCCGACCGCCTGATCGGCAACGTCGCCGTCAAGACCGACCTGGCACCCGAGCCCTTTGTGGGATTCGAGAACCACGGTGGCCGCACGCTTTTGGACGCCGATGCCACGCCGCTCGGAACGTCCGTCGTCACGGGCACCGGCAACAACGGCGACGATGGCTTTGAGGGTCTCATCTACAAGGGTGTCATCGGCACGTACCTGCATGGCCCGGCGCTGCCCAAGAACCCCGAACTCGCCGACTGGCTCATCGCGCACGCCCTCGAGCGCCGCGGCGATGCGCAGGCCACAGCCCTGCTGCCGCTCAAGCCCCTCGACGACACCTACGAGCGCGCCGCCCACGACGCCGCCATGAAGCTCCTCCCCTAGCACCCCACCACCACAAAGGGGACAGGTACCTTTGTGGTGGTTTTCCAGTTTGCCAACGATATACGCGCCGGCAAAAAAGTCTGCTATACTCTTTCCCGCTGTCCCCATCGTCTAGCGGCCAAGGACGCCACCCTTTCAAGGTGGATATCGCGGGTTCGAATCCCGCTGGGGGCACCATTTGCATTTTGTACGAACCCGTTGGACGTCAAGTCTGGCGGGTTC
>DXZZ01000109.1:0-3685 GCA_019419425.1 Collinsella sp. | reverse complement strand
GCGTCTCGCTTAAAAACGGCTTTGCCTCTTCCCAACGCGGCGCGACGAGGATGAGTGGGCGGTCGGTGGGGGCGACGTCGACATGTGGGGTGTAGGACGATGAAGTGCGAGTTCCGATCATAGGTGTTGCTTTCGAATCTAAAGGTGACAGGGCGCATGAGAGACGTAGGACAACACTTTCAATGGATTTGTCCCACGGGGTGGCTGGCTAGTGGCCCTTGATGGAGTTGAGGAAGTCCTGGGCGCGCTTGGTCTGGGGGTGGTCGAAGAACTCATCGGGCGTGCCGGTTTCCACGATCTGGCCGTCGGCCATAAACACGACGCGGTCGGCTACGCGGCGGGCGAAGTTCATCTCGTGCGTGATGACGATCATCGTCATGCCCTGCTGCGCCAAGCGCACCATGACCTCGAGCACCTCATTGATCATCTCGGGGTCAAGGGCACTCGTGGGCTCATCGAAGAGCATGGCCTTGGGCTGCATGGCAAGAGAACGGGCGATGGCCACGCGCTGCTGCTGGCCGCCCGAAAGCTGTGCGGGTACCTTGTCGGCCTGCTCGGCCACGCCCACGCGGCTCAGCAGGTCCATGGCGCGCTCACGAGCCTCCTCCTTGGACACGCCCAGCACATCGACCGGTCCCAGCATGACGTTCTGCAGTACCGTCATATGTGCAAACAGGTTGAACTGTTGGAACACCATGCCCAGCTCGGCACGCATGCGGGCAAGGTCTTTGCCTTCCTGCGGCAAGGGCTCGCCCTCGATGAGGATCTCGCCCGAGTCGATGGTTTCCAGGCGATTGATGGTGCGGCACATGGTCGACTTGCCCGAGCCCGAGGGGCCGATCACCACGACGACTTCGCCGCGGTCGACCGAGAGATTGATGTCGTTGAGAACGTGCAGGTCGCCGTAGTGCTTATCGACGTGCCTGAGCTCGATCAGCGGCTGATTGCCGGTGGAAGAGGTGCTCTGTGCCATGGTGCTCGGCTCCTTATGACTCGAAATGGTAAAGCGTTAGCGGATGATGGTCGCGCCGGTCTTGTGCGAAACGTAGACAGCGGCCTTGTTGATCGCGACGTTGATGAGGATGTAGATGACCGCGATCACCAGATAGACCGATACGAGCGCGTCGTAGTTGGTGATGAGCACGCGGGCATTTTGCATGAGGTCGGGGTAGCTCACCACATAGGCGACGGTGGTGTCTTTGACTACGACCACGAGCTGCGAAATCAACGACGGAATGATAAACCGAATCGCCTGGGGCAATACGATTTTAAAGGTGATTTTGGCCTTGGAGAGACCGAGCGCCTGGGCTGCCTCGACCTGACCACGCGGCACGGCGTTGACGCCGGCGCGGAAGATCTCGGCAAGTACGCCGGCTGCAGCGAGCGCGACGGGAAGCGTGAGCATCCAAAACGACGGCAGTGAAATCTTGTACTGAGGCAGCACCAAAAAGAAGAAGTAGATGAACAGCAGGCTCGGCACGCCACGGAAGAAATCGGTGAGCACGCGGCAGACCAGCTGCAGCGGCTTGATGTCGCTGGTACGGCCGAGCATGAGGGCTAAGCCCAGTACCAGCGCGATGGCGCCGGCGGTGAGCGCGACCTTTACTGTGCCCTCAAAACCGGCAAGCAGGAACTTCCAGGTGGTGAGGTGCGTAAAGAAGTACCAGTAATGGACCGAAAGCTGGCCGGTCACATAAAAGCGCTGCAGTACCAGAGCGATGAGCGCGGCCACGGCAACAAGTGAGATGGCGGTGCCGACGCGAATCTTGGCGCGCATCTTGGGGCCGGGAGCCTCGTAGAGCGCATCGCGCATGGTGAGCGCGGAGGTGGAGTGCTTGCTCATCGGAGGATCCTCACCTTCTTATCGATATAGTTGCCAATGTGGCTCACCACAAAGGCCGTGCCCAGGTAGCCGAGCGCCGAGATAAAGAACGCGGCGACGCCGCCGAGCGAGCGCGTGTTGATGTAGCTCACCACGCCGGTGAGCTCCTGCGGTTTAAGCGGCACCTGACTGCCGAGCGCGGTGGTGAGCATGACGGCGATAAAGAGGTTGGTCATGGGCAGCACGCTCGAGCGCAGCGCCTGCGGAATCACGATCTTGGCGAGGATACGGCTGAAGCTCATGCCCAGCGAGCGGGCGGCTTCCACCTGGCCGACACCGACGGTGTTGATGCCGCTCATAAAGTTCTCGGAGCCAAAGGCAGAACCCAAGAGCACTGTGGCGACGATGACGCAGGTGCGGTAGGGCAGGACGACCTTGAGCGGCGGCAGCGCGTAGACGACGATAATGAGCAGCGCGATGCCGGGGATGTTACGGAAGACCTGGACATACAGGTCGCCAAAGACGCGCAGCGGCTTGAGCGGCGACACGCGCATCACGGTGACGGCGACGGCCAGCACCATGGCGATGGCAAACGACTCAAGCGTCATGCCCCAGGTTGCTAGCAGCGCGTCGATATAGTTCTGGCCATAGAGCGACCAGAGCTCGGAGAGACTCATGCGGACCTCCCGCCGGTAAGGAAAGGGGCTCCCGTGTGTACGGAAGCCCCGACAACTCAGTGAGGAAACAGTTTAGCGCAATAAAGCGCATCGTGCGTTTCCGTATGGTTTCGTAGCGGCCGTTACTAGGCTTGCTGCCTAGGCGCCGATCTCGGGCAGCTCGGGAACATTGGTGTCGCCCGTACGGTCGCCAATGCAGATCTGCCACAGCTCGGTCCAGGTGCCGTCGTCCTCGATCTTCTTAAGGAAGTCGTTGACAAAGGCGACGCCGTCGGAATCGAGCGGCAGACCGATGCCATAGGGCTCCTTGCTGCCGAAGGGCTTGCCGGCAATCTTGTACTTACCGGGCTCGCGGACCAGGGCGCTCTGCTGCATGTTGTTATCGATGACGTAGGCGTCAACGCGGCCCTGCTGGAGTGCCTGGCGGGCCTCCTCGTCGGTCTTGAACTCCTGCTGGCTGGCCTTGGGGGCGAACTCCTCCAGGATGGCGGGGCCGTTGGAGCCGGACTGGACGGCGACGTTCTTGTCGGCCAGGTCGTCGACGCTCTTGATGTCGTCGTTATCGGCGAGCACCAGGATAGCCTGCTGGGTGTAGTAGTAGGGACCGGCGAAGGAGACGAGCTTCTTGCGCTCGTCAGTGATGGTGTAGGTGGCAAAGACAGCGTCGACCTGGCCGTTCTGCAGGACGGACTCGCGCGTGTCCGAGGTCACCTGGGTGATCTCGACCTTGTTCTCGCCCAGAATGTAGTTGGACAGGAGCTGTGCGATACCGGCGTCGAAGCCGCGGGTCTGACCGTCTTTCTCGTTGAGGAGGGAGAAAAGTGTGGAGGTCTGAACGCCACCGATCTTAAAGACACCGGCGTCCTTGACGGCCGTGGCCCAGGTGCTGGCGGCGATGGCGTCGTCATCGGCCTTGGGGCCGTTGTCGACGAGTTTGTCGAATGCCTTGGCGTCGAGCGTGGTGGAAGCCTCGGTATCTTCGGAGCTCTTGGAGGAGCCAGCGGCGGAACCCTTGTCAGCCTCGGCGCTGGTGTCAGAGCAGCCGGCAAGACCAAGGCCGGCGACGGTTGCGAAGGTGGCGGCAACGAAGCCGCGGCGGTCGAGAACGACCTGCTGGGAGAGGTTCTTGCTCATGGTAGAACACCTTTCTCAATAAAATCCCTAGCGGTTGAGTAGAGTTATACCC
>DXZZ01000108.1:0-3777 GCA_019419425.1 Collinsella sp. | reverse complement strand
TCTTTGATATTGGCGCTTCGACGGGCGGCACGGACATCCTCGCCATGATTCTCAAGCGCCGCACCACGCTCGAGATTGGCCGCGCGTTGCTGCTGGTCGATATCGGCATCGTAACTATCGCGGCCTTTTTGTATGGCCCGCGTGTCGGTCTGTATTGCGTGCTTGGCCTGTTTGCCAAGACGCTCGTGGTCGACAAGGCCATCGAGAGCATTCACCTGCGCAAAGTCTGCACGGTCATTTGTTCCGAGCCCCTTAAGGTCGAGGAGTTTATCGTCAAGCATCTCAACCGTACGGCGACTCTCAGCCGCGGCTACGGTGCTTTCTCGGGCAAGTGCGTGACGGTGATCATGAGCGTGCTGAGTCGTCGCGAGGCCGTGCAACTGCGTCGCTACGCGCGCGAGATCGATCCGGGTGCCTTTATCACGATTGTCGACAGCTCCGAGATCGTCGGCAAGGGCTTCCGCGGAACGAATTAACGCGGGCGCGCTCGTCTAACAATCAAATAACGCCCTGCGCGTTGCAAAAACGTCATCTAGGAGAATTTGTCCTCACATTGGGTGATAATGATGACAAGCCATCGTTTGCGATCCGGGTGATTCGCTCAAGATACGAAGGGATGATTTCGATGTTCTGTTCGCAGTGTGGTGCCCCCATGGGCGATAACGACAAGTTCTGCGGCGCGTGTGGTGCCCCCAATGCCGGTGCCGCAGCCTCTGCCCCTCAGGGTCAGCCCCAGCAGTTTGTTCCGCAACCGCCCGTGGCGAATGCGTCCAAGGGCTGTGTGGCTCAGGCGTTTGAGGATATGACCAAGACGCCGGG
Source organism: Collinsella sp. (assembly GCA_019419425.1). Classification (GTDB taxonomy): domain Bacteria; phylum Actinomycetota; class Coriobacteriia; order Coriobacteriales; family Coriobacteriaceae; genus Collinsella. The sequence goes on along the minus strand of DXZZ01000108.1, from coordinate 2,958 downwards.
CGTGCTGCAGCGCGTGTGCCAGATTGCCTTTTTACCGGCGCTGATTTGTGTTGTGTCGGTACTCGTGCTGTTTATTCCCGTTATCGGCGGTATCGCGGCTGCCATCGGCTTTTTGGCTGCCTGTGTGGCAAGCGCATGCGGTTCTGGCTTTGGCATCGAATGGGGCCGCGACCTGTCGCTTAAGGTCGATGACGGCATGGATCGTCCGCTGATGCGCTCCACGTCGTTTGGTCTGGGCGTCTTTTCGGGTGTTATCTCGGGCGTGCTCAAGGTTATCGCTGCCATTCCCGTTATCGGTGTGGCGCTTTCGCTGGTGGAGAGCGTGGTAATTGGTGCCGCGGGTTCGTATTCATATTACGGCTCTTATGCGCTCGAGGCCGCGCTGGTCGGTTCGCTGGGCCTGTTTGTTCTGGCTATGATTGCCGCGGCGGTCCTGGGCGTCTTCTTTACCATGTTCGCCGACATCGCCGTGATGCACTTTGCGGTGACCGGCCGCGTCGAGAGCGCGTTTTCGCTCGATAAGGTCTGGGCGGCCTTTAAGAACAATAAGACCAAGCTGTTCTGCGCTTCGTTCCTTCCCGAGTTTTTGACGGGCCTGGTCGCCAACGTTGTCACCTGGATCCTGACGTTCGTCTTTGGCACCATTGCCTCTGTCGGTATGTATAGCTACTACTACCGTCCTACGGCTATTGAGGCGCTTGTTACCGGCGGTGGCATCACGCTCGTATTGTTCTTGGTGCTGACGGCGTTTGTCACGGTATTCCTCACGGTCTTTGGCAACATGCTCAAGCACCGTGCCGTTGGCTATTGGGTTGCGCGCTACGCAAGCGAGTGGGCCGACGAGGACAAGGACGACGTCCTGACTTTTGTGCTGCCGTTTGAGAAGAAGTCTGCTCCGGCTGGTTTTAGCGCCGACGCAGCGCCCGTATCCGATTCCGCTGCGGCGCCGGCGCCTGCGCCCGAGCCCGAGCCCGCGCCCGTGCCTGAGCCTGAGCCTGAGCCCGCGCCCGTGCCTGAGCCCGAGCCTGCGCCAAGCTCCGACGAGGACCCGCAGGACGAGTAACCCTGCCACCTGCCATTTGGGGACGGGGTAGAAACGGTAGAAATAGCGCTTGACAAATAAGCGGGGACGGACGTGCCGAAGCGTCCGCCCCCGCTTTGATATCGCGATGCGGCTATGACTGCGAGATGGTCGTGGATCGACTACTCGTCGTGCTTCTCCTCGCGGCGGGCGGCGGCGCGAGCGTCGTGGATGCCCTTGATTGCGGCGTGTCGGGCGGTGCGGGCATCGTGCATGGCGTCGCGGGCCTCGGCGGCCGTGGCCTTGGCAGAGCGCAGTTTGGCTGCCAGGTCGGGATTGGTCTCGGCGACCGCGGCAATCGTGGGGCCGTCGAGCTCTTCTTGTGTGGGCTCGGCCAAAAAGTCGATGGCATATTGGGCGGCCACCATGGAGCCCTTGGCCAGTACCGACTCGTCAATCTTGTAGAAGCAAGAATGTTGGGCGTACGTGGCGCCAATCTGGGGGTTGCGCGTGCCAACAAAGGCGAGCACGCCCGGTACGCGGCGCAGGTACTCTGAAAAATCCTCACCCGAGAGTGTGCCGCGATAATGGCCTTGGCCGGTGGGGCCCAGGCATTTGATTACTGCCTGGCGGCAGCGCTCGCTCGAGGCGGCATCGTTTTCGACCTTGTAATTGGCGATGGTGTAGTCGGTGAGCTCTGCCTCGGCGCCCAAGGCGGCCGCGGTATGCTCCACGATGCGGCGCATGAGCTCCGGCATTTCCTCGTGGGTCGAATCTCCGTAGGTGCGCACCGTGCCGGCGAGGTAGGCCGTGCCGGCGATAACGTTGCGCGCGGTGCCGCCGTGCAGCTCGCCGACGGTAATGACGGCCGGCTCGTAGGGACTGATCTCGCGCGAAACGATGGTCTGCAGAGCGTTGACGATCTCGGCGGCAACCATAACGGCGTCGTGACCGCGCTGGGGCATGGCGCCGTGGCACGAGGTGCCGCGGACGTCGATGCGGAACCAGTCGGTATTGGCCATGCGCGGTCCGGGCTCGCAGCTCACGGTGCCGGCGTCGACCTCACTCCAGATGTGCGCGGCGTAGGCGCCATCGACGCCGTCGAGCACGCCCGTGCCGATCATGAGCTTGGCGCCCTGGCCGTTTTCCTCGCTGGGCTGGAAGACGATGCGGACTTCGCCGTGGATGTCGTCGGTCATATGGCGCAGGATTTGCAGCGTGCCGAGCATCATGGCGATGTGGCAGTCGTGGCCGCAGGCGTGCATGCAGCCCTCGTTGACGCTGGCAAACTCCTCGCCGGTCTGCTCGGTGACGGGCAGGGCGTCGATGTCGGCGCGCAGCAGGATGCGGCGGCGTGGCGTGCCGTCCTCGCGATAGGCGTCGGGCGCGGTGCCGCGAAGGGTCGCCACCAGGCCCGTCTTGAGGGGACGCTCGTAGGGGATATTCATGGCGTCGAGCTGGTTGGCGATGTCGGAGGTCGTGCGCTCCTCGGCAAGGCTCAGCTCCGGGTGCTTATGGAAGTGCCGGCGCTGCTTGATGATATAGGGTTCAAACTCGGTAGCGATATCTTGGATGGCTGCGGTGACGTCGTCAGCCGCTCGCACCTCGGTCGCCGCCATAATCTGCTGTGCCTTGGTCTTCGTCATGGTCGATTTGCTCCTTGCTGGGTTGATCGCAAAATCGTACAGGCTCTCTCCAGTATGCCACCTGCCGCTAGGGCTGGTAAAGTTGCCGTTTGCCGCTTGGGGTTTTGTTACAAGGGCGGGGGAGTACACTCGGGGGTGTTGAATTTTCTGCCAGAGATGGGGATGCCCATGCAACATATCGATCGGATTATCCGCTCCAAGAACGTCTTTACCGCGCAAGACGGCATCGATACCGCCCGCGAGCTGGCGATTGCCATCGCAGGCGACCGTATCGTCGCAGTCGGTGCGCCC
>DXZZ01000107.1:0-3912 GCA_019419425.1 Collinsella sp. | reverse complement strand
CGGCCTCGTCCAGGATGGCCTGGACCTCATCGTCGGGCACATCGCCGCGCATGCCGACGGTGACCTCGCGGTACTTGTAGCCAGTCGACATGTCGTTGTGGTACTCGATCTTGTGCGGCCAGCGGGCGAGAATCTTCTCGCACACGCCGGTCTGCTCGATCACCTGATGCGGAGTAAGGCCGCAGACGGGGTCGTAAGGCATGTCGCCAGTCAGATACTCCCAATCGTTGGCTTTGAGGTCGTACATGACCAGGCCGCCCATCTCACCAATGTAAGAGTTGAGGCCGAGCACGCGCGCGTCCTCGTGGATCATGGTACGGTTGCGGCCCGAGGTGGGAACCACCTGAATACCAGCGCGAGCGAGTGCTACGACGGCCTCGACGAGTTTGGTCGATGGGTTGCCGTCGTTGTCGCGCAGCACGCACGAGCCGGGTGCGAGCATCGTGGCATCCAGGTCGGTAAAGACGTACTTGACCTTGGCCAAGCGCTCGCGCATCTCGCCCGAAAGCTCGGCAACGGTCGGCAGGGTGTTGTGGGACATGGTTACTCCGTTTACGTAGAAGGGTTTGGACTTGGACGGCATGTTTTGATTGAGGGAACACGCTTATGGCGACAGCGCACTCAGGGCGCCGCCGCCATCATGGTTCATTAGTCAAACTGGGTAACATCGATCAGGCGATTGGCCAGCGAAAGGTCGCTCTCGATGGGCACGAACTCGTCGCCCACGTGCATGAGCTCCTCGTCACCCTTTGCCAGCAGCAAGACAATGGTGGGAGCATCGGGGTTGACGTACTCCTCGCGCGCCGCCTTGAACGCCGCATGCACAGCAGCTTCGCGATCGAGGATGATCTTGTTCGGCGTATCGTCGGGAACATGTTCGGCAAGCTCGCGACAGACCTTCATCGGGTCCTCGTGAGCCGGGTCCTCGTTGGCAAAGATCATCAGGTCGGAATATGGTGCGGCCTCGCGCGGAAGCTGCTCGCGGCGCTCCTGCGCCTTGCCGCCGGCAGCGCCAAATACTGCGATGACCGGGCTGGCGGGAAACGCGCGCTTGACCGACGAGAAAAGCGAACGGAACGAAAGCTGGTTGTGAGCGTAGTCAACAACACAAATCACGCGGCCATCCTTCGACTCCACGACCTCCATGCGGCCCGGCACACGAAGCTTGGAGAGGCCCTTCTTGATAGCCTCGATACCGATGCCGATCTCGTGCGCAGCGGCGATAGCGACCAGCGCGTTTTCCACGTTAAAGTCGCCCGCGATGCCCAGCAGGACCTTCTCCCCCGCCTCGGACTCGTCGGCACACAGGCCATGCAGGTTAAACTCGATGTTAAAGCCGACCACGCGGACATCGCTTGCCCACAGGCTTGCCTCGGGATGCTCGACGCCAACGGTCACCAAGCGCTCGGCCGTCGACGCTGCCTCCAACACACGGTCAACCTCTTCGGTGCCCAGATTCACCACGGCGGTCTTTGCCTGGTCAAAGATCCTGAGTTTGCTCTCAAAATAATCCTCAAACGTGGGGTGTTCGATCGGTGAGATGTGGTCACGGCCGATGTTGAGGAAGCACGCCACGTCAAACGGCAGATTCTCGACGCGCTGGTACTTGAGTGCCTGGCTCGAGACCTCCATGACCATGGACTGGCGACCGGACTCACGGCAGTTGGCGATATGGCGCCAGACCTCGGGGGCCTCTGGCGTGGTATTGGTGCTCTCGTAGCACTCGATACCATCGTCGGTACTCACCGAGCCGATCATGCCGCAGGACTCGCCCGCCGCCTTGATGATGGACTGGAGCATAAAAGCGGCCGTGGTCTTACCCTTGGTGCCGGTGATGCCCACGATCTTGACGTCGTGGTCGGGACGGTCGTAGACCTCCGGCGGCAACAGGGCCATGGCCGTGCGAACACTATCAACAACCAGCATTGCAGCACCGCTCTCCTGCGCCAGCGGCTCCAGAGACTCGACCAGCGACTCCTCGCACACAAATGCGACGGCGCCCGCATCGAGCGCCATGCTCAAAAACGCGGGCTTAAAGGCAGTGCCTTTGCAAAAGAACACGTCACCCGCCGAGACCGTACGCGAATCAAACGAGCAGCCGGTCACGGCACGCTCGTCAACCTGCTCTGACGCGCGCAGCTCGCCGCACACATCGAGAAGCTTGGCAAGCGTATCGACCGTGGTCACGGTCGCGGAATCCGAATGGTGCATCTTTCACCTTTCTCAGCCATTTGGCAGGGACGGTTTTTATAGTAACTGAAACGCACCACGCAAAAACGGCTCCCGGAGGAGCCGTTACGCGCAGGCGTTCGTAAGCCGAGGCTAGGCAGCCTGAACAGCGGGCTGGTCCTCGTCGATAAAGAAGCGCTTGTACCACACCAGGAACACGAGCGGCGTATAGATCTTGCGCTGGAAATCGCCCTTGCCCGCAAAGTGCAGATCGAGCAGGTGCATGAGCTCGTCGGTATCGAAGAACTCGCTTGCCCACGGCGCGGTGAAGTACTCCTTGACATAGTCGTACCACTTTTGCTCGCGCAGCCAGTAGACAATCGGCACCGGGAAGCCCACCTTGGGACGGGTGGCCCACTCATCGGGCAGCGACTTGTTGGCAGCGTGGCGGAGTACCTGTTTGTTGCCGTTCTCGTTGATGCGGTAGCGATCGGGAATGTGCTCGGCGAACTCCATGACTTTGCGGTCCAGGAAGGGCACGCGCAGCTCCAGCGAGTGCGCCATGCACATCTTGTCGGCCTTGAGCAGAATGTCGCCTGGGAGCCACATGTTCATGTCCAGGTACTGCTTCTTGACCAGCTCGGGCTGACCCTTCACGCGTGCGTAGATGGGTGCAGCGAGCTCAAAGGCGCCGTCGCCGGTGTTGTACTCGGGCTTGAGCACGCCGTCGACCTCACGCTCCGGCCATACCAGAGCCTGTCCCAGGAACGACTTCTCGGGGATCTCGGCACCCTTGACCAGGAAGTTATGTCCCTTGAAGTACGGCATATGCAGCGCCAGGTTACCGAGCGCGCGACGGATGGGCAGCGGCACCATCTTTTTGTACTTGCGGACCGGGACCGTGTCCTCGTAGTAGGCGTAGCCGCCAAAGAGCTCGTCGGCACCTTCGCCCGAAAGCACGACGGTGACGTCCTTGCGGGCCATCTCGGCCAAGAACCACAGCGGCACGGAAGACAGGTTGGACTGCGGCTCGTCCATGTGATACTGGATGTCCTCGAGCGCACCGAAGAACTCGTCGGCGGTAATCATCTTGCGAACGTTTTCGACGCCGAGCTTATCGGAAAGCTCCTTGGCGTAGTTAGTCTCGTTGAAATTCTTGTAATCGAAGCCCACCGAGAAGGTCTTGTCGGGCATGAGGCAAGCGGCGATGTAGCTGGAGTCGACGCCGCCGGAGAGGAACGACGCGACCTTGACGTCGGCGATGCGATGGGCCTCGACGCTCTCGTGCACGACCTCGTCCAGCTCGTCGACGTACTCCTCGAACGGCTTCTCGACGGCAGAGTAATCGCAATCCCAGTAGCGCTCGATGTTCATCTTGCCGGTCGGGATGTCTACGGTAAAGTAATGCGCCGGCGGCAGCTTGTAGACACCCTCGAAGAAGGTCTCCTCGGTTGCCGAATACTGCAGCGTCATGTACGGACGCAGGGCCTTTTTGTTGACCGCCTTGTGGAAGTGCGGGTAGTCTAGGAAGCTCTTGATCTCGGAACCAAAGAGCACGCCCGGAGCGCCGTCGCCCGCATCGGCCATGGGATAGTAGTAGAGCGGCTTGATGCCAAAGATATCGCGGGCGCCAAAAAGCTTGTTCTTCTTCTTGTCCCAGATGACGAAGGCGTACATACCGCGCAAGCGATCAAGTACTGCCTCGCCCCACTCCTCATAGCCGTGCAGGAGGCTCTCGGTGTC
>DXZZ01000106.1:0-4083 GCA_019419425.1 Collinsella sp. | reverse complement strand
TGCCGGTCATGGTGATCTTGCCGGTCTCGAGCACGTAGCCGCGCGTGGCGATTGAAAGCGCCATCTGGGCGTTCTGCTCGACCAGAAGCACCGTGGTGCCGGCCTTGTGCAGGTCCTCGACAATCTGGAAGATCTGCTCAATCAGAATCGGCGCCAGACCCATGGAAGGCTCATCGAGCATGAGCAGCTTGGGGTTGCTCATAAGGGCGCGGCCCATAACGAGCATCTGCTGCTCGCCACCCGAAAGGGTGCCGGCGACCTGGCGACGGCGCTCCTTCAGGCGCGGGAACTGCTCGTAGACGCGCTCAAGGCCCGGAGCAACCGTGGACTTGGGCTGCGTGTAGGCGCCCATCTCCAGGTTCTCCTCGACCGTCATCTGCAAAAAGGCGCGACGGCCCTCGGGCACCTGGGCCAGGCCCTTGCCCACCAGTTTATCGGCAGGCGTATGAGTAATGTCCTCGCCCATAAACTTGATGGAGCCGGTCTTGGAGCGCAGCAGGCCCGAGACGGTCTTGAGCGTTGTGGACTTGCCGGCACCGTTCGCACCGATCAGAGCCACGATCTCGCCCTCGTTGACGTTAAAGGAGATGTCCTTGATGGCGTGGATGGCACCGTACCAGACGTTGATGTTGTAGACGGAAAGCATCGGCTCTGCCATTTAGTTCTCCCCCTTATCCTGCTTGCCCAGATACGCCTCGATAACGGCGTCGTTGTTCTGGATTTCCTCGGCCGTGCCCTTGGCGATGACCTTACCAAAGTTGAGCACGCAGATGCCCTCACAGATGTTCATAACGAGCGACATGTCGTGCTCGATAAGCATGATGGCGATGCCGAAGGTGTCACGAATCTTGACGATGTTCTCCATGAGCTCGGCGGTCTCGGACGGGTTCATGCCGGCGGCAGGCTCGTCGAGCAGCAGCAGCTTGGGGTTGGTGGCAAGCGCACGGACGATCTCCAGACGACGCTGAGCGCCGTAAGGCAGCGAGCCGGCCTGCTCATTTGCCAGATGCTCCATATCAAAGATGGACAGCAGCTCCATGGCGCGCTCGTGGGCGGCCTTCTCGTGCTTCCAATACGTCGGCAGGCGCAGCACGCCCTCAAAGCCGGAGTAACGCTCCTGGTTATGCAGGCCGACCTTAACGTTATCCTCCACCGTCATGGTGTTAAACAGGCGGATGTTTTGGAAGGTGCGGGCAATACCCATGCGGTTGACCTGGTAGACCGACTTGCCCGAGGTGTCCTCACCGTCGAGCAGGATGGTGCCGTGCGTGGGCTGGTACACCTTGGTGAGCAGGTTGAAGACCGTGGTCTTACCGGCACCATTGGGGCCGATCAGGCCGGCGATCTCGGTCTTGCCGATAGTCAGGCTAAAGTCGTCGACTGCCTTAAGGCCACCGAACTCAATGCCCAGGTGGATGCACTCGAGCGCCGGGCGCTGGCCCAGGTCGCGATCGGGAACGATGGCGCCAGAAGGATACGGGACCATCTTGCCCTTGTTGAACTCAAATTTACTGGGCATCGGCTGCCACCTCCTTCTTGGAAGCAAAACGGTCCTTGACGCGACCGAAGAACGCCTTGAGCTGCGGGTTGTTGGTAAAGATCATGACCAGGATCAGCACGATGGCGTAGATGAGCATGCGGTAGTCCGAGAACTGACGGAGCAGCTCAGGAAGCACCGTGAGCAACGCCGCCGCGATGACGGAGCCGCGCATGTTGCCCAGACCGCCCAGGACCACGAACACCAGGATGAGGATCGACGTGTTGAAGTCGAACTTGGTGGCGGAGAGCTGCGAGAAGTTACCGCCGAAGAGAGCTCCGGCAGCACCGGCGAGGGCAGCGGAAACCACGAAGGCGATCATGCGGTACTCGGTGACGGAGATGCCTACGGACTCGGCTGCAATCTTGTTATCGCGCACGGCCATGATGGCACGGCCGGTACGGCTGCGCACCAGGTTGAGTACAATCACGAGCGCGACCATGACCAGGATGGCACCGGCGAGGAAGGTCGAGTACGTCGACACGCCCGAGGCACCCTGGGCGCCCTTGATGATGGCGGTGCCGTCCTCGAGCAGGTGCAGGTCGTCGATCGTGGAGTTGCCCGTGATGTTAAAGATCACATGCAGGCCGCGGGAGTCGACACCCACAATGAGGCAGGTGACGATCTCTTTGATGATCTCGCCAAAAGCCAGGGTCACGATGGCCAGATAGTCGCCGCTCAGGCGCAGGACCGGGATACCGATCAAGAAGCCCAAGATGGCAGCGGCGATAGCGCCGACCACAATGCTGATGACAAGACGTATTGGATCGGAGGGGACGGCGCTCTCGAGGGCAACCGCGGTAACGATGCCCGTATAGGCGCCGACGCTCATAAAGCCCGCGTGGCCCAGCGACAAGTCGCCCGCGATGCCGACAACGAGGTTGAGCGAGATGGCCATAACGATGTAGGCCGTGATGGGAACCAACTGGCCGGCGATCATGCGCGGGATCATATGGTTGGACTGCATAAAGAACACGATGGCGAATGCCACGATGCACATGGCGTACGTGACAAAGTCGTGACGCGTCTGCTTGTCTTTAAGGAACTTCATAACGCTCACCTACACCTTCTCGGGGACGTACTTGCCCAAGAGGCCGGCAGGCTTGACGAGCAGGACGATGATCAAAACACCAAAGACGATGGAGTTGGCAAGGCTCGTGGAAATGTAAGCCTGCGCCATCGCTTCGATGATGCCGATGAGAATGCCACCGACAAAGGCACCGGGGATGGAGCCGATGCCGCCGAAGACGGCGGCGTCGAAGGCCTTAATGCCAGGCATGGCGCCCGTGGTGGGCTGCAGGACCGGCGAGTAGGAGCACAGGAGCACGCCGGCGATGGCGGCAAGGGCGGAGCCGATGGCAAAGGTCATCGAAATAGTGCGGTTGACGTTGATGCCCATGAGCTGAGCGGCGGACTTGTCCTCGGACACGGCGCGCATGGCCTTGCCCATCTTGGTCTTACCTGTAAAGAACATCAGACCGGCCATGATAACCAGGCAGGCGACGATGGTGACGAGCGAAACGGCGCTTACGTTGAACTTGGCCAAGAACTCCGGCACCGGGAAGGTGACGAGCGAAGTGAAGTTCTTGGGCGTGGCGCCCCACAGGAGCTGCGCGGCGTTCTGCAGGAAGTAGGACACGCCGATGGCCGTGATCAGAACGGCCAGCGGGCCCGCCTGACGCAGCGGCTTGTATGCCAGACCCTCGATGAGAACACCGAGAACCGTGCAGACCACACAAGAGAGAACTACAGATGCCCAGCCCGGGAGGCCGAGATACGACGTGGCGCAGAACGAGACATAGGCACCGACCATGATGACGTCGCCGTGAGCGAAGTTGAGCATCTTGGCGATACCGTAGACCATGGTGTAGCCCAACGCGATGATGGCGTAGACGCTGCCCATGGACAGGCCGTTGACCAGGTATTGGATAAAGACCGTCATGTTCCACATCCCCCTTTCGAATAGGTTTCCAGTTGATGTATGAAACAGGGACGTTACATCGTCCCTAGATACCAAGCAAGCAGGGAAGGCCAAAACCTCCCCTGCTTGGGATCAAAACCGCTCTATGTAAGGCGGCCTATTAGGCCTGTACGTACTTGCCGTCGGTAATGACGTACGCCGTCGGGTCCTTCTGGACCTGACCCTTGTCGTTCCAGGAGAGCTTGCCAGTCAGGCCGTCAACAGTAATCTTGAGCATAGCCTTAGGCAGCTTCTCGGCGACCTCGGTGGGGTCGGCGTCGACGCCCAGGCCGGCCTCCTTGAGAGCCTCGACCACAGCATGCACGCCGTCGTAGGCGTCGGCGGCAAACTGGTCGGGGGTATCACCGTACTTATCCTTGTAAGCGTTGACGAAGTCGGCGTTCTTCTCGTCGTCGGCGGAGAACGGGGTCATAAGCAGCAGGCCCTCGGCAAGAGAGGTGTCGAAGCCCTCAACGCCCAGGATGCCGTCCATGCCGTCGCAGCCCATCATCTTGACGTCGTAGCCCATGTCCTTGGCGTTCTTGAGCAGGACGGACGCCGGCGTGTAGTAGATCGGCGCAAAGAT
>DXZZ01000105.1:0-4179 GCA_019419425.1 Collinsella sp. | reverse complement strand
GGCATTCCCACTCCACTTGCCGATGCCGTCTGCATGTCGATGGCGCTCGACCCGGCCAAGCGTTTTGCGAGTGCGGAAGCGTTGGGACGGGCGACGCGCTCGGCATACGATCTGAGCCGCCCCGTGCGGCCTCCTACACCTGCGCCTGTCCGTACTCCGGCCTCGGAGACGGTGTTGACGCTCCAAGGGCTCCAGAACCCCGCAGGGCTTCCTAGGCCTGCCGCCTCCGCTGCATGCGGTCTGCTCTCTCGCGTTCCGGAGTCTCTGGGGCGCATTTGGAATACGCTTGTCTGCTTCTCGCTACTTGTGCTCTTTGCCGGAAGTCACTTTGCCGTCTTTCACCCCACGGGAGCAAACCAAGGCTACCCGACGTGGCTTCTCATAATCGAGTATTTTTTCTTTGTCGATGGCCTTATGGTGCTTATGCATTTTGCGCTGCTCGATAAGCGCCGTCTTCGTCGGCGATTCACACTGCTCGACAGCTATCGCGGCAAGAAACTCGCGAAACTTTGGCTCAAGGCATTGGGTATGCTGCTCCTATGCATGATCGTCATAGTCGCGGTTGCCAATGCGACCGGCGTCGTCGATACCTCCGCTACCTAAAAGAAAAGGGCCCCATTGGGGCCCTTTGCAGTTGCACCTAGATGCGGTTCATCTGAGCGGCGACTTTGTTGTACCAGTCCTGCCACGTGGGCGGGCAGTACTTTTTGGCCGCTGCCGGGGTAAGGGTGGAGCCGTAGTTGGCGCCCAGATAGGCAACGTGAGCGGAGATGCCCTCGCTCCAGCTGCCAAAGCTGCGCCAACCGCCGCCACGGGCACTCCAGCCCCAGGCGTTGTAAGAATTGGCGCAATAAGCACCCTTGGTGCTCTCGATGCAGGCGATGGCGGGGGACCAACGGGGGTCGACACCGGTATTCCAAGCGGCGACGGCAAAGTTATAGCCCTGGCCTGCCATGGGGGAGCCGGCGAGATAATTGTCGATGCGGCTCGTCCACTCATTAATGAACGAATCGTAATCGGAGCTACCGGTATTGGCGTTGTTCACCGTGGTGTCGATGGTGGTGTTGGTGTTGGTGGCCTGGCTGCTGGAATTGCTGCCGCTTACGCCCTCGCCCGAGAGCTTCTCGGCGGCAGCGGCCTTATCGGCCTCAAGCTTGGCAAGCTCGGCGGCATTTTCCTGCTCGGCTTTTGCCTGTGCCTCGCTGCGGAGCTGCTGGGCCTGAGCCAACGCATTCTCGGCGTTTTTCTGCTCTGCCTCAAGCTGAGACTTGGCCTGCTGGAGCTCAGCCTTGTTCTGCTCGAGTTCGGTTTGCATGTTATTGAGCTGTTCGATCTCGTCGACGCTCGAGCTCGTGATCTGGTTGGTGTATTTGCAGGTCGTGATGAACTCACCCAGGCTCTGCGCGTTGACCAGGAAGCTCACGATGGGGTTGGTGCCCTTCTGATACTTGTACAGATCGCGCATGGCGGAGCTTGCCTTGGCCTGCTGCTCGGGAAGCTTAGCCTCGATTTCCTCGATGCTTGCCTCATTGGAGTCAATCTGCTTTTGCAGGTCATCGAGTTTGGTGCGGGCGTCGTTGTAGGCGCTCGTGGCGGCTTCGATCTTCTGCTGGGCTGCGGAAAGCTGGTCCTGCGTTGCCTGCGAGGCGGCATACGCCGCAACGGGGGAGAGCATCGGCGTGGCCGTCAGCGCAACGGCGAGTGCGGCGCTCGTGATGATACGAGCCGGCTTCGACGCAATGAGCGCTGCGGCGCGATGATTCGAATGCTGCATCCAGTCCCTCTGCAATCAATCGTAGGTTATGGTTCGAACGGTATTCTACTACTGCTTTCGACCTCAACTTGAACCTTAAAGGTTCCAAAGGGTCAAGTTGAACTTGAGGCTTTGGCTTTGACCTGCAGTTATGATGAATTGTTGAGAAACCATAGAGTTCAACTTTAACGTTACGGAGCCCTATTTGAGAGGTGTTTTGGGCTGTAAAAGCTATCTCAACGTGGGGTTTTACAACTACAGCGTGCCCTCCTGACGAGCCCGCTCAATCTCTTCGAGGGCCTCGGCAGGGGTGAACGAGCAGGTGCCGTCGCCGAGCTTGATCACCTGGATGTCGTCGCCGATATGGACCTCTCCGCCCTTTAATACCACGCCAAAAACGCCCTCGTGGGGAAAGATGCAGTCGCCGGCGAGATAGTAGATGGCACAGCGTGTGTGGCAGACCTTGCCGATTTGGCTGATTTCGACAAGCACCTCGCTGCCAAGCTTGAGCTGCGTGCCCATGGGGAGCGAGAGTAGATTGATGCCTTGCGTGGTGAAGTTCTCCCCAAAGTCACCCTTGCGCACATCGAGTCCGCGGGCCTGCGCCGTCTGGATGGACTCTGCGGCCAAAAAGGAAACCTGACGGTGCCAATGCCCGGCGTGTGCGTCGGAGGCGAGGCCAAATTGTTCTATAACGGTGTCGTGTCCATCCGCGACGGGCGACTTGCGTGTGCCCTTGTGCGCCGACGTGTTGATTGAGACGATGCGGGCGGGCCTGTCGTAGGTATCGTTTGCCGTGCGTAGGGGAACGGCCGTTTGTGCGCGTTCCGCCAGCTCGCGCTTCGTGGCATTGAGGATAGGATTATCGGTCGGATGGTCTTGGGGCACGTGCGCGCCTTTCGTTCGAGGATGTCAATACGCTGAATCCTACAACAATGGTAGGCTCATTGCCCATTGTCATACAACGGTGAGCGCCGTCTTCGTGCTGGACGATTGCGTCGATTGCCATAGATACGGTGGAGCTTTGGGCGCCGGCGGCTTGGCACGCTAGAATAAACCAGTTGCGCAAAGACCGCCCGTTGTGTGGGCAGTTCATGATAGGAAGTTTCCATGGCATTGCAGTTTACAGAGCGCGAGTTCATTCCCGTGCTGCTCGGTGGCGACATCAACGCCTATTCGGTGGCGCGCGCCTTCTACGAGGAGTACCAGGTCAAGAGTCTGGTCTTTGGCAAGTATCAGACGGGTCCCGCGTACCGCAGCCAGATTATCGACTACACGCCCAACGTGGATATCGATACCATGCCCGTGATGCTCAGGACCGTCAACGGCATTGCCCAAGCGCATGCCGATAAGACGATTGTCCTTGTGGGCTGTGGCGATAACTATGTTGCCCTCGTGGCTCAGGCCAAGGATGCCCATGAGTTGGCGGATAACATCGTCGCGCCTTACGCTCCCTATAGCATGCTTGAACAGTGTCAGAAGAAGGAGATCTTCTACGAGCTGTGCGAGAAGCATGGCGTGCCCTATCCGCATACCTTTACCTTCACCATGGCGATGCTGAACGCCCAAGGCGAGGCGCCTGCCGAAGTGCTCGACCAGATCGATTTTCCCTACCCGATGATTCTGAAGCCTTCTGACGGCATCATGTGGTGGCAGCACGAGTTCGAGGGCCAGAAAAAGGCCTATGAGATTGCCGACCGTGCCGAGCTGGAACAGGTCATTCGCGACTCGTATGCCAGCGGCTACACCGACGACCTGATCTTGCAGGATCGCGTGCCCGGCAATGACGAGTACATGCGCGTACTCACCAGTTATTCCGACCGCAACGGCAAGGTGCGCATGATGTGCCTGGGTCACGTGCTGCTCGAGGAGCATCAGCCTCACGGTGTCGGCAACCACGCCTGTATCATCACCGAGCCCAATGACGAGCTCATGGGCGGCGTGCGCAAGTTGCTCGAGGACCTTCACTTTGTGGGCTATTCCAACTTTGACGTTAAGTACGACGAGCGCGACGGCTCGTTTAAGTTCTTCGATTTCAACACGCGCCAAGGTCGCAGCAACTACTACGTCACTAACAGCGGCTTTAACGTTGCCAAGTATGTGGTGGACGAGTATGTGTTCAATCGCCCGTTTGAGCCGGAGTTTGTGACGGCGCAGGACGAGGCGCTGTGGATGGTCGTTCCCATGGGCGTCGTCGACAAGTACGTCAAGGATCCCGAGCTGCGCGCTAAGGTGCATCGCCTGGACAAGGAAGGCAAGGGCGCCGACCCTTCGTTTATGAAGGGCGACTTTGTCTTTAACCGCTGGCTGCGCATGTGGCACACCAAGCTGCGCCACTTTAAGCTGTTCAAGACGTATTACAAGTAGATGAGTGCGGCGCCCGTCCGGTTTACATCGGGCGGGCGCGGGTATGATACGCGCAATTG
>DXZZ01000104.1:0-4347 GCA_019419425.1 Collinsella sp. | reverse complement strand
CCCACAAGCGCCTCATCGACATCCTCGACCCCACCTCGGGCACCGTTGATTCGCTTATGCGTCTCGACCTTCCCGCTGGTGTCGACATCGACATCAAGCTCTAAGCGATATCGCTCATAGCTTAAAGGGCCCCGCTGCCGTTACGGTAGCGGGGCCCTTTTGTTTGGCATGATGGGTTTGGATCGCCGGGTAAGGCTGCCGAGCGGCTGGCTGTGGCACCCTATTCACTCACGGGACGCAGCGATGCCTCCTCAAAATGGAAGGATCGCAAGTCGTCTTCTGTCTCGATGCACGCGCGACCAAAGGCATCGACGGTTTTAAAGATGCCGCGTGCCAGCTCGTCTCCAGCGGGTGAGCGGGCGATAACGTGCTTCCCAATCCAATTGAGGTGAGCGATATATTCGTCGTGGACGGGCGCGAGCGGACCGGCGTCTTTTTCCTTGGCGTTGAGGCGCTCTGCCCAGGCATCTACAGCGTCTATAACTGCGTGATAGACCTCATCGAGGAGCATGTCGACGGCAGGAACGTTCTCGTTAAGGTCCGAGAGACCGATTGCCGGCAAGCCGCCATCGGGCACCTCTTGGGGCGCATAGTTCACATTGACGCCAATGCCGCATACGGCGAAAGGTTTGCCTTCGTTATCGCGTGCGGCCTCGACCAGAATGCCGCCGAGTTTGCGTTCACGCGCGACCAGGTCGTTGGGCCATTTGAGGCCAATTTCGTTTGCAAGACCCTGTTTTTCGAGCGCCTCGAGCACTGCTAGGCCGCTGACGGCGGCAAGACCAGAGTACTTCGCAGGATTAACGCATGGACGCAGGACAATCGAAAGCAATAGGTTGCCGGCGGTTGAATCCCACTTGTGGCCGCGCCGGCCGCGTCCTGCCGTCTGAGCCTGGGCGGCAAGTCCCGTGCCGTGCGGCGCTCCCTGTTTTCCTGCTTCGAGCAGGTCATCGTTGGTCGATCCGGTTACGTCGACTATCGTTAATTTGGCATCCATTATGGCTGCCACCTCCTTAATGAATAAGTGAATAACGCAATGGTCTCGAGAGATAGACACAATGTGAAGCCTTTGTCGCATTTGGACAATTTAATGTTAACACGTCAACAACGACAAAAATGCGCTATCCTCTCTTGGTCGATGTAAACACGTCAACAACTCAAAGGAGGTTAGTGATGGGTTTCACGATTCTTGGAACAGGCTCGGCGCTTCCTGAGCGCAGTGTTTCCAATGACGAGCTGTCCGAGTTCCTTGATACCTCGGATGAGTGGATTTTTACCCGCACGGGGATCAAGAGCCGCCATGTGTGCACCACCGAGTCACTTGACGACCTTGCCGTAGCGGCGAGCGAGCGGGCACTCCAGGTGTCCGGAATCGACGTGAGCCAGCTGGATCTGATCGTCTGCTCGACGACGACGGGTGACCACCTTGTTCCCGCTGAGGCGTGTGCCGTTGCTGAGCGACTAGGCGCGACGTGCCCTGCCTTCGATGTCTCGGCGGCCTGCGCCGGCTTCGTATTTGCGCTCGATGTTGCCGAGGGCTATATCGCCCGAGGACGAGCCAAGCATGTGCTTGTCGTTGCTGCCGAGCAGATGACGCGCGCGCTCGACTGGACCGACCGCGCCACCTGCGTGCTCTTTGGCGATGGGGCAGGCGCCGCGGTGATTGAGGCCGGGGGAGACAGCCCCCTTGCCGTTGAGCTTTCGACGGCGCCCGACGTCGAGACGTTGTGCGTTCCCGGTCTGGTCGGCACCTCGCCGTTTAAGGCCTCCGCAGATAGCGAGAGCGTGCTGTCCATGAATGGCCGCCGCGTGTTCAAGTTCGGCGTCAACGCGATTTGCGACACGGTTCATAAGCTTGCGAGCGATGCGGGCATTTCGGTCGAGGACATCGACCATTTTGTATTTCATCAGGCTAACGAACGAATCCTGAGTCAGGCGGTCAAGCGCCTCGGTGTGCCAGACAAGCGCGTGGTTCGAACGCTGCGCGAGACCGGCAACATTTCGAGCGCATGCATTCCGCTTGCCCTCGACCGGCTGGCAAACGCCGGTGCACTTCACACGGGCGACACCATCGCCCTCGTTGGATTTGGCGCCGGTCTGGATATAGGTGGCTATCTACTTCGTTGGAAGTAGTCGCACATAGGAAATAAAAACGCCCTTAGGGCACAAACAAAGGAGAACTACCATGGCAGATCAGAAGACCTTCGAGCGCGTTTGCGATGTTATCCGCGAGACCGCCGGCCTTGACGATGTCGAGATGAAGCCCGAGTCCACGCTCGAGGAGATTGGCCTCGACAGCCTGGGTACCGTCGAGATCCTCGTTGCCGTCGAGGACGAGTTTGGCATTGAGCTCGATACCGAGGAGAACCCCAAGACGGTCGGCGAGTTCGCCGATACGGTCGAGGCGGCATTGGAGAAGTAGAGATGCTCAAGACTCCTCTCTGCGATCTGCTCGGCATCGAAAAGCCCGTGTTCCAGGGCGGTATGGCCTGGATCGCCGACGCCTCGCTGGCGTCCGCAGTGTCCGAGGCGGGCGGCTTAGGGATTATCGCGGCCATGAACGCCGACGCCAACTGGCTGCGCGACCAGATTCATGAGCTGCGCGCCAGGACGGATAAGCCCTTTGGCGTCAACGTCATGCTCATGAGCCCGTTTGCCGACGAGGTCGCGCGGGTCGTGATTGACGAGCGGGTGCCGGTCGTCGTGACGGGTGCCGGCAATCCCACCAAGTACATGAAGGCGTGGAACGAGGCGGGCATCAAGGTCATCCCGGTCGTTGCCTCGGTGGCGCTGGCGCGCCTCGTGGCGCGTCGTGGAGCCACTGCCGTGGTTGCCGAGGGTACCGAATCAGGCGGCCATATTGGCGAGACCTCGACGATGGCACTGGTGCCGCAGGTTGTCGATGTGGTCGATATTCCCGTGGTTGCGGCTGGCGGTATCGCCGATGGCCGCGGCGTGGCGGCCGCCTTTATGCTGGGCGCCGCCGGCGTGCAGGTGGGTACGCGCTTTCTGATCGCAGATGAGTGCACCGTATCGGAGCAGTACAAGGAGATGGTCCTGAAGGCCAACGACACCTCGACGCGTGCGACCGGCCGCTCGACGGGACACCCGGTGCGTGCCCTCAAGAGCCCCTTCACCAACGCCTACGCCAAGAGCGAGGCGGCGGGCGTAAGCGTCGAGGAGCTCGGGGCCATGGGCACGGGCTCCCTTCGTAAGGCCGCCAAGGACGGCAATTACGAAGAGGGCTCGTTTTTGTGTGGACAGATTGCCGGCATGGTCAACGAGCGCCAAAGTGCACGTGAAATCGTTGACGACCTGGTCGATGGCGCCGAGCACGTCCTGAAGGGTGCGTGCGCATGGGTGGCGTAGCGTTTCTGTTTGCCGGCCAGGGCGCCCAGCACCCCGCGATGGGCGTCGATCTTATCGAAGCATCGCCGGCGGCTGCCGAAGTGTTCGCCATTGCCGACGAGGTGCGTCCGGGGACGAGCGAACAGTGCCGGAGCGCCTCGAAAGAGGAGCTCTCACAGACCGAGAACACGCAGCCTTGCGTGTTCGTGCACGACTTGGCTGTTGCCGTCGCCCTGCGCGAGCGCGGCGTGGTGCCTGCCGCCTGTGCGGGATTCTCGCTGGGCGAGGTCGCTGCACTCACCTTTGCGGGGGCATTCGATACACGAGCGGGTTTTGAGCTCGTGTGTGAGCGCGCGGCATTGATGGCCACGGCGGCTGAGCGTCACCCCGGCGGCATGCGCGCCGTCATCAAGCTCGATGCAGCGCAAGTCGAGGGCCTGGCAAAACAGGCCGGCGAGAACTGCTGGCCGGTCAACTACAACAGTCCCCAGCAGACGGTTGTGGCCGGAGCGCCCGATGCGTTGCAGAACCTTGACGCCCTGGTAAAAGAGGCTGGCGGTCGCGCCATGAAGGTCGCGGTGTCGGGTGCATTCCATAGCCCCTATATGGCCGAGGCGACTGAGGGGCTGGCGACGTATATCCAAGCCGGGCACGCCCCGTCCCCTTTGCTGATTCCGGTCATGGCAAATATGACGGCGGCTCCCTATCCGGCCGACCCGCAGGCGGCATCGGAGGTGCTGGCCAACCAGGTGAGTCATGCCGTGCGCTGGGTCGACGCGCTGCATGCTCTGCAGGATCAAGACATCGACACGTTTATTGAGGTCGGCCCCGGCAAAACGCTGTCGGGCCTGGTCAAGCGTACGCTGAGCGACGTTCGCGTGTATTCGTGCGAAACGGCCGAACAGGTCGCAGCTATTGCCGACGAGCTCGCATAGTTCACAGGGCTGTAACCCGAAAGGAATGACATGGGCAACTTGAACAACGGCGCGCTCGAGCGCG
>DXZZ01000103.1:0-4398 GCA_019419425.1 Collinsella sp. | reverse complement strand
ATGGACCAGACCGTACCCGCATACGCCGCCGAGGTGGCCGATTACGGGCGCAGCCGCGACCCCGAGCCGGGTGAGGGCGCGCTCGTTAAGAACGTGCGTCCCGAATCGCCCGCATGGGATGTGGGTATCGAGCCGGGCATGCGCGTGCTCACGATCAATGGCGAGCGACTCACCGACATGATCGTGTGGCTCTGGGAGGCAGACGACGACACCGTCGAGCTGGAGGTATTCGACCCGCGCGACAGCACCGTCACCCCCGTGGAGCTCGACCGTTTTCCCGGCGAGGACTGGGGCCTTGAGTTCGACGGCCCCATCTTTGACGGCATGCGTACCTGCGTCAACGCCTGCGTGTTCTGCTTTATGACCATGCTGCCCAAGGGCGGTCGCTCCACGCTCTACATTCGCGACGACGACTACCGCCTCAGCTTTTTACAGGGCAACTTCGTCACGCTCACGAACCTTTCCGACGAGGACGTGCAAAACGTCATCGATCGCAACATGAGCCCCATGAACGTGTCGGTCCATGCCGTGAGCCCCGATGTCCGCCGCCGTATGATGGGCCGCAACGCGCAGCGCGGCATGGACGTGCTCGAGGCCATCATGGCCGCCGGCATCGAAATCCACGCGCAGATCGTTTTGTGCCCCGGCATGAACGACGGCGAAGAACTGCTAAAGACGCTTCGCTTTTGCGAGGATCACGAGCAGATCACGAGCCTAGGCATTGTGCCGCTCGGTTTTACCAAGCATCAGAACCGTTTTAGCTGGTCCTATAGCGACAAGCCCGAGCTCGCGCGCGAAACCATTGCCATGATCCGGCCCTTCCAGGACCGCGCGTACGAGCGCTTTGGCCGCCACACGTTCCAGATGAGCGACGAGTTCTATCTGGACGCCGGCATCGAGCCGCCCGAGGCAGACTTTTACGACGGCTACCCGCAGTACTACGACGGCATCGGCATGATCCGCTCGTATCTGGACGAGACCGACAACGTGCTCGCCGCCGATGCCGAGCGCCTTGCCCGCGTTCGCGAGGGAATCGCCGCCCGTGGTCAGCGCTTACTGTGCCTCTCGGGCGCCAGCGCGCGCGATACGGTCGCGCGCTTTGTGGAATCGCCGCACGGCCTCGCCGGCACCGTCACAGCCATCAAAAACCGCTACTTTGGCGGCAACGTGGATGTGACCGGCCTCATCGTCGCGTGTGACATCTTGGAGCAGCTGCCCCAAGACCTGTCGGGGGTTATGCTCTTTGTGCCTAAGCTCATGTTCAACGCTGACGGCATGACGCTTGACGAGTATCATCGTGACGATTTACTCGCAAGCCTTACCAGTCGCGGCGCCGAGGTTCATGTGGTGTCGACCATGCCGCATGAGCTGCTCGATACCCTAGAGCACATCCTTAGCATTGTGCCTGCCGACTCTACTAATTCCGCTGACCCTACCCATTAAAGGAGAGCAGATGAAACCTATCGTCGCCGTCGTCGGACGCCCCAACGTGGGCAAGTCCACGCTCGTCAACCGCCTGGCCCAGACCTCGGACGCCATCGTCCACGAGTCTCGCGGCGTCACGCGCGACCGCTCGTATCACACGGCCGATTGGAACGGCCGCGAGTTCACCATCGTCGACACGGGCGGTATCGAGCCGCTCAAGAGCGACGACGTCTTTGCCACGTCCATCCGCGACCAGGCGCTCGCCGCCGCCGAGGAAGCCGCCGTCATCCTGTTTGTGGTCGATGGCCGCACCGGCGTCACCGAGGAGGACGAGTCGGTCGCCCGCATGCTCAAGCGCTGCGACAAGCCGGTCTTTCTGCTGGTGAACAAGCTCGACAACCCCGATCGCGAGAACGACAGCATCTGGGAGTTCTATTCCCTCGGCGTCGGCGAGCCCACGCCGCTCTCGGCCCTGCATGGTCATGGCACGGGCGACCTGCTCGACGATATTGTGGCCCTGCTTCCGGAGGAAGAGGACGACGTCGCCGACGAGTTCCCCGACGCGCTGAACGTCGCCATCATCGGCCGCCCCAACGCCGGTAAGTCTTCGCTGTTCAACCGCATCCTGGGCGCCGACCGCTCTATCGTGTCCAACATTGCCGGCACCACGCGCGACGCCATCGACACCGTCGTGGAGCGCAACGGCAAGCACTACCGCATGGTCGACACCGCGGGCATCCGCAAGAAGAGCACCGTGTACGAGAACATCGAGTACTACTCCATGGTCCGCGGCCTGCGCGCCATCGACCGCGCCGACGTGGCACTGCTCGTCGTCGACGCCTCCGTGGGCGTCACCGAGCAGGATCAGAAGGTCATGGGCCTTGCCATCGAGCGCGGCTGCGCCATCGTGGTGCTGCTCAACAAGTGGGATCTGCTCGACGATGACCGCAAGCGCGAGGCCTGCATGGAGACCGTCGACCGCCGTCTGGGCGTCATGGCTCCCTGGGCCCAGTACCTGCGCATCTCTGCCCTCACCGGTCGCAGCGTCGAGAAGATCTGGGCCATGGTCGACGCCGCCGAGAAGACGCGTTCACAAAAGATCACCACCTCGCGCCTCAACACGTTCCTCACCGACCTGCGCGAGTTCGGCCACACCGTGGTGGACGGCAAGCGCCGCCTGCGCATGCACTACGTGACCCAGACGGGCATCAACCCGCCGACGTTTACGTTCTTCGTCAACCACAGCGACCTGGTCAACGACACCTACCAGCGCTACGTGGAGAACCGCATGCGCTCGACCTTCGATTTTGCCGGCACGCCCATTCGACTCTTCTTTAGGAAGAAGGAGCAAAAGGATGCATAATCCGATTCTGCTGACCGCCATCTGCGCCGTGGTCTCGTTCTTTATCGGAGCGATTCCGTTTGGCCTGATCCTGGGCCGCGTGTTCAACCACACGGACATTCGCAAGGCGGGCTCCGGCAACATCGGCACCACCAATGCGCTGCGCGTGGCCGGCCCCAAGGTCGCTGCACTCACGCTGCTGCTCGACTGCCTGAAGGGCGCCATCTGTGTCCTCATCGCCCGCCCGCTCATCGCCGATCTGGGCTATGGTTTTCCGCCGAACATCCTGGCGCCTGGAGCCCCCGGCGACTGGATGCTCGGCGTCATCTGCCTGGCGGCCGTATGGGGCCACATCTTCTCGCCCTACCTCAACTTCCACGGCGGCAAGGGCATCGCGGTCGGTCTGGGGGTTATCCTTGCCTGGTACTGGCCCATTGGCCTGTCGCTGCTGGGCATGTTTATCGTAGCCGTCGCCATTACCAAGTACGTGTCGGTGGGCTCGCTTGCCGCCGCCATCGGCCTTCCCATCGCCGCTTGTGCGGTCTTTCCGTACAGCAGCCTAGGTCTCAAGTTTTGCATGGCGATGATCGGCATCACCGTGGTGTGGGCCCATCGCGCGAACATCAAAAAGCTCATGACGGGTAAGGAGTCCAAGCTCTCGTTTACCAAGCGCGTCACCGAGCCCGACGATAAGTAGGAGAGAGTCATGAATGTTGCGCTGATTGGCTCTGGCTCCTGGGGAACTGCCGTCGCCGGCCTTGCCGCCGCGCGAGCCGAGCGCGTGACCATGTGGGCCCATAGTGAGCAGACGGCCGCCGGCATTAACGGCGAGAACCGTAATCCCCGCTATCTGGTGGACTACGTGCTGCCGGAAAACGTTGTCGCCACGACGGACTTGGCCCAGGCGCTCGACGGCGCCGAAGCCATCATCTTTGCCGTGCCCTCCACGCACCTGCGCGACGTGTGCCATCAGGCGGCGCCGTTCATCGAGGACGAGACGCCGGTTCTGTGCCTCACCAAGGGAATTGAGCCCGAGTCCGGCCTGCTCATGAGCGAGGTCATCGCCAGCGAGATCGGCAACGAGCGGCGTGTGGCGGCCCTCTCGGGCCCCAACCATGCCGAGGAGATCTGCCGCGGCGGGCTTTCGGCCGCCGTCATCGCCAGTGAAGACCAGCAGGTGGGGGAGACCTTCAAGGAGCTGCTGCTTTCCACGGCCTTCCGCATCTACCTGTCGCAGGACATGACTGGCGTCGAGGTCTGCGGCGCCATGAAAAACGTCATCGCCATCGTGTGCGGCATCTCCGCCGGCTCGGGCGCGGGCGACAACACGCTTGCCCTCATCATGACGCGCGGTCTGGCCGAGATCAGCCGCCTGGTACACGCTCGCGGCGGTCAGGCCATGACCTGCATGGGACTCGCCGGCATGGGCGACCTTATCGCCACCTGCACTTCCGAGCATTCGCGTAACCGCACCTTTGGCTTCGAGTTCGCTCATGGCGTGTCGCTCGACGAGTACCAGGCACGCACGCATATGGTGGTCGAGGGCGCTGTCGCGGCCCGCAGCGTGAGCGAACTCGCCCGTTCACTGGGCGTAGACATTCCGCTCACCTTTGCCGTGGAGCAAACGCTCT
>DXZZ01000102.1:0-4430 GCA_019419425.1 Collinsella sp. | reverse complement strand
GAGGTTATCATCGCGATCAACGCGAACCACATCGAGAAAAACAAGGCTCGTGGTGACCTCGGTATTACCTATGACGAGGATGTGCTGCGCCTGGTTGACCTGTTCCGCGGCAACGGCTTTGCCGTCGCGGCTGTGGTCATCACCCAGTACGCCGGCCAGCCTGCTGCCGATGTGTTCCGCAACCGCCTGAACGCGCTCGGTATTCCCGCCAAGCTGCACTATCCCATCGAGGGGTATCCGCACGATGTCGATCTGATCGTGTCCGACGATGGCTACGGCAAGAACGAGTTTGTCGAGACCACGCGTCCGCTCGTTGTCGTGACGGCACCCGGCCCCGGCTCGGGCAAGCTCGCCACTTGCCTCTCGCAGCTGTATCACGAGCATAAGCACGGTACCGCCGCCGGCTATGCCAAGTTTGAGACCTTCCCGGTCTGGAATCTTCCTCTGACGCATCCGGTCAATATTGCCTACGAGGCCGCCACGGCAGACCTCGATGATGCCAACATCATCGACTCGTTCCACCTTGAGGCCTACAACAAGACCACGGTCAACTACAACCGCGACGTCGAGGCCTTCCCGGTGGTCCGTGCCCTGATGGAAAAGATCCTGGGCAAGAGCCCCTACCAGAGCCCCACGGACATGGGCGTCAATATGGTCGGCTTTGCCATCACCGATGACGATGCCTGCCGCGACGCTTCCAAGATGGAGATCGTTCGCCGCTACTTTACCGCGGTTGAAAATGTGCGCCGTACCGGCGTGGGCGATGAGCAAGTCGACCGTCTCAAGATTATTATGAAGAAAGCCGGCATCGATAAGAACTACTCACCGGCGCGCTCGGCGGCCCTCACCAGGGAGCAGCTGACGGGTGGTCCCGTGGGTGCCATGGTCATGCCCGATGGCTCCGTGGTGACCGGTAAGACCTCCACGCGCCTGGGCGCCGCAAGTTCGCTCATTATGAACGCCCTCAAGCATGTCTCGGGCGTCGACCTTGAGCTCGAGGTCATTAGCGATGAGGCGATCGAGCCCATCAGCAAGCTCAAGACGCATTTCCTGGGTAGCAAAAACCCGCGCCTCCACACCGACGAGACACTTATGGCGCTGTCGATCACCTCGGCCACGAGTGAGACGGCCGCTCGCGTCCTTTCGGGCCTGGAGCAGTTGCGCGGTTGCGATGCCTTCTTTAGCGTGATTATCTCGCCGACGGACGAGACGGTACTGCGCAAACTGGGTATCAACGTGTGCTGCGAGCCCAAGTTTGAGCGCCGCGGTTTCTTCCATCGCTAAGTTTGAAGCACCGCGGTAATTGCATTGCATTTTGGCCGTATCGGGTTAGCGCCCGGTACGGCTTTTTGATCAATAAAGCGCCTATTTCGGCGAAAAATAGCTGTTTACCTGCCTAGAAACAATTTGAGCGGTATACAATAACCATAACTGTTTCATCCTTAGCGGGATGCCGCATGATGGATATTACCTGCCATCGTGAGGTGTGTCGGTCGCGCACGGCGCGTTAGATGCTCGTGCTCGGTTTGAGGAGGCTGCTATGGCGGGCAAGGGTCGTGCGAGTGTCAACGATATGAAGCGTGTCGAGGTGCTGGTGTTGATGGAGATCGACCAGCAAACCGAAGACAATGGCGGGCCGTATGGTTTCTCGCGCAAAACGCTTGCCGAGCGCGTGGGGGTTTCGCCGTATCGTGCCCGCGCCGCAATCGATCGCTTGGATTCCGAAGGCATGATTGATGTCGTCTCGCGTTATAGCGACGACGGCGGTCAGCTTGCAAATGGCATTTGCCTCACCGAACGTGGCGAGTGGTATCTTGAGGGCGTCCGCACCGGCATGCTCGTTCAAGAAATGCTTGAGGACGAGGTTGCTGATCGATAGCAGCATGTAACCCTTGCCATAGCGACGCCGCCTGGGAAACCGGGCGGCGTTTTGTTTCAAGATTGAGAAATGCAATCGCACGCGAGAAAAATTGCGAACGGTCCGCGGCGCGAGTATTACAATGAAGACCCGTAAGATGTGTATGGACAACTTCTACGGGAAGCGCAGGTAACTCAATATGACCAAGCATGTGTTCGTAACCGGTGGCGTGGTTTCGTCCCTGGGCAAGGGTATCACCGCGGCCTCGCTGGGCCGTCTGCTCAAGTCGCGTGGCTACAAAGTAACGATGCAGAAGGCCGACCCGTATCTGAACGTCGACCCCGGTACCATGAGCCCGTTCCAGCATGGTGAGGTCTTCGTTACCGAGGATGGTTACGAGTCCGACCTGGACTTGGGTCATTACGAGCGCTTTATTGATGAGAACCTGACCCGCGATTCCAACTTTACGACCGGTGCCATCTACAAAAGCCTAATCGCCCGTGAGCGTCGCGGCGACTTTTTGGGCGGTACCGTGCAGGTGATTCCCCACGTCACCAATGCCATTAAGGACAAGTTTCGCCGCATCGAGGAGCAGACCGGCTCCGATGTAGTCATCACCGAGCTGGGCGGCACGATCGGCGACATCGAGTCCCAACCGTTTGTCGAGGCCATCCGTCAGTACCGCAAGGAGGCCGGCCCCGAGAACGTCTGCTACATCCACGTGTCGCTCGTTCCCTATATCGCCGCCGCCCACGAGGTCAAGACCAAGCCCACGCAGCATTCCGTCAAGGAGCTCCGCAGCTTTGGCATCCAGCCCGATATTATCGTGCTGCGCTCCGACCACCATATCGATGACGCTATCCGCGGAAAGATCGCAAGCTTCTGCGACGTCGACACCGATTGCGTCTTTACCAACGAGGACTGCGCGAGCATTTACGATGTTCCGCAGCTGCTTGCCGAGCAGGACTTTGACCTGCGCATTTGCGAGCGCCTGGGTCTGGACCCGCGTGAGCGCGACATGAGCGAGTGGAACGAGTTCCTGCGCAAACAGAATCACGCCAACCATCACGCCGACAAGGTGAAGATTGCCGTCGTGGGTAAGTACACGCAGCTGCCCGATGCGTACCTGTCGGTTATCGAGGCCCTGCACCATGCGGGCGTCTTCTACGATCGCCATGTGGACGTCCAGCTGGTCGACGGCGAGAGCCTCGACGAGCAGAATGTCTCCGAGGTTCTGGGCGACGCCTCGGGCATCCTGGTCCCCGGCGGCTTTGGCAAGCGCGCCCTGGAGGGCAAGATCCTCGCGGCCGAGTTTGCCCGTGAGCACAAGATTCCGTATCTGGGCATTTGCCTGGGTATGCAGGTGGCCGTGTGCGAATTTGCGCGCAACGTCGTCGGCCTTGCCGGCGCCAGCTCCTCCGAGTTCGATCCGGATGGCCCGTATAGTGTCATCGATCTGATGAGCTCGCAGGAGGACGTGACCGAGAAGGGCGGCACCATGCGCCTGGGCGCCTATCCGTGCAAGCTCGCCGCCGATACCCTCGCTCGCGAGGCATATGGCGAGGAGCTCGTCTACGAGCGTCACCGTCATCGCTTTGAGTTCAACAACGCCTTCCGCGACCAGCTCGAGGACGCCGGTTTGGTTATCTCGGGCCTGTCGCCCGACGAGCGCCTGGTCGAGATGGTCGAGCTGCCGCGCGACGTGCATCCGTGGTATGTGGCAACCCAGGCTCATCCCGAGTTCAAGAGCCGCCCGACCAACCCGCAGCCGCTGTTCCGCGAGTTCGTGCGCGCTTCGATCGGCCAGCACGAGGGTGTCGACCGTCTGCAGGTGACGCCCATGAACCTTGCTACGGACTAAGGGTGCCGTCGAATAAGGAACATACCGAAGCTACTCCCTCGTCGCTCGCCGTGGCGGCGGGGGAGTATCTCGATTACCTCGCGGTCGAGCGGGGTTTGGCGCGCAACACGATTGCGGCCTATCGTCGTGACCTGACGACGTACTGCGCCTATCTGGAGCGGGCGGGTATTGTGTCTTTTGAAGAGGTGACCCGTCAGATCGTGGAGGGCTTTGTCGCCGATCGCCGCGACGGAGGCTATTCCGACGCCTCGGTGGAGCGTGCGCTTGCTGCCGTGAAGGGCCTGCATGCCTTTTTGGTGCGCGATGGGGCCGTGGCCCAAAACCCGACGGCGGCGTTGCGCCTGCCTAAAAAGGCTGAGCGTTTGCCGGAGTATCTATCGGTGGAGGATGTCTCGGCACTGCTCGATCAAGACTTTCCCGAGGGCGAGATGGGACTGCGCGACCATGCCATCTTGGAAGTGCTCTACGGATGCGGTTTGCGTGTGAGTGAGCTGGTTGGGCTCGATGTGGGCGATATCCATATTGACGATGGCTTTGTACTCGTTCGCGGTAAGGGCTCAAAGGAACGTCTGTCCCCACTGGTGGGAAGCGCGGCGCGAGCTCTGACGCTCTATGTAACTGAGGGACGTTCTCGCTTGGCGGCCCATGCCCGCGGAACCGAGACCTCGGCGGTCTTTTTAAATAAGAACGGCCGCCGTCTGTCGCGCCAGG
>DXZZ01000101.1:0-4551 GCA_019419425.1 Collinsella sp. | reverse complement strand
CCCCCGCGCCCAAGCCCGCGCCCGCGCCCAGGCCCGCCGCCGCGAAGCCTGCGCCTGCCGCGCCCAAACCTCAGCCTAAAAAGGCCGCCCGCCCCAAGCCCGACGAGCCCACGCCGAGCCGTGACGAGATGACCTTTGCCCAGCGCATGGTCACCTCCAAGGAGCCTGCGGGCGAGAATGAGATCCCCGGTATGGCCCCGGCTCAAAAGATCATCATCGTGCTCGCCCTCATCGCGTTTATCGTCTTTATGGTCTACACGATCACGGGCAGCATGGGCCTGCACTAATCTGTTCGCGCTGGGCGCCATGCCTGAACACTCTGTCCTTGTCCAACCCTCAACTTCTGCACAACGCATCCGAAAGGTCGCCCCATGGCTTTGACCGACATCTCGCATCCCACCGACATTGCAATGCTCACCGATTTGTACGAGCTCACTATGGCCCAGGGCCTGTGGGAGAGCGGCAAGGCCAATGAGCAGGGTTGTTTTACCGCGTTTTACCGCGACCATCCCTTTGGTAGCGCCTACGCCGTCATGTGCGGTACCGCCGAGCTGCCCGAGCTGGTCGAGAACCTGCGCTTTACGCCCGAGGACATCGACTACCTCGCCTCGCTCCAGGCCCCGGCCGGCGGCGCGATGTTCAAGCCTGGATTCCTCGACTACCTGCGCGATTTTCGTGCGCATGTGAACATCGACGCCGTCCCCGAGGGCGAGCTCGTCTTTCCGCGCGAGCCCATGGTGCGCGTCACCGGCCCCGCGCTGGAGTGCCAGCTGCTCGAGACGGCGCTGCTCAACATCGTCGGCTTCCAGACACTTGTCGCCACCAAGACGGCGCGCGTGGTGCTGGCGGCGGACGGCCGTCCCGTTGCCGAGTTTGGCTTGCGCCGCGCCCAGGGCCCCGATGGCGGCCTGGCCGTCGCGCGCGCGAGCTACGTTGCCGGCTGTTCCTCTACGTCCAATGTGCTCGCCGGTCGCCGCTACGGTATTCCCGTCTTTGGCACGCATGCGCACAGCTGGGTGATGAGCTTCGATTCCGAGCTCGAGGCCTTCCGCGCCTTTGCCAAGTCGAGCCCCAAGAACTGCACGCTGCTCATCGACACCTACGATGTGCGTGAGGGCTGCGAGCATGCCATTACGGTTGCCAAGGAGATGGAGGCGGCGGGCGAGCGCCTGTCGGCCATTCGCATTGACTCGGGCGACCTCGCCAAGCTGTCCAAGTATGTCCGCGGCCGTTTTGATGCCGAGGGCCTGCCCTATGTGGGGATCTCGGTTTCCAACGATCTGGACGAGTACACGGTTCAGTCGCTGCTCGACCAGGGCGCGCCCATCGATAGCTTTGGCGTGGGCACCAAGCTCGCGACCTGCTACGACCAGCCGGCGCTGGGCGGCGTGTACAAGCTTTCTGCCCGCCGTGCGAGCGAGGCGGACCCGTGGACGCCGGTGGTCAAGCTCTCCGAGCAGCCCTACAAGCGCACGATCCCGGGCGTGCAGCGCGTGCGCCGCTATTACGATGGCTTTGGCGGCCCGATTTGCGACATGATCTATGACGAGGATCATCTAGCGGGGGAGGGCGCCGCGCGCGGCAATACCCTCGTGGCCGTGAACGATGCCGCCCTGGTGACCGATGTGTCCGAGCTCGAGTATCGCGAGCTGCTGGTGCCGATCGTGCGCGATGGCAGTGCGGTGGCTCCGCGTGAGAGCATCGAGGACGCGCGTGAGCGCTGTGCTTGGGCACTCGATCATCTGGATCCGGTTTACAAGCGCTTCCTGTACCCGCAGACCTATGTGGTGGGCATGGAGCAGGGCCTGGCACAGGTGCGCGACGAGCTCGTGCGCAAGAACATGGCCGCGGCTTCTGCCTTCCCCTGGGCAAAATGATTCCTTGGGGACGGAGGAAAACGGATCATTTTCTCGCTCGCCCGCTCAACACTCGATTGGTTTGACGTATGACGACTTCTTATAAAACGATGGTGGTAAAGATCGGTTCGTCCACGGTGGTGGGCGCCGACGGCAAGGTCAACCGCGCCTTTATCGGCGGGCTTGCCGATCAGGCCGCAGCGCTGCGCAAGCTCGGCTGGCGTCTGGTCGTGGTGAGCTCGGGCGCTATCGCCTGTGGCTATCCCGTGCTGGGCTTCGACCGCAAGCCAGTCGGCGACCTGCCGAGCCTGCAGGCCTGCGCCTCGGCCGGTCAGTGCATCATCTCGTCGGCCTACGACGAGGAGTTTCATGCGCGCGATCTGCTCACCTCACTCGTGCTGCTCACGCGCCATGACACGGCCCGCCGTACGTCTTACCTGCACGCGCGCGACGCCCTGCTGCGCCTGGTGGAGCTTGGCGTGGTGCCGGTTGTCAACGAGAACGATACCGTTACCGTCGATGAGATCAAGTTTGGCGACAACGACACGCTGGCAGCGCTTGTGAGCTGCCTGGTTTCTGCCGATCTGTGCGTGACGCTCTCGGACATCGATGGTCTCTATACCGCCAATCCGCATGAGGACCCCACGGCCGAGTTTGTCCCGGTCGTGCATAAGATCGATGCCAAGATTATCGCCTCGGCGGGCGATTCTTCTACATCGGTGGGCACGGGCGGCATGATTACCAAGATTCGCGCGAGCCGCATTCTGATGACGGCGGGCATTCAGAGCGTGATCTGCTCGGGCGAGGAGCCCGATGCACTCGTGCGCCTCGCCCGCGGCGAGAGCGTGGGCACGCTGTTCGATCCGCCGGCGGAGCGCCTGGACATTGCGCCCCGCAAGCTGTGGATCGCGCTGGGTGACAAGGCGCATGGCTCGGTGACGGTCGATGATGGCGCCGCAAAGGCGCTGGTCAGCCGTGGTTCTTCCCTGCTTGCGGTGGGTATTCGCGAGGTCGATGGCCAGTTTGCCGAGGGCGATGTGCTCGACGTGTGCGACCCGAGCGGCATGGTTGTCGCCCGCGGTATCGCCGAAGCCGATTCGGACGTATTGGAGCTCGCAGCCGGACGCCGCCAGGACCAGATTGCCGGCAACCGCCTGCTGGCAGACCTGGCCGAGAAGCCCGCGATTCATCGAGATAATCTGATCGTCTTCGCCTAACGGGTCGACGCTGCGCGCCTTCCAGAGCGACAATTTGTCATTCAAAAGGTGAGGCATGACCAACAGATCTATGCCTAACCAATTGACGCTGCAAACGCCCCTAAGCGGCAATCTGACGTTCAATCGTCGGGCATGACCAAAAGGTCAATGCCCTCCTCTTTCACGTCAGCTTGCTCGCTTAGGGGCGTTTTCGCTTTCCGACCTCTACCTGCGGCATTGTTGTTGCCGGCACTTATTCTGCACTAGGGGACGCTCTTTTTGTGCCGGTGGACGGGGACACTCCTTTGCTAGAAGATCTGGCGCAGGTCTCCGCGGTTGAGGGCTTCGTCGAAGAGGTGCTTGAACACCACGCTGCCGTGCAGGCCATCGTGCTCAAACTCGTTGGTCACCCAGGCGTGCGAGTTGCCCACGCGGCTGAGCGTATCGAGCTGCAGGCCCGAATCCACGTACATGTCGTCGAAATACACCGCGGCCTGGAGCGGCACCTCGTTGCAGGCCAAGCGCTGCGGGTCGTAGATCTTGTCCCAGCTGGTGTCTTCCATCAGCAGATTCATGGCGGGCTTGAAGGGCTTGAGCTCGGGCATCTGCTCAAACATCCACGGGAACATGGCCTCGCCGGTAAACATGAGCGGGCGCGCGAGCGTGTCGAACTCGGCGCGATGGGCCTTTTCCTCGGCTGCAGCCCAGTGAATGGGCATGGTGTCGCCGTCGGCGTAGATGAACTCCTGCAGCGTCCAGTACAGCGGATTCGTGCGTGTGTTGGTGCGCTCGAAGGAGTGCATCAAAAAGCTGTCGGATACCGAGGAACCGCAGCTCAGCGTACCGTCGCCATCAACAAACGCGTGGTCGATAATCCAGTGCATGCGCTCAAAGCTCGGCTTCATGCCAAAGTCGCTGCCCATGAGCTGCAGGCGCTCTACCGTCATCGGCGAGCTGTCGGGCAGTGCGGGCTTTTGCTCCTCGAGGGCATCTGCCAGGGCCGCCACGCGTTCGACGTCGGCGGGGTAGCGGTCATAATACTGCTGGGTCTTGGCCGCCATGCGCGGGAAGGTGTGCGCGTAGACCTCGCTGGCGCTCGCCGGCACGTGCGGAATGCCGCCGCAGGTAAAGCTTGCCGTTACGCCCTCGGGGAAAAGCGATAGATAGCTCAACGTCAAAAAGCCGCCGTAGCTCTGCCCGAGTGTGACCCAGGGCTTGCCGCCAAAGCCCACCAGGCGCAGGTACTCAAAGTCGCGCACGATGGAACTGGCGAGGTGGCGCTTGAGAAAGTCCGCCTGCGAGCGTGCGGCATCGGCTCCTGCTGCCTCGGCGCGATTGCCCAGAGCCGCGATCGTACGCCCGTCTACGCAGCTGCTGCGCCCGGTGCCTCGCTGGTCGGGCAGCACGACGCGGAAATGCTTGACGGCCTCCTCGATCCAGCCATCGCTTGTGGGCGACAGCGGACGCGGGCTCTCGCCGCCGGGGCCGCCCTGCAAAAA
>DXZZ01000100.1:0-4614 GCA_019419425.1 Collinsella sp. | reverse complement strand
TCAGCGTGCCGTTTTCCCAAACATTCTTGGCACGCGAACCGCCATCGACCCATTTGTCCTTCGCGCGCGTGTTGACGCACGTCACCACCGTGTCGCCCACGCTCGAGGCGGACGAGATGGTCAACTCGGCAGATTTGCCGGGCGCCTTGCCCGGCGTACTCAACTCGCCCTCGTAACGCCATGCCCAAGCTGTGTCTTCCTCGACGGTATAGACGCCCGCAGGCGCGGCAAACTGCACGCTGCCGACATAGCAGACCTCACCGTTTTCGTCGTGTTGCTCGCCAACTTTCACCTCGACCGTGCGCGTCTCGGCAGAAGAATCCTGCGGCATCTTTCGCGTCACCTTAAAGCGAAACGTTTGTCCCATGGCACTGGCATCGGTTGTCTTTTTAACGATCGTCAACGTATGAGTCTGATCAAAGTTAAACACAGCGTTGCCGGCACCTTGATCGCCTTCGCCCGTCTTCTTGGACTCCAGACGGTTGGCCAGGTCAAACGAACCATTACCCGAACCCAGACTGTAGAGCGAGACAAACTTGCCGTCCACGGGAGCTTCCTCTGCACCAGGGCCGTAGCTTGCCCGCGTTACCGTGACGGTCAACTGCGTTCCCATAAACGGCTTGGCAAAGCAGACCTTAAACGGCGCCTTATCGGCGGCGTCGTCGACGGTGTTGGCGGCGGAAGGATCGAGCAGCCACTTAAGCTGCGCGGTCATGTTTTCGGGCTTTCCATCAGACGTATCGTTGGCAACCACGCGATACGTCACGGGATACAGGTCCATATCGCCCTTGACCGGCTCGTCCTTAAACGTATCCCAAGCCTCCGCAGCACCTTCGGCACCCACATATCGCCATTCCAAGAAGAGTTCACGCTTATCGCCATTGGCGGCCGCCTGCTCATCGAGCAGCGCAACGATCTTGGAGTGGGCATCCGGGTCATATGCCACGGATTTTTGCTCCATCACGGGGTTGCCGTCCTTGTCATAGACGGGGTTGCCGCTCTCGTCCATTTTAGGGACATCGACCGTGTGGATAAAACCCGACTTGCCGTCTTGTGCGCGCTCATCGCCCGAGTCGACGGTCGCCGTAAAGATGACCGACCCGTCGATACCGTGATAGCGCACCTTATACGGCGCAATCTTGTACACCGCAGTGTAGGTCACGTTCTTAAAGGGCTCATTACCCTCGAGGGGATACTTCTCCTCATCGGTCATCAGGGTGTAGTTGCCATCGGATGTATAGTCACGCGACCAGCCGACAAAGTCGTACTTGGTGCCGTCCTTGCCGACAACCTCAGTTGCAGCTTTTACCTCCAGCGAAATCTGATCACCAGAGTCGGTACGCGCAAGGGAGCGTACGGCATAGGGATCATCCAGATTAGCATCGATATTCGATTGGACACTTACCGCGCTGGCACGGTAGACCGGGTACAGCTCCATGGGGGCGTTGACCACCGTGTTTTTAGTCACCATGGAAACGCCGTCCGACCAAACGACATAACCGCTGCTAGGCTCTGGCTTATTATCCGTCCAACCTACGAAGGCGTTGTATGCGCCCGTTGCAGCATCGATGTCTCCAATGTTATACGTTGGCAGCGGCATGCCATCTTTAAGGTCACCGAGCTTATCGCCCTCTTGGGCAAGCTTGCCGTCAACGTCGGAGTCGTTGAGATGATACACCACCGCAATGGGCGTGTAGTAGGCCACAAACGTATAGGGCTTTCCGGGCTCCACGGGATAGGAATAGGTATTGCCGCCCTCGCCCGTCGGCTCAAGTTTCTTTACTGTTCCGTCGGAAAGTTCGATCTCGAGCTTCTTAAGCTGATAGGTGCCACCAGCTCCGTCCGCATACACCGTCGTCGTAATGTCGGGACTCACCGTAGCCACCACAGACCCGTCGTCTTGCGTGGTCAGCGTGGGCTTGATATCCCAGTTGGGTACGTTAACCCCATTAGTTCCGTCAAAGCCCTTGCGGTGCAGGTTGGTGGTGTAGCTAACGTCGTACTTTACGTACACGGGATAGGCATCCTGCCACTGGGTAACCTTGGACGCGTTGGTCGCCAAGTACGGCGTAGCTTTTTCCGGATCACTTGTCACATAGGGGTCACCGGCAACATCATAGATATAGTTCCAGACGTCAGAATCCTTCTGGACCTCGGCGGTCGAAATCCAACCAAGGAACTTATAGCCATCCACGGCCATGTCGGCATCGGTCGGAGAGGCTTCAAGCGTCAGATTGGGATTGACGTCGCCCTTCTTTCCGCCCTCGGGCTTGTCGTTTACCGTCTGATTGGTATGGATAAACGGATATTTATAGGTGTAGGTGCTATCGGAGCCCAGCAGCAACGGAGCCTCATAACGTCGCGTGACGCTCTTAACCGAGACATCGTCCTTGCCATAAAAGCTGACGCTTGTCGTCACCATGGCGCGCATGTAATACTCCGAATCGATGCCAATCTCGCTCTGAACGGGGTTGCCCACGCAGGTCCAGTATCCGCCTTGGCGCTCGAGGGTCCAGAAATTTAAATGGTATCGCTCGCTCGCCGGCCTAAAGTAAAACTTCAGCGCTCCTGCGACCCACTCGTCATCCAGCGTGCCCGAACCCGGGAAATCCGTATCGGCAATGACGTTTTTCCGGGTATCCGCACCTGTATCGTTTTTGACCGTATGCGAATACGCCTTCAAAGGCGCCACGATGAGTGTCTCTGCCCCAAAGCGCCCCTCATTGCATTCGTCCTTATAGTTTTCCTTCAGTCCGTGATAGACGTGCTCGGGACCCCAGTGCACGATATTCTCTCGCACGTAGCTCGATCCGACCTGCTCGTTAAACGAGGTTTGGTACCCGCTCCACACAGAGCAGAGGAGTCTGGATTCCTTATAGGCTTCGTTCGTCATCGACTTGACGTAATAATCCACGCGATACTCAAAGCGTGCGGTATAGGTATGCGGAACGGCCAGATCGACGCTGGCGGGAAGCTTGTAGCTGGGATCGCGGCTTACGCGCACCTCGACCTCGGGCCCGTCGGCGGCCTGCTTGTTTTCATACCAACCCAGGAAGCGGTAGCCATCGGGAAGCGAGCCGCCTTCGGACAAGGGCTTGTTGTCCACGCCGCGCACCTGCACCGTGTAAACGCTGGCCCCATCCTCGGCAGTCTGGACATCGACATGGGTGTTGCCCACGCCGACACGCTGGGTCTTATCTTCAAGCTCATCCTGTTCATTGCCCTCGAACACTGTCATGATGTTCGAGACGTAGTCGCTGTACACCGGATAGAAGTCGGTCGGGCCAAGCACGGTAATCTCGGTACCGGCAGGATAGAACGCGCCGGCATTTTTTAGCTCGGCGAGCTGGGTCGAGGTAATGGCTGCATAGCCACCGTTCATCTGAGCCTCTTCGCTCGGCTTCGTTGTCCAACCGATAAAGGTGGCGCTGGAAGACAGCGTGCCACGATCGGTAGGAGCGGCGGGGTTGAGCTTCGCGCCGTAGCGATACCAATCGCCCGATTTGTCGTGTGCAGTGCCGCTCTGGCAATCGAGCGTTTCGCCCTGGACGTTATAGAACAGCACCTGCGCCTCGTACGAAGCGATAAACAGGTCATTGCCCTTAAAACCGTCGACCCCCTTGGCATTATCGGCGGTATAGGTCGACGTATGCTCGTGTGCCTCGCTCTTCTGGACCTGCTTGCCAGCAGCCACAGCATCGGCATCGGTCTTGCCGTCAAACCAGCTGTTGTCTTGTCCAATTCGATTCACACGCACATCGGACTCGCGGAACCAGCCCATGAAGCGATAACCGCCGTTGGCATCGGTCAAGCCCTTGGGCTTTGCGGAGGTATCCTGCCCAAACGTCACCGATGTATCGCCCTGGGCCAAGCCCTGGGCCGTTCCCGCCAGCACGGCACTCACGGCAAAGGTATACGGATCAGAGGTCGCCTGATCAATACCGAGTTCGGTTGCCTCGATGGTCGCGATGCCTGCACCGGGAAAATCAATCGTCGCCTTAACGCTCTGGCCATGCACGGGAATATTCAGTTTGTAGTCCATCGCCCACTCATTGGGGTGTGAGTCATTCAGATACGCATCGTTAGCAGTCGAGCGCATGGTGCCGGCACAGAAGTCGTAATCATGCTGCTCCCACAGCTCACGTGTGACGTAGCGTTCGTCGTCCCAGGGACCGAATCCGGCACCGGATACCGTGCCATCACCCGCAAGGGCGTAAATCTTCTTCTTGGCTGCCGTACCCTGACTAAACCCGGATAGGCTGACACTGGGCTTGAAGTAGCAATCAGTGATAGTCGCATCACCCGCATTAGCGCGTGCAGCAATACCGCCCAGGTTCACGTCGTTTTGAATAATGGGGATCACGGCGATGGGGTTGTACTGGCGCGAGCTCAAATCGCCGGCGAAATGGCTGCGAGTGATTTCATTACCGCTCTTAGACAAGATGCGGCCTGCAAGACCGCCCGTCCAAGCGCGCGTTACGGAGACAACGCCCACGTAAGAAGCAGCATAGCTATAGCATTTCGCCGTTGAAAAGCAGTCAATGACTTTAGCGCCTTCTGCCATGCAGCCCACAAAACCCGAGGCGTACACGTTGTTGCCGCCCAGGGCGCCAA
>DXZZ01000010.1:38004-39998 GCA_019419425.1 Collinsella sp. | reverse complement strand
GCTGAGCGCATGCTGCGTCAGCAGCAACGACTCATGGAGATGCAAATGCAAGGGGTTGCCAACCAGGCGCCCGTGCAAAACGTCGTGCCCGCTGCTGTGCCTGCAGCTGTGCCCGGGTGTGAATCGGCGCCAGAGGCCTATTCCGTACAGCAAGATTCATATGCGCAGGAGCTCGCGTTCGACAAGCATCGTGCGCGTCGCCGTCGCTGGGCCCAGCGCCTGCGTACGTTGGCGATGATCGTGCTCATCCCGTTGGGGCTTGCGGCCATCTTTCTGGCGTCGTATGCCCTCACGTGCATCCTCAACGGTGCATCGCCCAACGAGGTGCTCCAACATCTAGCGGCCCTGGGCCAGCGCCTAGATGACGTCATAACAACCATCCGCGCCGGCTGGGAGAGTTAGCGTTTTAGCGTCCGCGGCTCTAAGAGAAATTTGTCTGCAAGGCAGTGAGTGATCCGTGTGTGTGGCGGGGTAAGATTGATCGCGGTTTTGATTGATGATCGATTGGGTTTGTTGGGCGGAGTTTATGTCTGCAATTGATATTGCACTTATTGTGATTGCTTTGGTGGCGGTGGGGGTCGCTGCGGCCTGTGCCCTGCAGCTCAAGGGCCTTCGTGCCGAGTTGCGGGAGCGTGGCGACAGTAGCGCGGAAACGCTGGCAGCACTCGAGCAGGCCAACAACGCGCTCGATGCCCTGAACGTCGCGCTGGCCGAAACACGCCGCACGGCCAATGCCATCGCGCAGCAGCAGACGACCGATGCGGCCGTGGAGCAGCAACGTTACCTGGCCATCGCACGCGAGTTCTCGCAAGCTGGTGACCGGATGGATGACCTGCGCCGTGAGACGGCCCAACAGCTCGGCGCCAATCGCGAGGGCATCGAGCATCGCCTGGACAAGGTGCGCGAGACGGTCGATGCTCAGCTGGGCGCCATCCGCAAAGACAACAACGTGCAGCTCGATCAGATGCGTGCGACGGTGGACGAGAAGCTCTCTCGCACGCTCAACGACCGTCTGTCTGCATCGTTTAAGCAGGTGAGCGACCAGCTCGAGGCCGTGTACAAGGGCCTGGGCGACATGCAATCTATCGCCACTGGCGTGGGCGACCTTAAGCGCGTGCTGGGTAACGTCAAGGCGCGCGGCATTTTGGGCGAGGTGCAGCTGGGCGCGATCCTGGCGGATATCCTCACACCCGATCAGTATCTGGAAAACGTTGCCACCAAGCCCGGCGCCTCGGAGCGTGTTGAGTTTGCCGTCAAGCTGCCGGTAGACGAGGGCGACCCCGTACTGCTGCCGATTGACTCCAAATTCCCGGGCGACGCGTACGAGCATCTGCTCGATGCCCAGGAGTCGGGCGACGCGGATGCCGTCGCCGCCGCGCGCAAGACGCTTGACGCTATGGTCAAGCGTGAGGCAAAGGACATCTGCGAAAAGTATCTGAGCGTGCCCGTGACCACCAACTTTGGCATCATGTTCGTTCCGTTTGAGGGGCTGTACGCTGAGGTCGTCAGCCGCCCCGGGCTTATCGAGACCCTGGGCCGCGACTATCATGTCAACGTTGCCGGCCCTAGCACCATGGCGGCCATTCTCAACAGCCTGCAGATGAGTTACCAAACGTTTAAGCTGCAAAAACGCACCGACGATGTACTGCGCGTGCTCTCCGCTGTCAAGGCCGAGCTGCCGCGCTATCAAAAGGCGCTGCGCCGCGCCCAGCAGCAGATCGAGACCGCGGGCAAAACGGTCGAGGGCATCATTACCACGCGCACCAACGTCATGGAGCGCAAGCTCAAGGACATCGACGCGCTGGAAGACGCCGACCAAGCCGATGAGATCTTGGGGCTCACGCCCGCGGGCTTTCCCACAGACCAAGAAGACGAGGACTAATTGCAACAAGACGGCGGGGCGCCGGCGCAAACGCGGATGCCCCGCTGCTTTTCGCATCGTGCTTGCCTGAAGTGCGCTTCAATGTGCAACAATGGCGTTTCGCCCTATCAGA
>DXZZ01000010.1:36330-37904 GCA_019419425.1 Collinsella sp. | reverse complement strand
CAGGACTACACCGTCTACAAGCTCGAGATCGCGGGCAACTATCACCTGGCGCGCCTGTGCTTTGACACACTCTCCAACCAATCCATGACATTCCATACCAGCCGCTTTGGCGGATCGCTTGTGAGCCAGACAAGCCGTTTTATGAGCGGCTACACCGGTCTGGTCGACGTGACGGTGTATTCGCTCATCCCCACCATCACCTCGGTCATCTGCACCGTGGCCGCACTCGCCCCGGTGGTGCCGACGTTTACCGTGATCCTGGTGTGCATCATGGTCGTCTACATCGCGTTTGTCTGGCTTATGTACAAGCGCATCATGCCGCTTTCGGCCGCGACGTCCGCCGCCCAGAACAAGCTCTCGGGCGTGCTCTCCGACGCGGTCACGAACATCTTGGCCGTCAAGACCTGCGGGCGCGAGGACTTTGAACGCGATCTGTTCGACGCCGCCGATCGTGCCGCGCGCGACGCCGAGACGGTCTCGATGCACGCCATGATGCAGCGCAACTTTACGACCTCGGGCCTTATCGTCATCACCATGGCCGTGGTGAGTGTGTTCGTGGCGGGCGGCAACGCGTGGTTTGGCATCTCGGCCGGCTCGCTCGTCATGATCTTTACCTACACCTATAACCTCACCATGCGTCTGAACTACGTAAGCTCCATGATGCAGCGCATCAACCGCGCGCTCGGTGATGCGGCCGAGATGACGCGCGTGCTGGACGAGCCGCGTCTGGTGGCAGACGACGAGAACGCTCCCGAGCTTAAAGTGACCGAAGGTGCGATTGATTTTGAGCACCTGAGCTTTGCATATCGTGACGCCGCGGCGGGCGAGAACGTGTTCGACGACCTGACGCTTCACGTGGCGGCGGGCCAGCGCGTGGGCCTGGTGGGTAAATCGGGCTCGGGCAAGTCGACGCTCACCAAGCTGCTGTTGCGCTTGGACGATGTGCAGGGCGGCCGCGTGCTCGTGGACGGCCAGAACGTCTCGCGCTGCACGCAGCAGAGCCTGCGCCGCCAGGTTGCCTACGTGCCGCAGGAGGCGCTGCTGTTTCACCGCTCCATTCGCGAAAACATTGTCTACGGTCGTCCCAACACCACCGACGAGCAGATTCGCGAGGCCGCGCGCCTGGCCAATGCCCTGGAGTTTATCGACCGCTTGCCCCGTGGCTTTGACACCATGGTGGGCGAGCGCGGCGTTAAGCTCTCGGGCGGCCAGCGTCAGCGCGTGGCTATCGCCCGCGCCATCCTAACCGACGCGCCGATTCTGGTGCTCGACGAGGCGACCTCTGCCCTCGACAGCGAGTCCGAGGCGCTGGTGCAGGAGGCGCTCGAAAACCTGATGCGTGGACGTACCTCCATTGTGGTGGCGCACCGCCTGTCCACCGTGGCGGCGCTCGACCGCATTGTGGTGCTGGCCGATGGCGAGATTGTCGAGGACGGCACGCATGCGCAGCTTGTCGAGGCGGGTGGCGAGTACGCGAGCCTGTGGGGCCGCCAGACCGGCGCATTCTTGGAGGCGTAAGCGTCTCGGACGTGGGACAATTGTGCCCATAAGTTTATTGTGCCGTTGAGCCGAGG
>DXZZ01000010.1:31755-36230 GCA_019419425.1 Collinsella sp. | reverse complement strand
CGTCTCGGACGTGGGACAATTGTGCCCATAAGTTTATTGTGCCGTTGAGCCGAGGAGTCGTTATGCCACGCGAGACCAATGCCGCCAAGCGCGAGCGCGCCATCGAGGTGTGTGAGCGCCTCAACCGTCGCTATGGCCCGGTCGAGTGCTTTTTGGACCACGAGAATCCCTTCCGCCTGCTGATCGCGGTGCTGCTCTCGGCACAAACGACCGATGCGCAGGTCAACAAGGTGACGCCGCGGCTGTTTGCCCAGTGGCCCACGCCCGAGGCCATGGCCGGGGCGAGCGTAGCTGACGTGGCGGACACCATCAGGTCACTCGGCTTCTACAAGAGCAAAGCCAAGCATGCCGTCGAGGCCGCGCAGATGATCGTCGCCGACTATGGCGGCGAGGTGCCGGCCGACATGAAGGAACTCGTGAAGCTGCCGGGCGTGGGACGCAAGACGGCGAACATCGTGCTCAACGTGGGGTATGGCATCGTAGAGGGCATTGCGGTGGACACGCACGTCAACCGCATTGCGCACCGCCTGATGCTGAGTCCCAAGACGCATGCCAAGGAACCGCT
Organism: Collinsella sp.; assembly: GCA_019419425.1. GTDB lineage: Bacteria > Actinomycetota > Coriobacteriia > Coriobacteriales > Coriobacteriaceae > Collinsella. The sequence goes on along the minus strand of DXZZ01000010.1, from coordinate 35,665 downwards.
CAAGACCGAGCAGGATCTGCTCAAGATTTTGCCGCACGAGTATTGGGAGTCGGTCAACCATCAGTGGATCACCTTTGGCCGCGAGATCTGCGACGCCCGCAAACCCAAGTGTGACGAGTGTCCGCTGGCAGATTTGTGCCCCAGCGTGCGCGTAGCGGGGTAGGGCGGAACGCATCTCCGTCTGGCGTTTTTGTTGCGGGGCTGGGCGTACGCTTGAGCTGGAGTCCTCTCCATGCGCTACCATGACAGACAATGTATTTGACGTACGACCCGCCGAGCTTGCCCCGGCGGGCTTTTGGCGTTGCGATGCCGGAGGAACAGCATGCTCATTCACCGTATAGCCGCGCAGCTCTACACTGCCGAGGCCTTGCAGACCGTCGAGGCCGGACTCGATGCCGGCGAGGACGTGACGCTGGCCGTGTCGCAGTCGGGCCGTACGCTCATGGCGGCCGCCCAGTTTGCGCGTCGTCCGCGCCCCACGGTCTACATTGTGAGCGGCGAGGACGCGGCCGATCGTGCCGCCCGCAGCCTTGCCGCCTATGTGGGGCTGGCGCACGTGTGCCGCTTCCCCGAGCGCAAGGACTATCCGTGGCGCGAGCAGGCGCCCGACGACGTCGTGGTGGCGCAGCGCTGCGAGGCGCTCGGGCGCATCGTGCGCGGCGACAACTGCATTATGGTCGCCTCGGCCCGCGCACTGCTGCGCTGCGTGCCGCCGGTCGAGAGTCGCTACTGGGAGTCCACTACTTTTGCGGTGGGCGAGGAGATTCCCTTTGACGAGGTGCCGCAGTGTCTGGTGGGCATGGGCTACACCAATGCCGGCGCCGCCGACGCGCCCGGCCTGTTCCGTGTGCACGGCGACACCGTCGAGGTGTTTCCCGCGCAGGAAAAGGCGCCCGTGCGCATTGAATTTTTCGGCGACGAGATCGACCGCATCCGCCGCATGGTGGGTTCCACGGGCCAGACCATCGGCAACGAGGACAGCATCGAGATTTTCCCCTGTCGCGAGCTCGCACTCACCGACGACGCCGTCCACAACATGCATGTGGCGCTCTATCGTGCCAGCCAGGACGACAGCAAACTGGCGGCGCTGCTCGAGATGGTGGATGCGCGCATCGTCACGCCCGAGCTCGATCGCTTTTTGCCGGTGATGTACGGCCAGACCGTGAGCCCGCTGGCGCACGTGAGCGGCAAGGCGCTCGTGGTGCTGTCCGAGCCGCGCTCGCTGTTCGACGATTGCCTGCGTGCCTACGAGGATATCGAGGCACGTGCCGGCGAGGCGGGGGTCGACCGTCTGGACGGCCTGTACGTGCGTGCCCAGCAACTCGACTTTGGTGCCCAGCAGCGCCTTAACTACGTGAGCTTGATTCGTGCCGGCGGTGCGGTGACGGCAGAGCTCAAGATTGAGCAGCCGGCCATCGCGGGCTCGGACAATCGCTTTATGACGCGCATCCAGGAGGTCGTGGGCAAGCGCTATGCCTGCGTATTTGCCATCCCCGACCGCGGTGCGCGCGAGTCGATGGAGCTCACCTTTGGCGATGAGGGTATTACTTTTGAGGAGTCGCTGACGGCCGCGCCCGAAAACGCGGGCGCTATTGGCGACCGTGTGCGCGTGGCAGCGGCGGATTCTGCCGATCGTGCTGTCCGCCAGGATGCTCATGCTGCAATTCGCGAACGCAAGGCCGACGCGCTCAACGCCCGCTCGCTCGAGGCAGGTGCCGCCCAGGCTGCCGCCGGCGCCACCGTGCCCACCATCTCGCGCGGACGCGTGACCTTTGTCGATGCCGCCTTGCCGCAGGGCGTGGTGGTGCCCGATGCCAACCTGGCCGTGTTCTCGATCGCCGACCTCAACGCCCGCATGGACGCCAACCGCGCGCGCAGCCGCCGCAAGGTGGACATTACGCAGATCACGTTTCCGTTTAAGCCGGGCGACTACGTGGTGCACGCCACTCACGGCATCGCGCTCTTTAGCGAGATCGCGCGCCAGGAAGTGGGCGGCAAGGAGCGCGACTACTTTTTGCTGGAATATGCCGACGGCGACAAGCTCTACGTGCCGCTCGAGCAGGTTGACCGCATCACACGCTATGTTGGCCCCGACGGCGACAAGCCGCGCCTGACCAGGCTCAACACCGCCGACTGGACGCGCGCCACCAACAAGGCGCGCAAGAACGCCAAAAAGCTGGCGTTTGACCTGGTCGATCTGTATACGCGCCGCTCTTCGATTACCGGTATCGCTTGCCCGCCCGACACGCCCGAGCAGATCGAGATGGAGCAGAGCTTCCCCTACGACGAGACGCGCGATCAGCTGGAGGCCATCGCTGACATTAAGGCCGATATGGAGGCGCCCAAGCCCATGGACCGCCTGCTGTGCGGAGACGTGGGCTTTGGCAAGACCGAGGTCGCCCTGCGCGCGGCGTTTAAGTGCGTGGACTCCGGTCGCCAGGTCATGGTGCTCTGCCCCACGACCATTCTGGCCCAGCAGCACTACGAGACGTTCTTTGAGCGTTTTGCCCCGTTTGGCCTTGAAGTCGAGGTACTCAGCCGCTTTCGCACGCCGGCGCAGCAAAAGCGCGCGCTCAAGGCATTTGCCGAGGGCACGATCGATGTGCTCATCGGCACGCATCGTCTGCTTTCGGCCGATGTGAACCCCAAGAACCTAGGCCTGGTAATCATCGACGAGGAGCAGCGCTTTGGCGTGCAGCACAAGGAGCAGCTCAAGAACCTGCGTGAGCAGATTGACGTGCTTACGCTTTCGGCAACGCCTATTCCGCGAACCATGCAGATGGCCACGAGCGGCGTGCGCGACATGAGCCTGATCACCACGCCGCCGACTGGGCGTCGTCCCGTGATCGTGCACGTGGGGGAGTACGACCCCGATGTGGTGAGCGCGGCGATTCGCCTGGAGGTGGGCCGCGGCGGCCAGGTGTACTACGTGTCCAACCGCGTCAAGACCATCGACGACGCCGTGGCGCGCGTGCACGAGGCCGCGCCCGAGGCGCGCGTGGGCGTGGCGCACGGAAAGATGAGCCCGCGCGAGGTCGAGGACGTGATGATTGAGTTCGCGACCAAAAAGATCGACGTGCTCATCGCCACGACCATCGTGGAGAGCGGCATCGACAACGCGACCGCCAACACGCTGATCATCGAGGACTCGCAGCGCTTGGGTCTGGCACAGCTCTACCAGCTCAAGGGCCGCGTGGGTCGCTCTGCCACGCAGGCCTACGCGTACTTTATGTTCCCGGGCGAGCTGCCGCTCACCGAGGAGGCCACGGCGCGCCTGACTGCACTTTCCGAGTTCCAGGACCTGGGCAGCGGCATGCGTATCGCCATGCGCGACCTGGAGATTCGCGGCGCCGGTTCGCTGATGGGCGCTGAGCAGCACGGCAACCTGTCGAGCGTGGGCTTTGATCTGTTTACGCAGATGTTGGGCCAGGCCGTGGCCGAGGCGCGCGGCGATGACGACGCCGGCGTGGAGGCGGCGAGCGTGGGTATTAATCTGCCGGCCGATTACTTCTTGTCCGAGGAGTACCTGCCGGCGGTGGACCAGCGCGTGCTCGTGTACCGCAAGCTCGCAGCGGCCGAGGACCTGGAGAGCATCGACGAGGTGCAGGAAGAGACCGAGGCCGCGCATGGCGAGCTGCCGTTGGCGGGACTCAATCTGTTCAACCGCGCGCGTATCCGTATCCGCGGCGAGCGCTTGGGGCTCGAGAGCGTCGCGCTCAGCGGCGGACGCATCACGTTTTTGGGCGTCGACGTGCCCAAGAAGGTGGCCTTTGAGTTTAAGAATCGGTACGGCGCGGTGAACTTCCCCAAGAGCCGCAAGCTGTCGGTGCCCTATAAGGCGGGCGCCGGTGCGGGCAGCGGCCTGGGTCGCGGTCTCGATGCCAACGACGGCGCCGGCCCCGTGGCGGCC
>DXZZ01000010.1:10249-31655 GCA_019419425.1 Collinsella sp. | reverse complement strand
CAGCGGCCTGGGTCGCGGTCTCGATGCCAACGACGGCGCCGGCCCCGTGGCGGCCACACTCATGCTGCTGCAGCAGCTGGGCGCTACTGACGATGACTAACAAGTAAGTCGGTGGGACAAAGTTATCAGTAGTTTTTGTCCCAGGTGCGATAGTCGCATCGAGCCTGTCAACGCAAGCGACCCTGGGACAAAACTACTGATAACTTTGTCCCACCACGTTGCGGGTTGACCCTTCGCCCGATGGAAAGGAAAGCATGTTCGGGTACATCTATAAGAAAGACGCCGCTGCCATTGCGGTTGTCCTGTGCCTTTGTCTGGGCGTGGGCAGTTTCTTCGATTATCAGATCTCGAGCGCGCTCTTCAATATCGGCAGCATGTACGGTCGCTTTATCGAGGCCGCTGGCGAGCTGCCGTTCGAGCTGACGGCGAGTATCGCGGGCGTCATGCTCGTGCGCGCGGTGCGTCCCGACTCCAGGGGGAGCAAATGGCTCGCCGTGCTCGGCATCCTCGTCAACGTTGGCCTGGCCGGCTACGAGATCGTCTCGTCCCTGAAGGTTGGCGGCAAACTCATCGCGGTTCAGCTGGTTCTGACGTTTGCATTGGTCATCGCGGCCAACCTCATCGCCTATCGCCTCACGCGCGACACCGACTCCGACGAGCTCACACGCTGGGCGCTGATGGTGCTTGCCGTGTGGGTCGCTCAGGCCATCATCCTCAACGTGATCGTCAAGCCGCTGTGGTCGCGCCCGCGCATGCGCGTGATCGAGGTCACGCCGGGGCTCAATTTTCAGCCGTGGTGGGTGATTGGCAATCCCGACAAGTGGAGCTATATCGCCGCCGGCGTGATCAAGGACGGCTTTAAGTCGTTTGCGAGCGGACACACGGCGCACGCGGCGATCGGCCTTATGCTCGCCGGGCTTCCCGCGGCGGCCTTTACGGAAAAGCCGTCGCGACGCCGCGTGGTCTTTTGGGTCGCTGCCGTGGTCGCGGCGCTCGTCGCCTTTGGCCGTATCGTGATCGGTGCACACTTTTTGACTGACGTGAGCTGCGGCTTTGCCCTGGTGTTGGCACTTGAGTGCCTTGCCGCGCGCATTGCCTATCCTCACGGCGTACAATAGCCCCACCTGAATCATCTGGCCGATACCTGGTAAGAGAGGATTGCCATGCTCGCGTTCAACAACGACTATTCCCACGGCGCACATCCGGCGGTGCTGCAGGCGCTCGTCGACACCAACATGGAGCCGCAGCCTGGCTACGGCACCGATGCGCACACCGAGCGTGCCAAGCAGCTTATTCGCGAGGCCTGTCAGGCTCCCGATGCCGACGTATTTTTGCTGGTGGGAGGCACGCAGACCAACGCGACGGTGATTGACATGCTGCTCGCGCCGTACGAGGGCGTGGTTGCCGCCGAGACCGGCCACGTTGCCTGCCACGAGGCGGGCGCCATCGAGTTTGGCGGCCACAAGGTGCTCACCATCCCCGGCTACGAGGGCAAGATGCACGCCGAGGATCTCGAAAACTATATCCAAGTGTTCTACGAAAACGAGAGCTGTGAGCACATGGTGTTTCCGGGCGCCGTGTATGTGAGCCTGTCGACCGAGTACGGCACGCTGTACTCCAAGGCTGAGCTCGCGGCAATCCATGCGGTGTGCCAGAAGCGCGAGATTCCGCTGTTTGTGGATGGCGCCCGCCTGGCCTATGCGCTGGCGGCCGATGAGTGCGACATTACCCTGCCCGAGCTGGCGCAGCTGTGCGACGTATTCTACATTGGCGGCACCAAGTGCGGCGCGCTCTGCGGCGAGGCTGTGGTGGTCTGCGGCATGCACGCTCCGGCGCATCCCATTCCGCGCATTAAGCAGCACGGCGCGCTGCTGGCCAAGGGCCGCCTGACGGGCGTGCAGTTTGAGGCGCTCTTTACCAATGGCCTGTATTTTGAGATCGGTCGCCAGGCGATTGAGACGGCTCAGGCGCTGCGCCGCGTGCTGCATGAGCGCGGCTACGAGTTCTTCTTGGAGACGCCTACGAACCAACAGTTCGTGATTCTGCCCAACGAGGATATGGCCCGCATTCGCGAGCACGCCTCGATCGAGTACTGGGAAAAGCACGACGAGACCCGCACCGTGGTGCGTTTTTGCACCAGCTGGGCCACGACGCAGGAGGACATCGACGCGCTGGCTGCCGTCCTGTAAGTTGATGCAATGACGAGGGCCGCCTTGCGCTTGGGTTTGGCGCAGGGCGGCCTTTGCTTTTGGGAGAAGGGTTGTATGACCGAGATGTCCGAGCCGACGATTCGCCTGGCGACGCCCGATGACGCGCCGGCGTTGCTTGCCATCTATGAGCCGTATGTGCGCCAGACGGCGATTACCTGCGAATACGAGGTGCCGAGCGTTGAGGAGTTCGCCGGGCGCATCGAGCGTACGCTCAAACGCTATCCGTATCTGGTGATGGAGCTGGACGGGCGTCCGGTAGGCTATGCCTATGCGAGTCCGCTCAACAGCCGCGAGGCATACGACTGGTCGGTCGAGACGTCGATTTACCTGGCACGCGACGTGCGCCACGGCGGGCTGGGCCGCAAGCTGCACGATGCGCTCAAGCAGTGCCTGATCGCGATGGGCATCACCAACATGTGCGCGCTCATCGCCGTGCCGCACGACAAGGACGACGAGTATCTAACGCACAACAGCCAGGACTTCCATGCCCATATGGGATATCGCTTGGTGGGTGCTTTCGACCGCTGTGCCCAAAAGTTCGGCCGCTGGTACGACATGTGCTGGATGGAGCTGGTCCTGGCCGAGCGCACCCCCAACCAGCCCAAACCAACCTGGTTCCCCGACCTTCCCGCCTAAAACCACCACGAAGGTGCCTGTCCCTTTGTGGTGGTTAGCCGATGGGCTCGGTGTATTTGGCGCGGTCGGTGCGCTGGATACGCTTGGAGATATGGAGCGGGCGGCCGTCGGCGTCGTAGACGTAGTCGGTGATCAGGATTAGCGCCTGCCCGCGCTCGACGTTGAGCAAAAACGCCTCGTTTTGCGATGCATAGCACACCTCAAAGGTCTTGTGCCCCTGCGCCGGCGCGCGATGGAACTCCTGGCGCAGCGTGGCGTAGAGCGATCCGTTGATATCGCGATCGATGAGCGGGGCAAAGCTCGGCGCCAGGTAGGTGGTCTCCAGGCACAGCGGGGCATCGTCCAGATAGCGCAGGCGGACAAGTTTGACGAGCTTGCTGCCCGCGGGCACATCAAAAAACTTGGCCACGTCGCCGGCGGCCTTGGCAAGGCCCGAGTCAACCGTGCGTGTGGTGGGCTTCATGCCCTGACCCTGGACCTGTGCCGTGTAGCTCGAAAACACCAGGTTGTTCTCGTGGAGCGCCGGCGTGTCGGCCACAAAGGCACCGCGCCCGCGTTCGGTGCGAAGCAGACCCTCATCAACGAGTACCTTAAGCGCGTGGCGCACGGTGCTGCGCGACAGGCCCGATTCGTCCATGAGTTCCATCTCGGACGGCAGTTTATCTCCGCGGGCGTAGGTGCCGGCGGCAATGCGGTCGCGAAGCGTTGCCGCCAGACGCTCGTATTGGGTCAAGTTCTTTTTCAACGAAGTGCTCATGCGAACAACCTGTATCTAACTTGTATGCTTACAGAACCAAGCATGTATCCAACATGACAACAAAACCGCTGGTAATGGCTTGCCGAAAACTTTACCAGCAAAATTTCTAAGACAAATATAGCATACAACTAGTCGACATCGTTAAAACATGTATGTAACTTGTATGCCATCGACAGCATCAAACGAGAAGAAAGGCTGATGCACGATGACTACTCAGGAACAGGTTAAGGACGTCGTCTCCCAGGTTTTGGCTGACAAGGCAGACAAGGGCGGCATCAAGCGCGTCGTGTGGATCGGCGCCGGCGGATCCAACGGCGGCAACTATCCTGCCCAGTACTTTATGGAGCACGAGGCCACGCAGGTCGTGAGCTCCAGCTACACCAGCAACGAGTTCGTGCACGCCACGCCTGCCTACGTCAACGAGAACACCCTGGCCGTCGTCGTGTCCATGCGCGGCACCAAGGAGACCATCGTCGCCGCCCAGGTCGCCAAGGACCACGGCGCCAGCACCATCGCCATCTATGTTGACGAGTCCGGCCTCACCGAGGTCTGCGACTACAAGATCCAGTACGACAGCCTGGCCGTCGACGAGTCCTGCATGGGCCGCACCAACTCTGCCGTCGTGACCATGATCGCCATGGAGCTTACGCAGCAGACCGAGGGCTATGCCGAGTACGAGACCGCTATGGCCGCCTTCGACTTGGTCGACCCCATCTATCGCAAGGCCGTCGAGTACACCCGTCCGCTCGCAGCCAAGTGGGCCGAGCAGAACGCCGACAAGCCCTGCATCAACGTGATGGCTCAGGGTCCGCTCTTTGGTGCCGCCTACGTCTTTAGCATCTGCAACGTGCAGGAGATGCTGCAGATCGACTCCTGCACCATCAACACCTGCGACTTCTTCCACGGTCCCTTCGAGATCCTGGACAAGCGTACCTCGCTGTTCCAGCTCATCAGCGTCGGCCGCAGCCGCTGCAACGACGAGCGCGGCATTCGCTTTGTCAACCAGTACGGTGGTGAGCGCGTCTACCAGCTCGACGCCAAGGAGCTCGGCCTCAACGACATCAAGGACAGCGTGAGCGAGTACTTCAACCACCTGATCTTTGCCCCGATCCTCAACAACGTCTACATGCGTGCGCTCTCCGCCGTCACCCACAAGGACTACATGACGCGCCGCTACATGTGGAAGCTGGATTACTAAGGGATAGAGCGGCCTAACAGCCCAATACCCCTCATGAGTTGCGGTGGAATAGTTCCTGTTTGGGGGCGTGAAGCCTCTGTTTGAGAACTATTTCACTGCAACTGCTAGAGCGGCACTTGGGGACGTTCCCTTTCTGCCGGCAGTTGGGGACACTCCTTGTGTCGAGAGATTTCCCGTTCGCCGATTTGTGCCTTGAAAAATGTATATAACGACTATAACGTAGCATGAAACATATTGGAAATATACTGAGGAGGCTGCGTTGAAGAGGAGCAATCTGGGCTATGTGCTGGTGCTGATCGCCGCGCTTATGTGGGGCAGCATCGGAATCTTTGTAAACGGCATCTCAGCCATGGGCGTTTCGTCCCAGAGCATGGCTGCCTTTCGCTTGTTGGTCGGAGCGCTTATCTTGGCGCCGGTCCTGATGTTTATGGGCTGCCGTCCGGGTGAGGGGTCTACCGTGGTTCAGGGTCCGCTGACCCTGTTCAAGGCAAGCCCTAAAGAGCTTGTTTCCTGCGCGCTTGTCGGTATCGTCGGTTTGGCTGCCGCCAACACCTGCTATTACGAGTGCATGCGCGAGGTGGGCATGTCCACGGCATCGGTGCTGCTCTACACGTCGCCGGTGTTTGGCGTCGCGCTCGGCCGCGTCCTTTATCGCGAGGACGTGACCCTCAACAAGCTCGTCGCCATTGTCTTTAACATCGTTGGCTGTGTGCTTGCGGTGACCAATGGCGACCTTTCCGGTTTTCATTTTTCGGTTTGGGGCGTCACGTCGGGCGTGATTGCAGGCCTTTGTGGTGCGTCGCTCGCGGTGTTTAGCCGGATAGCAACCAAGACGGTCCACCCGCTGGCTGTCACGTTTTGGGGCTTTGTTTTTGGCGGTGCGGTTATGGCAGCTATCGCGGCTCCGTGGCCGGATGTCGCCGCGGCAATGTCGCCACAGCTGCTGCTGCTGTTCCTTGGCTTTGGACTCATCCCCACAGCCGTGGCTTACATCTTATATATGCAGGGTCTGTCCATGGGGCTCGAGACGTCGAAAGTTCCCGTCGTAATGTCATTCGAGACAGTCGTCACCGTACTGCTGGGCATTGGTGTCTACGCCGAGCCCGCCGGCGCGATCAAAGTTCTGGGCATCGTTTTGGTGCTCGCGTCCATCGTGATTATGAACACCGACTTTTCCAAGCTGCGCAACAGTGTGTTTGTCGGTCATGTCGTTGAGAGCATGACCTTTAAGCCCAACGCGTGGTGGACGGAGAAATCGCAGGACATGGATCTGTTCCGCGAGCGTACAGGCATCACGCTGGAGCCCACCGTGCAAGAAAGCCCCTGGTACTTCGTGCGATAGGGGATTGGCGAGGCGTCTGATCTGGGGCTATCCAGCCAGCGCCGACCTACCTAGCCCCAACGTTTCAAGTACGTTAAACCCGTCAACGGTCGATTTTCATCCGCGAACGGTTTTTATACTAATTAGCAATATAAGCAACGTATAAGACGTTATAATGACCATAACGAAAAGGAGGAGGCAAGATGAATCAGATCATCCTCGCATCTCATGGCGGCCTGGCCGCAGGCGCCAAAGACACGCTCGAGATGGTTCTCGGCGACGTGTCGAACGTCCACGTCGTGTCGCTTGCTCGTGACGACAAGGAGCCCATCACCAATAAGGTTGAGGCTATGATCGCCACGTTCAACGCGGACGACACCGTGTATGTGCTAACCGATATGCTCGGTAGCTCGGTCAACAACAACATGGTCGAGCTTTCCAAGAACGGCACGAAGTTCACGGTTGTCAGCGGTTTCAACATTCCGCTGGCGCTCACGCTCGCTATGAGCCCCGCCCCCGTCAAGGGTGCCGAGCTCGCGGCCCTCATCAACGAGGCCCGCACCGGTCTGACCAACCCCAACGCACCGGTCGAGGTCGCCGCGGCTCCCGCCAAGAAGGCCAAGGCCACCCGCCACAGCGCCGGTCCCGCCAAGATCGTGCTCGCGCGTCTTGACTACCGTCTGCTGCACGGCCAGGTCGTCTTTACCTGGACCACCAAGGTTCAGGCCGAGCGCATCATCGTCGTCGACAACGCTGCTGCCAATGATGACATCAAGAAGGGCGCTCTTAAGCTGGCCAAGCCCCAGGGCGTGCGCCTGAACGTCTTCACCGTCGAGCGTGCCCTCGCCAAGATGGACAAGCTCAACACCCTTGGCGAGCGCGTGATGTTCGTCTTCGGCAACACGGCCGAGATGCTGCAGTTCTGCCAGGGCTACAAGCTCGACGCCATCAACCTGGGCGCCACCGCCAACCACGACGGTGCCGATCAGGTCGGCGGCAAGGACAGCTCCGTCTTCTTCGACGCCACCCAGAAGGCCGACGTCAACCAGCTGCTCGACATGGGCATCAAGCTCTACGTCCAGCAGACCCCTACGTATCAGAGCGTCGACATCGACGCCAAGCTGTAATCAACCAGGCTTTTGCCTGACTGAAAGGAGAAGGGTATGAATACGTTCATCAGTGCGGTGCTCGTCGGCCTCGTCGGCGTGTTCTGCATGTGGGACTCCCGCCTGCTCGGTCGTCTTAACTTCGAGCAGCCCCTCGTTGGCGCTACGCTCGTCGGTCTGCTGCTGGGCGATGTGCCCACCGGCCTTGCCGTCGGTGCCGCCGTCGAGCTCGTGTCCATGGGCCTGGTGCAGGTCGGCGCCGCCGTTCCGCCCGATATGGTCCTGGGCGGCATCGTGGCCGCTGCCTTTGCGTGCCTGACCGATGCTTCCGCCGAGACCGCCATGACGATCGCCATCCCGGTCGCCGTCCTGGGTCAGCTCCTCGGCATCGTGTTCCGTTCCATCATCGCCGCCCTCACCCATGTGGCAGATAGCGCGATCGATAACGGAAAGTTCAAGACCGCCTACCGCATGCACATCTGCGCCGGCTCCGGTCTGTACGCCGTCATGTACTTCCTGCCGATCTTCCTCGCCGTCTTTGTTGGCACCGACCTGGTTCAGGCCATCGTCAACATGGTTCCCGAGTGGCTGTCCACTGGTCTTAACGTTTCGACCAAGATCATGACCGCCTACGGCTTGGCCCTGCTGCTCACCATGATGATCAAGAAGGGTATGACTCCGTTCCTGTTCATCGGTTTCCTGCTCGCCGCTTACCTCAACCTGTCCGTCATCGCGGTCGCTCTGATCGGTGTGTGCCTGGCTGTCGTCTTCATGGGCTTCAAGTTCAACGGTTCCCATGCAGCCGCCGGTGTCGATTCCGACTACGATCCGCTCGAAGACGACGAAGACTAAGGAGGAACACACTATGGCAACCGCAACCAAGGACGTGTCCCTGAACAAGAAGGTCAGCCAGTTCTTCTGGCGCTCCTGGGCCATCCAGGCCTCTTGGAACTACGAGCGTCAGATGAACATGGGCTTCCTCTACGGCATGGTTCCCACGCTCGATCGCCTCTATCCGGATGAGTCTGACCCCAAGCAGCTCGCTGCTAAGAAAGAGGCATACCACCGTCACATGGCGTTCTACAACTGCACCCCGCAGACGAGCGCTTTCATCCTGGGCCTCGCCGCCTCCATGGAGGAGGAGTACGCCAAGGATCCCGAGAACTTCGATCCCGATTCGATCAACGCGGTCAAGACCTCCCTCATGGGTCCGCTTTCCGGCATCGGTGACTCCTTCTTCCAGGGCACCATCCGCGTTATCGCCTTTGGCCTGGGCGTTCAGCTGGCTCAACAGGGCTCCATCATGGGCCCGATCCTGGCCGTGCTCATCTCCATCGTCCCCTCTGTGCTGATCACTTGGTTCGCAGCCAAGATCGGCTATCAGGGCGGCCACGAGTACCTGAGCAAGCTCCAGGGCGGCGACCTCATGGAGAAGCTCATGTATGTCTGCGGCATCGTGGGTCTTATGTCCGTGGGCGGCATGATCGCTACGCTGATCGGCGCCACCACCCCGCTGCAGTTCGCTGAGGGCACCGTCGTGATTCAGGACATCCTGGACGGCATGATGCCCCAGATGATCTCCCTCGGCCTCACCGGCCTTATGTACTGGCTCATCAAGAAGAACGTCAACACCGGTTGGCTTCTCGTGATCGCCATCGTGGGCGGCATCGCCCTCTCCGCGGCCGGCATCCTGGCCTAGTCGCGACCAAGCGTCCAACCGCTTTCCCCCGGGGGCCTGCCTGGCATCCCATACCCCAGGCAGGCTTCCATCCCTATACGTGACAAAGGGCAGTCCCTTTGTCACATCCTCAACGGGCCGGCGACTCGGTCCAAATCACGGTAACCCTGCGTGCGCCCGGCAATGTGGCGCCGCAAAAATCGAAAGGAATGTGTCAGATGTACGAGATCGACCTTAACCTCCCTAAGCAGATCGTCGCTGACGTCCTGTCCAACCACGAGATCCACAGCGTGGCCTTCGTCGGCTGCGGTGCTTCCATGTCCGACCTGTACCCCGCCAAGTACTTCCTGGCCAACAACACGGACAAGCTGAACGTTCAGATCTTCACCGCTAACGAGTTCAACTACGACACGCCCTCCTGGGTCAACGAGCACACCTTCGTGATCACCTGCTCCCTCGGTGGCTCCACGCCCGAGACCGTCGAGGCCAACAAGACCGCCAAGAAGCACAACTGCCCGGTCGTCTCCCTCACCAACAAGGCTGGCTCCGCTCTGACCGTCGACGCCGACCACGTCATCGTTCACGGCTTCCATGCCAACTACGCTGCCAAGTGCGAGAAGCCCGGCTACGCCATCGCTCTTGCTCTCGAGATCCTTCAGCAGACCGAGGGCTATGACCACTACGAGGACATGATCACCGGCCTCACCAACGTCTTCGAGCTCTGCGAGAACGCCGCTCAGTCCGCCAAGGGCCTCGCCAAGCAGTTCGCCCAGGACTTCAAGGACGACAAGATGATCTACTTCATGGCCTCCGGTGCCTCCGAGAAGATGGCTTATTCTCACGCCGCCTTCCTGTTCACCGAGATGCAGTGGATCGACGCCGCCGCCTACAACACCGGCGAGTACTTCCACGGCCCGTTCGAGGTTTCCACCGAGGGTAAGCCCTACGTCTTCTTCATGTCCGATGGTGCCACCCGTCCGATGGACGCCCGCGCCCTCACCTTCCTTAAGCGCATGGGCGCCAAGGTCGCTCTGATCGACTCCAAGGACTACGGCCTGGCTGACGCCGTGCCCGCGAGCGTCGTTACCTACTTCAACCCGCTGCTGCACCTCGCCGTTATGCGCGAGTACGGCAACCAGATCGCCGAGGCCCGTCAGCACCCGCTGACCATGCGTCGCTACATGTGGAAGCTTTCCTACTAATCACAAGTAAGTAGTCCTTACGGGTTGATTGAGAGGGGATGGGGTTTGCACCCCGTCCCCTTTTTTGCTCTGGGGAGGGCGTGTTTGTCGCGTTACAAAACCCCAGATAAAACCTACCAAAATAAACCTGTCCCTTTTTGGCAGGTGGGAGGAGATGCGTATGATCAAGGCGGTGCTGTTTGACATGGACGGCGTGCTGGTCGACACCGAGTGGTTCTACAACCGCCGCCGCGTGGCGTTTATGGAAGAGAAGGGGTTTCACTTTGACGAGATCCCCGATCTTTCGGGGTCTAACGAGCCCGCCATTTGGGAGACGCTGGTTCCCGACGATGTTGAGCTGCGCGAGCGCCTGCGCGTGGAGTACAAGCAAGTCTACAGCCCGGACCACCCCGTTCCGTATGCCGAGCTGCTCAACGAGCAGACGGAGCCGGTGATGTGTGAGCTGCACGAGCGCGGCGTGAAGTGTGCCATCGCGAGCTCGTCCTATCGCGAGTTGATTGACGAGCTGGTGGAGATCGCTGACATTGCCGATGTGCTGGATTACACCATCAGCGGCCACGAGTGCAGTGCGTTTAAGCCCGACCCCGAGATCTACCTGCGTGCTATGGAGGCGCTGGGGGTTGAGCCTTCCGAGTGCCTGGTTATCGAGGACTCGCCTTTGGGCATCGAGGCCGGCAAGCGCGCCGGCGCCCGTGTCCTGGCACTGCGTCCGCACGAGGGCGTCAACCTCGATCAATCGCGAGCCGATGCCGTTATCGATAATCTGACCGACATTTTGACTGCTTTGTAGCGTCAATTCGCCGCGAGAAGCACGGATTCACACGTCTTTTGCGGTGGATTGGCTCATTTTGGCTTTGATTGGATCCGTTCGGCTTCGGCTCGGACTAAGTGAGTAGACTTTTTGGCGCGGGCCAAGCACAAAGCGCATCTGCCTTAGTAAAACCGCAGGTCACAGAGGCGGCTGTTTTGAGTGTGCTTGGTAGATCGCGAAAAGTCTACTCACTTAGAATTTGGCTCTTTGGTTGGGGAGCTGCTGGCTCGTTTTGGTTGTCGAGAGAGGGTGAATTGAGGCGCCTTCTCGCGCTCCATGCTACAATCGCCGGCATGCCCCACAACTACATCTGCCCTCGAAAGGAACCTACGTGGCGAACGCCATCGATCAGCTCACGGACCGCGTGCTCGTGCTCGGCCGCCTCACCATCGTCCGCCGCGCCATTACTGCTGTGGCGGTCACGATTTCCGCCGTTCTCCAGACATTTCTGATCCAGGCGTTCATTCGCCCCGCCGACCTGCTCCCGAGCGGTCTCACCGGCGTCGCGGTCCTGCTCGATCGCGTCACCTCGCTCGGCGGCGTCCATATCGACATCTCGCTTGGCATGCTCGCGCTCAACATCCCCGTGGCGCTTCTATGCTGGAGCGGCATCAGCAAGCGCTTCGTCATCTTCTCGATGATGCAGGTCGTGCTCTCGTCGCTGTTTCTCAACATTTTTCACTTCGCCCCGTTTTTGGGCGACAAGATCATGCTCATCATCTTTGGCGGCGTGGTCTCGGGCCTGGGCGCCGCCATCGCGCTCAAGTCCGGCGCATCCACCGGCGGGACCGACTTTATCGCGCTGTGGGTTTCCAACCACACGGGCAAGACCATCTGGGGCGTCATCTTTGGCTTCAACTGCTTTATCCTGGCGATCTTTGGCTTTATGTTTGGCTGGGACAACGCGGCGTACTCCATCGTGTTACAGTTTATTTCGACCAAGACCATCGACAGCTTCTACCGCCGCTACGACCGCGTAACGCTGCAGATCACGACGCGCAAGGCCGACGAGGTCATGACCGCCTATATCGACCATTTTCAGCACGGCATCAGCTGCGCCGAGGTCGTTGGCGGATACAGCCGCGAAAAGATGTACCTGCTGCACACCGTTGTCTCGACCTATGAGAGCCAGGATATTATCAAGCTGGTGTGCGACGTGGACCCCGGCGCGGTAATCAATGTGTTCCACACGCTCAACTTTGTGGGCGGCTGGTGGGGCGGTCATGTCGACGAGCCCATGCCCACAGCCGTTCCCGATCCCGACAAGCCCGCGCGCATGGCCAGCAGGCAGGCGCGCCTCAGCGAGCAGGACAGCCTGCAGCAGGACGACGGCAGGTAGAGTGTTGGCATTTTGCCGGCACGGCGCAATCCTGTCCGCTTGAGCCTCCCGAAAGCCTCGCTGCTTTCGGGAGGCCTTCGTTTGCCCAGATAAAACCTACCAAAATGAAGCTGTCGCTTTTTGGTAGGGAGGGTGTATCGTTTTATCATTATGAGGTAACATGAAACTAGACGTTATATACGTATTAGTTATTTCGATATTTCGATAAGAGTGATTAGATATGCCTGCGCCCAAAAATGCACCGCTTTACCAGCAGATTTATGACGAAATCAAGGATGCAATCGAGAAAGGTGTTTATGCACCCAAGGAGCGTATTCCGTCCGAGCTTGAGCTAGCCGAGCAGTACGATGTGAGCCGAATTACGGTGCGCCGCGCCGTCGAGGAGTTGTGCTCCGATGGCTACCTGGTTAAGCAGCAGGGCCGCGGCACCTTTGTTTCCACGCCGCACATCAATCGTCAGTTCCATGCCTCGACGCTGCAGACGTTTACCGCGCTGTGTGCCGGCAACGGCATGAAGGCCGGTGCGCACGTGGTCGATCGCCAGATCGTTCCGGCGCGCCAAAACGAGATGGAGTTCTTTGGTCTGCAGAAGGATGCGCTGCTACTGCATATCAAGCGCGTGCGTACGGCCGACGGCGAGCCCATCTTTGAGGAGAACATCTTTGTGCCGTTTGACGCCTACCGTGAGCTGTTGACGGCCGATCTTGAGGACAAGTCGATTTTTGCCGAGGTCGAGCGTGTTGGCGGAACGCCGATTGTCTCGGTTGGCTACCGCACGGTCGAGGCCGTTCGAGCTAACGCCGAGCAGGCGGCCGAGCTGGGCATTGCTCCGCACGATCCGCTGCTCAACCTGCGTGCCGGCTTTACCGGTCCCAACGATGAGCCGGTTTTGCTCGGCAAACAGTACTACGTGGGTAGCCGCTACGTCATGGTGATGTAGGGTTGGTTCCGCCGTTCTAACGAACGGCGGACCGGTCGACGCTGCAAGCCCGCCAGAGCGGCAATCTGCAGAATGAGCGTGGATAATCTCCCGTTTTTGGCTTGGTGACGGGTTCAAAGTGGGAGATTATCCACGCTCATCCGGAAAGTGTCCAAAAATCCACGCTCGTTCCCTTCGGATTGCATCGCCCGTGGCCGACAGCGGCGCGGCACCGGTCCGCATGGCGGCGTATAATCGGCGGCAGATGACTTGGACGTTAGGAAACCATGACCGATAGCATGCAGCAGATGGCGCTCGACACGCTCGGCGCCTATTTTGGCTACACCTCGTTTCGCCCGGGACAGGACCGCATGGTCGATGCGATCCTTGCCGGTCGCGATGCGCTGGGCGTTATGCCCACGGGCGCCGGCAAGTCCATTTGCTACCAGGTGCCCGCGCTCATGCTGCCCGGCATCACCTTTGTGGTGAGTCCGCTGCTGTCGCTTATGGAGGACCAGACCCGTGCGTTGCTCGCGGCGGGTGCGCGACCCAGCTATCTCAACTCCAGCCTTACCCCGGCCCAGCAAAACACCGTGCTCAAGCGGGCGCGCGAGGGTCGTTATCAACTTATGTACGTGGCACCCGAGCGCCTGCTCGAGCCGCGCTTTTTAGCCTTTGCGCAGGAGGCCGCGGCGGACGGCGGCATTGGCGTACCGCTCGTGGCCATTGACGAGGCCCACTGCGTGAGCCAATGGGGCCAGGATTTCCGTCCCGCCTACCTGCAGATTCGCGAGTTCATCGATTCCCTGCCGCAGCGCCCAATCGTGGCGGCCTTTACCGCTACGGCAACCGAGCGCGTGCGCGCGGACATTCAGCAGATGCTCGGTCTGCAAAACCCCGCGACGGTGGTAACGGGCTTCGATCGCAAGAACCTCTACTTTGGCTGCGAGGAGATGGGCGACAAGACTAAGACCGCGTGGGTGCGCGACTATGTGATTGCGCATTCGAGCGAGAGCGGCATCGTGTATTGCTCGACCCGCAAGACCGTCGATGCGCTGGCAGGCGAGCTTGCTGAGGCGTTGGGTCCCAGCGGCATTCGCGTTGGCCGCTACCATGCCGGCATGGGTAATGACGCCCGCCGCCAAAGCCAGCGCGCCTTTATCGACGACGATATTCAGGTGATGGTCGCCACCAACGCCTTTGGCATGGGTATCGACAAGCCCAACGTGCGCTACGTCATCCATAACAACGTGCCCGAGAGCATCGAGGCCTACTATCAGGAGGCGGGCCGCGCCGGCCGCGATGGCGATCCGGCCAGCTGCCACCTGCTGTGGAACGGCAACGATTTTCGCATGCGCCGCTTTTTGATCGACCGCGGCGACGCGGCCGACGAGACGCTCGACGACGAGCAGCGCGCGTGGGCGCTCCAGAACCGATATCGCCTGCTCAGTCAGATGGAAGGCTACTGCAATACCACCGGCTGCCTGCGCGAATACATGCTGCGCTACTTTGGCGACGAGGCCGCGGCCGAGCATGCGGCCGTGGGCGGCGCTGCTACGGACGACGCCGAGGGCTGCGGCAACTGCAGCAACTGCCTCACGCAGTTCGAGGTCGAGGACGTCACCGATATGGCCCGCGCCACCGTGCGCTATGTGGCCACGCGTCCCATGCGCTTTGGCAAGTCGCTCATCGCCGATGTGCTTCACGGCGGCAACACCGAGCGCATCCGCCAGATGCATCTGGACGAGGATCGCGGCTATGGCGAGCTGTCGAGCGAATCGGTCGGGCGCATCAAGGACATCATCGGCCAGCTGTGCGGCCGCGGTTATTTGGTCACCTCGCAGGGGCAGTACCCGGTCGTGGGCCTGGGCCCGCGTGCCGGCGAGGTCGAGGACGAGGCGTTTGCCTTTACCGTTAAGCGTCGCGCGTCCAAGCGCAAGGCCTCGGCCCGTGCTCGCCGTGCGGTGGATCTGCTGCGCGAGGAGGCCGAGCTGGATCAGCGCCCGCGCGTGGGCGACGATGCCGAGCTGTTCGAGCGCCTGCGCGCCCTGCGCAAGGAGATCGCGGCCGAGCTCGAGATGGCGCCGTACATGGTCTTTTCCGACAAGGCCCTGCGCGGCCTGTGCCGCCTGCGCCCGCAGACGCGCGACGAGCTTATCCAGGTCAACGGCATTGGCGAGAAAAAGGCCGACGCCTTTGGCGAGCAGTTTATGGCGGCGATTGAAGAGTTTGAATCCGAGCATGCGCGGGATGGAGCGTAACGATGGCAACCGACGATAAAACCGACCGCGCTGGCGTATCCGCCGTGCCGCTGTACCAGCAGGTCATGGACGACCTGAAGGGCGAGATCGCGCGCGGCGTGTATGCGGCCGGCTCGCGCATTCCTTCCGAGATGGAGCTCGCGAAGTCTTACGGCGTGGGACGCATCACCGTGCGCCGCGCCATCGAGGAGCTGTCGCGCGCGGGATATCTCAACCGACAGCAGGGGAGGGGCACCTTTGTGTGCGCTCCCAAGCTCAAACGCAAGATTTGCCAGAAAGGCGATGTCCAGAGCTTTACTGAGGGTTGTGCCGCCAACGACATGGTGGCCGGAGCGCGTCTGGTGTCGCGTACGGTGGTCGCGGCGACGCGCGAGGATGCGGCGTTCTTTGGCGTGGAGCCCGGCTGCGAGCTCATCGTGGTCGAGCGCGTGCGCACGGCCGACGGCATCCCCGTCATGCTCGAGAACAACGCCTTTGTGCTCGCCGACCATCCCTACCTGCAGACGCTGGCCGCCGAGGACCTCACCGATAACTCGATCTTTGCGCTCGTTGCCGAGCATTCGGGCCGCGCGCCGCTCAAGTCCGACCCCTGCACCGTGGAGATTGCGCTGGCGGATGCCCAGGCGGCCCCGCTGCTGGAGGTGCCGGTCGGCGAGCCGCTCTTCTATATGGAGGCGTACTTTACCGATGAGGACGAGCGGCCCCTGCTGCTCGGGCGCCAAAAGATCGTGGGCTCGCGCTACGTGTTCGACATCTAACGTCCATAGATAGAACAACATAGAACAAATTTGCTGAAATGACTTCACGGGCACCTGCTTGCATGCTATAAATAGAACAACATAGAACGACTGCAGGTACGAGCTGCTGTCGTCCAAAGCCGCCACACAAGGAGGAGCGTCACCGTGAACGCACGCGATCTGATTCAGGAAATTATCGAGCGCAAGGGCAAGATTGAGAACGTGTTTTGGATCGCCTGCGGCGGTTCGATGATCGACCTGATGCCGGCTAACGAGCTGCTCAAGCGCGAGGCCACTACGTTTGCCTCGACGGTCTACACCGCGCGCGAGTTTTGCCTGATGGCCCCCAAGAGCCTGGGGCCGAAGTCGCTCGTCGTCGCCTGCAGCCACAGCGGTAACACGCAGGAGGTTGTCGACGGTTGCGAGATGGCGCTGGCTGCCGGAGCCAAGGTCGTTGCTCTCACCGACTGCGAGGGCTCCAAGATCGACAACGGCAAGTGGACCACCTGGGTCTATCCGTGGGGCGAAGGCGTGCCACAGGCCGAGGTGCCGCAGGGCATCGGCGTTCTGATCGCCGCCGAGCTCCTCGACCAGCAGGAGGGTTACGAGGCGCTCGCCGACATGTATGAAGGCCTTAAGCAGATGGACGCGCTGCTGCCCGCCGCGCGCGAGAAGGTCAACGCCGAGCTGGGCGCCCGTTTTGCCGAGCTCTGCCAGCAGCACGAGTTTTTCTACATCTTGGGATCCGGTCCCAACTTTAGCCAGACCTACGCCATGGCGATCTGCTCGCTCATGGAGATGCAATGGCAGCACTGCTGCTACATCCACTCCGGCGAGTATTTCCACGGCCCGTTCGAGGCCACCGAGCCCGGCGTGTTCTACTTTGTGCAGATCGGATCGGGCGAGTGCCGTCCCATGGAGGAGCGCGCACTGGCGTTCCTCAACACGCACACTGACACAATCATGGTGCTCGATGCGCTCGAGTACGGCGTGGGCGACGTGCCCGCCAGCGTGCGTTCGTACCTGGAGCCGATCTTCTTCTACAACATGAGCTGCGAGCTGCGCGCCGCCCGCGGTAAGGTGTTCGATCACAGCCCCGAGGTTCGTCGCTATATGGGTGTCGAGCAGTACTAGACACCGGGAATTATCTTTTTTGACGGGGTCTGTGCTGCGCGCGGGCCCCGTTTTGCATTGTGGCGGCCGGATTCGTGTCTGCGCGAAAACGAAGTCGAATACTTTTCCGCGAAGTGAACGACCTGTTTTGGACCCCCGAAGCATCCACACTTTTTTGCGACAAAACCGCAGGAAAAACTCGACGAAATCGCAGGAAACGACGTCTGAAAAGTGTCGATGCTTCGGGGGTCCGATTTTGCTCGTTCACATCGCGGAAAAGTATTCACCTTCGATTCGCAAGGGCACTGCGTGAGTCAAAAAAGCGGGCCGCGCCGGGGATTTCCGGCGCGGCCCGCTTAGTATCGCGCTTAGATTCGCAAGGTTGCGGCAGCCAGCGGCCTACTTTGCGTCGTAGGCCTCGGTGTCCCACCAGTCGAGCTGGGCGATATTGTCGCGGATGTGCTGGCAGCTCTTGTGGAAGCCCTCGAGCTCGTACTCGGACAGGTCCAGCGTGTAGACCTCCTCGACGCCCTCGGCACCGATCACGCACGGCAGGGAGGTAAAGATACCCTCCTCGCCATACTGGCCGGTCATATGCGTAGAGGCGGAAAGCGCGGCGTGCTCGTTGTGCAGCACGGCGGCGCAGACGCGCGCGGCGGAGTTGGCGACGGCGTATTCGGTGCACTGCTTGCCTTGGTAGGTCACATAGCCGCCCTTGCGTGCAAGCTCCTCGACCTCCATGTGGTCGAAGGCATACTTGTCGGGGTTCTCGGCCTGAAGTTCGTTAAGGCTCTTGCCGGCGATGGTCGCGGCCTTAAAGGCTGCCAGTTGGCTAAAGCCATGCTCGCCGATCATGTAGGCGTCGATGGACTTGGGGCTCACACCGACCTTCTTGGAGATCTCGGTGCGCAGGCGAGCGGAGTCCAGACCGCAGCCCGAGCCGATGATCTTCTTGGGATCGTAGCCGGTCAGATGCCACAGCTCGGTGCACACGACGTCGCAGGGGTTGGAGATACTCACGAAGATGCCGTCAAAGCCAGCATCGACGATGCGCTTGGCAAAGGAGCGGGCGGCGTCGGTGGTAAAGAACAGCTCGCCGTCGCGGTTGCCAGCGGCCAGCGCGACCTTACCGGCGGCGTTGACGATGACGTCGCAGCAGGCCAGCTCCTCGTAGTGGTCGTAGCAGTTGACGATCTTGGTGTTGTACGGGACAAACGAAAGGGAGTCGCGCAGGTCCTGGACCTCGGACGTCACCTTGGCCTCGTTGATATCGCACAGGTACAGTTCATCGGCAATGCCCTGCATGAGCAGGCTGTTGGCGACATGTGCTCCTACGTGGCCCTGGCCGACCACACCGATCTTACGCGTCTGGTACATATATGTATCCTTTCGGCCGAGTTTTTCGCGTCGAACCATTGTAGCGTCCTGCTGTCACTTTGCTAAGCTAAAGCGAAGTAGTTTTTTGGGACATGCCTTAATCTCTACTTTTGGGGTGATTTGGGCCGCTGACGGCATCGCTGGGCGATGTGCTCGCGCGGATGGGGCCGCTCGTTGTACCATAGCTGCAACTGACTCGTAAGGAGCATCCATGCCCATTCGCATCCCCGACGCCCTCCCTGCCGCCGCGCAGCTCGAGAGCGAGAACATCTTTGTCATGACCGAGTACCGCGCGCTGCACCAGGACATCCGTCCGCTGCGTGTGCTCATCCTCAACCTCATGCCCACCAAGATCGCCACCGAGACGCAGATTATGCGCAAACTCTCCAACACGCCGTTGCAGGTGGAGGTGGACCTGCTGCGCACCAAGACGCACGAGGCCACGCACGTGAGCGCCGGCCACCTGGAGACGTTCTACCGCACGTTCGACGACATCCGCGACATCCACTACGACGGCCTGATTATCACGGGCGCGCCCGTGGAGCAGATGCCATTCGAGGAGGTCGACTACTGGCCCGAGCTCTGCCAGATCATGGACTGGTCCACCACGCACGTGCACTCCACGCTGCACATTTGTTGGGGCGCGCAGGCGGGGCTCTACCATCATTACGGCATTCAGAAGTACGATCTACCGGCCAAGGCAAGTGGCGTGTTCGAGCATTATCTGGTGAAGCCGCAAAGCCCGCTGGTCCGCGGCTTCGACGACCGCTTCTATGCCGTGCATTCGCGCAACACCGATGTGCGCCGCGAGGACGTGGAGGCCGAGCCGCAGCTTGAGGTCGTGGCCGTGTCCGACGAGGTGGGCCTGTACATCGTCAAGTCGACCGACAGCCGCCGCTTCTTTGTCTTTGGCCATCCGGAGTACGATACCGACACGCTACGCCTGGAGTACGAGCGTGACGTGAAGCGCGGGCTTGATCCCGAGGTGCCGGCGCATTACTTCCCAAACGACGACCCCACGGCCGAGCCGCGCAACGTTTGGCGCAGTCAGGCTCAGCTGTTCTACACCAACTGGCTCAACTACTACGTCTACCAGACCACGCCCTACGACCTGGCCCGCGCCGGCGAGGAGCACTAGGCCGCGGCCGTGGCTGCCGCTGTGGCGGTGGCAGCTGCTATGGCTGTGGCGGTTGCCGTATCTGTTGCCGTGACCGCTGCCGTGTCTGCTGCGTGATGAGCGTGGAAATCCGGACACACGAGCGTGGATAATCGGACGTTTGCAACGTGAGCGTGGATAATCTCCCGTTTTTGGCTCACAAGGGGTCTCAAAGCGGGAGATTTTCCACGCTCATTTTTTTGCAGCTGCCGTACCGTCGGCATCATCACACGTTGAGTACATGCGGGCTACATCGCAAACTAGGTAGTTTCGAGCCACAGCATATTTTCTTTTAATGAAATCGGTGGCTTTTGAGGCTCAAAATGTGGAGACAGGGACCTCTGGACAACCGCTCTACCTGCAGATATGGAGCATTGGCCTAAAACATCCAAAACCGTCAAGCATTTGGTCAGCTGCTGGACAGCATTTGGTCAGACTTCGCATGAAACCGTCTGGTACGTTGGCGCCGTTCCAAGAGTTGGGAGGCGACATGGCAAACGCGACGGCGAATCAAAGACTTACAGGCCACATTAAAGCGTGCGAGCAGCAGATGAGCTGCGTGTACGCGCGCACGATGGCGGAGGCAAAGCAGATTGAGCGGCGGGTGGCGGCGGGAAGTCTCGAAGTGGTCATGCCGGGACTGTATGCGCGTCCGGAATACTGGTCCGAACTCAAGTTTCGACAGCGTTATCTGCATCGGGTGCGGGCCCTTGCGCAAAAGCATCCCGACTGGACGTTTTGCTCCTATACGGCGGCCGTTGTCTATGGTCTTTCGGTTTCGCATGCCAATTTGACGCACATCCATATCGCCGCGATGCCGGCGCAATCGACGACGCCGGGCTCTCAGGTCATTCGCCATCGGTATGCTTATCGGACACGGGTCAGCGAGATGGATATTGCCGTGACCGATATCGATCAAACGATTGCGGATTGCCTGGTCGATGCGTCGTTTGTCGAGGGGCTGATCATTGCGGACTCGGCGCTTCGTGAACAGCTTATTTCGAAGGAGCATCTGGTCGAAGCGATTAGCAAGCTTGGCTCGGGCCGTCGCGGTGTTGTGACGGCGCGCAGGGTCGCGCGGTGTGCCGACGGCTTGTCGGAAAGCGGTGGCGAGTCCAAGGCGCGCGCCCTGATGATCGAGCGCGGCTGGCAGGTTCCGGAGCTGCAGGTTGAGTTGTTCGACCCGCTTGAGCCGGGAAGGCCGTATCGCGTTGACTACTTGTGGCGCGTGGGCGACCGGTTGATTATCGGGGAGTTCGACGGATTCGTTAAAAGCGAGAAAGCGGCGGAGGAGGGCAAGCTTGCAAAGGCGCAATTTGACGAGCGCCAGCGCGAGTCGAGGCTTTCGATGCTCGATAACTGCAAGATTGTGCGCTTGTGCTGGGATGACCTAAGGGATCCGACAAAGCTCGATCGCAAGCTCAAGGTTGCCGGCGTGCCGTGTGCCTGCTGAGACGGTTACAGGGCGTTAGGCTGCACGAGCGTGGATAATCGGACACATGAGAGTGGAAATCTGGACGCGCATTGATTGAGCGTGGATTTTCGGACGCTTGAGAAATGAGCGTGGAAATCCGGACGGATGAGC
>DXZZ01000010.1:0-10149 GCA_019419425.1 Collinsella sp. | reverse complement strand
GAGCGTGGATTTTCGGACGCTTGAGAAATGAGCGTGGAAATCCGGACGGATGAGCGTGGAAAAACGGACGTTTGCAACATGAGCGTGGATAATCTCCCGTTTTTGGCTCATAAAGGGACTCAAAGCGGGAGATTTTCCACGCTCATTTTTGTGGGGTGCAGCGTGCCAGCCGTTAGGCGCTGATGATGTGGGGTAGCGGCAGGTCGTGGGCGTCGGTGGGAACGTGGTCGACACGCTGCTCGTCAAAGGCGATGCCGATGATTTGGCATGCGGGCGAGAGCATGGGCAGGTAGCGGTCATAGCAGCCGCCGCCGTAGCCCAGGCGTGCGCCGGCGCGGTCGAAGGCTACGAGTGGCACGACGACCATGTCGAGAGCTTCGGCAGGCACGATAGGGAAGCGGCTGCTGTCGATGTCCATGGCCGCGAAGGCTCGCGTGGGGTGGTCGACAAACGGAGCTGCGGACGCATCGTCGACAGCAACTGCCCGCATGCACATGCGCTGGCCACAAGCTTCGGCGTCTGTTGCCGAGAGCATGCACGGATAGGCCACGCGCCAGCCGTGTTTGGCGGCCGCTGCGGCAAACGCGGCAGGATCGACTTCGGAACCCATCGCGGCATAGACGGCAACGGTGTGCGGCGCCGCGGCACCCGAGCTGCCCAGCAGCTCAACCAGCCGCGCACAGATATCAGCAGACTTCGCCGCCCGCAAGTCCAAATCAAGAGCATCACGCCGAGCAATTACCGCCCGCCGCAACTCAGCCTTATCCATCCTAGCCCCCTCCCCCAAACCTACCAAAAAGGGACAGGTTTATTTTGGCAGGTTTTATCTGGGCAAATGTCGAAACCACCACAAAGGTGCCTGTCCCCTTTGTGGTGGTTTTGGCCCATGCGTTAACGTTATAACGCCGCGGCGATTGCTTCGGTCACAAACTTATTGAGTGACTCGCCCTTCTTTGCCGCCGCCAGTGCTGCCTGCTTGTGAAGCTCGGAGCCTGTTCTCACATTGAACGAGCCCTTAAAAGCCCGCTCTGGTTCCTTGCCCTTTTCGGCACAAAACTCAAGGTAATCGTCGACGGCGTCGTGGAAGCATTGCTCCACTTCTTCAGCCGTGGAGCCTTCAAATACGATTGCGTCCCTAATGCCGGCGACCATACCTGTTAGTACATGCTGCTCGGCATCGAACTCGACTGGGGCGAAATAGCCCTTGTATGCCAAAACGTTACTCATGACTGCCTCCGACATCCTGCAGAAATCGAACGATGTTTCGAATTGTCCCCGCTGTCAATTCGTCAGATGGATGAGGCGCGTGCATCACGAACATCCTGCCATCTGAGGGCCTGTAGAAGCGAATGCGCGATCCGGATGTCTTGCCTTTGCTGTCCATTTCAAAGCCATATGAGGCCATGACTTTTAAAAAATCGGCATACCGATACGTCGAAGGGCAGCTAAACAGTTGGGCGATGAGTTTATCGGCTCGAGTCATCCCGCCTCACATTCTGCAACTATATTCTAGTTGCAATTTAGATCCGATGCAATCACCCATACTATAGAACATGTGTACGTATAGAACAAGTGTTCGAACCACCACAAAGGTGCCTGTCCCCTTTGTGGTGGTTTTGCTTGCTGTGGCTAGCCCATCAGGTCGACTACGTTAAAGCCGGCGTTGCTCTTGGCGATGACGTCGCGGCCGCCAAAGACGCAGGTTGGCGACTCGGCTGCGATGCGCGTCACATCTGCGCCGAGCGAGCGCAGCTCACCGGGCGTGGCGGCGAGCATCTGGGCGCGACGCTCCTCGCGCGCATGCGGACCGAGCCCGGCCAGGTAGGTCGTGTTGCGGCGCTTGGTGAGCGCGTACGGCTTCACCGGCGCGTCCATGCCGCTCACGCAGCTCACGATAAAGCCCTCAAAGGCGGCCTCGTCGGGCTCAAAGCTGCCGAGCCATGCACCCGCGCGCTCCACGCGCTCAATCGAAGGATCGATCGCCGGGTCGCGGTAGGTGTAGAACGCCGCCTGACGCTCGCCGGCAGCGCGGAATCCGCAGCCGTACGCACCGCCCTTCACGCGGATCTCGTTCCACAGGTAGTCGTAGGAGAGCGCGTTGGCAGCCACGGCCCAAGCGCCCGTCACGTCGATGCCCAGGCGACGCGGGTCGCACGCGCGCGACGCAAAGCAGATGTCGCTGGGGATGACAAAAGCCTCGTGACGGTCGCGCGGCTCCGGCACCACGAGCGTGCCGCTGGCAGCGCCGTCGCCAGCGCCCGCGCCCAACCCCAGGTCGCCCGCGGCGGCCCAGTACGTGTCAAAGTCCTCGTCGCTGCCGGTAAAGCTCGCCATGCAGCCATCGGCCACAAAGATACGCTCCGCCAGCTCGGAAAGCTTGGTACGCAGCCCGTTCACGCGCTCGTCAAAGTGCTCGAGCAAATCGCGCAGGAACAGGTAGAAGTCCACGCCCGAGAGCTGCTCGCGCACCACGGCCGAAGGCGAGCTGTAGCTCATCGCGCGACCCAGCGCCGCCGAGTGGCCGTTGTTGATAAAGCCCTGCTCAAGCCCAATGCGAATCTGCGTGAGTACGTCACGAACGCGGTCGGCGTCGGCGTTTGCCAACAGCGTGCTCGACCACACCTCGCGCGGCAGACTCGCCAGCGCGTCGATCTTTTCGGACAGGGCGCCGGCACTCACCAGCAGGTAGGGGCGCACGCCGTCCACGTCAGGCTGCGTCATGACCTCGGTCGTAAAGCTCAAAAAGCCAAGCTTGCCGGCGAGCAGGTTGTCGAGTTCCTCGGCCGAATGCTCGCGTGTGGGCAGCTGCTTGAGCAGGCGGCAGAGCAGCGTCACATAGGGCAGGTCCTCAAACGCGACGCAGCTCAGGTCGAAATACTGCATGGCGTAGGCCAGGCGGTTGGTAGGGATGTCGTGGCGCAGACAGGGGATGGGCGCGGTCGTGTCCACGACCAGCGACGGTTCGGGGCGCGCCTCGCCAATGTCGGACACGCGCAGGCGCGGCAGCGTGGCCTTGGCCTCGGGCGTGTCTTCCGCCTCCTGCGCGGCACGCAGCGCGGCCGTGCGCTCGACCACGTCGGCCAGCTCGGCATCGGTCATGGCATCGCGCTTGGCTGCCAGCTCGGCGGCCTCGGCACCCTCCGAACCCTCGGCGGTGTCCACCGGCACCAACTCGACCAGTGCCATGTGATCGTTCTCCAGCACCAGCTCGCGCAGCAGGTCCTCAAAAAAGCTGCCGTCCAGCTCGCTACGCAGCTCCTCGTACACCGGGCCGTACTTGAGTGCCAGCGTCGCGGCGTCGTCAGCGTAGAGCCAGGTGCTCAGCGCGTCGCACGCAATGGCCACGCCGTCGGCGATGCCGTAGTCGCGCTGGCGCAGATCGTATTCGTTGCTGCTGATGATGGCTTCCAGGCGCTCGCGCGGAACGCCATGCTCGCACAGGTCGCGGCAGGCGTCCTGGAACACGCGGCGCAGCTCGCGCGCCACGCCGGGCTGCGCGTTTTGCAACATGATGAGCTCGTAGGGCTGCAGGCTCTCGGCCGCGGTGTAGCTCACCACGTTGCCGCCCAGGCCGGCGGCCAGAATGGTCTTCTTAACCGGTGCTTCGTTGGAGCCCAGCAGCGCCTCGAACAGGATATCCGCCGCGATCGTGCGCTTGCGATCGAGCGCGCTGCCCAGCACCAGACCCAGGCCCACCAGGGCGTTCTCGGGTGTGGTGGCCATCTCGACGCGCTTGTACTCGCAGGTCACGGGCGCCTGCACGTCCAGCGGATTGGGCGCCAGCGCGGACGGGTCCTCGCCGGCGGCGACGGCAGCGTCCATGCGGCGGCTCGCGGCACTCGGCTGCGACAGATAGCGCTCGTCCAAAAAGGCCAGTGCGCGGTCCACGTCCAGGTCGCCGTAGAGCGTGATGTAGGAGTTGGAAGGGTTGTAGTGGCGTGCGTGCGTGTCCAGGAACTGCTCGTAGGTGAGCGCCGGGATCACGCGCGGGTCGCCGCCGCTCTCGTGCGCATAGGCGGTGTCGGGATAGAGCGCGGCGTTGACGGCGTCGTCCAGCACGCTCATGGGGTCGGACAGCGCGCCCTTCATCTCGTTGAACACCACGCCGTTATAGCGCAGCGTGCCCTCGCGCAGGCTGGCGGGGTTGCCGTCGCCCTCGCCCTCGGCGCCCTCTGGCAGGTCCAGCTCGTAGTGCCAGCCCTCCTGCTCAAAAATGGTGGGCTTGGTGTAGATGGCCGGGTTGAACACCGCGTCCAGGTACACGTCCATCAGGTTATACAGATCCTGTTCGTTGGTGGTGGCGACGGGGTAGATGGTCTTGTCGGGGTAGGTCATGGCGTTGAGGAACGTCTGCATGGAGCTCTTGATCAGGTCGACAAACGGCTCCTTGACGGGAAACTTGGCCGACCCGCACAGCACCGAGTGCTCAAGAATATGGAACACGCCGGTGGAATCGGCCGGCGGCGTCTTAAAGCCAATGGCAAAGGCCTTGTTTTCGTCGTCGCACGCCAGGTACAGCAGGCGAGCGCCCGAGACGGTGTGGCGAAGCACGTAGGCGTCCGAGTCGAGCTCGGGTACGGTCTCGCAGCGCTCGACGGCAAAGCCGTGGCAGGTAGTGCCGGGCACCAGCAGTGCGGCGGCAGCGGCGCGCGGGTCGGTTGAGGTGGTGGGCATATGCAGTCTCCTTTGACGCCCCAGCGGGGGCGAATCGAGTCGAATCCTCGAGAGTATACCCATATGGGGCCCTCGACCAATCTGCCGGATGAGCGTGGATTTTCGGACACACGAGCGTGGATTTCCGGACGCATGCCGAATGAGCGTGGATTTTCGGACGAAATCGGCCGCCAAAAGCCCAAAAACCGTCCAAATATCCACGCTCATTTTCCAACCGTCCAATGATCCACGCTTGTGCGTCAACTACGTGTCTCTCACCTCACATTCATTTCTACGACGAGGGATGACTGAGAGACAGACAGAAGATAAAAATCAATCGGCTTATCGGATGCATATACCGCCATCAGATTGAAGCTGTATGCGGAAATGGATGGACTCTACACCGCTTACGCAAAATAACCCCTCGTTTGCTGAAACATTATAGGAAATGGCGTGGAGTGCTAAAAAGTTCTAATACAATATAAGTCATTTATCTATAAGCTGCTGATTCCTTGTAAAGGTATGGTTGATATGGTTGAGGCAAATAGCGTTATCCCCCTGTACAAACAGATTGTTCATGCGCTTTCTGATTCAATCGCCAACGGCACGTACCGCCCGGGAGACAAGCTTCCGACCGAGGCGGAGCTGATCGAGCAATTTGGCGTGAGCCGAATAACGGTTCGCTCCGCAATTAAAGAAATGGAAGATGCTGGGCTTGTTGAGAGGGCCCGCGGCAAGGGCACGTTCGTTTCGTCGGACACGCAGATGTATGCCGCGGACGACCGTGAGAGCTTTACCCATTCGTGCCAGCTTGCGGGCAAACAGGCGTCTACCAGGGTTCTCGAAATGGGCTGGGACTTCCCAAGTCTGCGAGACGCGAAGTTCCTGGGCGTAGACGATACCCAAAAGGTATTGCGTAGCCGTCGTCTGCGCCTTGTGGATGGCAAGCCCACGATGCTGGAAACCAATAGCTATTCCGCTGCGCTTTCTTTTTTGGAGCATGAGTCCCTCGATGATTCGCTGATGGCGGTACTCGATCGCCAGGGGATCAAGATGGGTCCCAACACGCGTACGCTCGAGGTCTGCTATGCGAGCGAGCTCGAGGCGGCATACCTTAACGTGGAGCTGGACTCTTCGCTGCTTCTGTTTGTCGATAGACGTTATGCCCCAAGTGGCGAGCCGCTTTTCATCTCCCGCCAGGTGTACTGCACCGAGCGACTGAAGTTCTATTTGTAAATTAGAGATAGATTGGTCGATTTACCGACCAATTGTTACCGTTCGCGGATTTGGAAAATAGACACACCACGTAGGGTAGATTGCTAATATACTTTGTTATGACAATATAGTACGTCCTATTGGTATTGGAGAACTATGAATAAGATATTGCTAGCGAGTCATGGTTATCTCGCCCAAGGCATGAAAAGCTCTCTGGAGATTCTGATGGGCACCAACGACCGAATCGAGTGCCTGTGCGCCTATGTCGATGACGATTCAAGGGACGTCGCGGCGTTGATTGATGCATGGATGGAGACGAGGGACCCTGCCGACTCTTGGTTTGTCGTGACTGACATCTTTGGCGGCTCTGTAAACAACGAATTCATTCAGAGGCAGACTGCCGGATCGTTTACGTTGATCGCCGGAATGAACTTGCCGCTGCTGGTGGAAATGGTTACACAGCTGGACTCTCTGGATGCGGACAAGGCCAAAGCCGCGGTCGAGGGATCGCGTTCGTTTATTCAGCTTTGCGAGGCGGCGGACATGCTTGCCGGCGCCGAGGAAGAAGATTTCTAGTTAGTTCTGGTTCGAGCCCTAGCTAGGGGTCGCACCTGTCATTCCCTTTATCACGTGCGGAGATGATAACGATGATTAAGCTTACGAGAGTTGATTACCGACTGATTCACGGCCAAGTTGCCATGTCCTGGACTCACGCTTTGGATGTAGATTGCATTCTGCTCGCCAGCGATGCTGTGGCAAAAGACGACATGAGGAAGGCGGCCTTGAGGCTCGCCCGCCCCAGCGGCGTTAAACTCGTCATCAAGGATGTTGACGCTGCTATCGAGGCGCTCAACAGTGGCGTTACCGACAAGTATTCGCTGTTTATCATCGCTGAGACGATTGAAGATGTCTATCGTCTCGCTAAGGGTTGCAAAGACATCAAAGAGATCAATCTGGGTGGAACCCGAAAGACCCCCGAGACCACGCTTCATCCGACCCCTGCAATCTTCGCGACCGAGAAAGAT
Organism: Collinsella sp.; assembly: GCA_019419425.1. Lineage (GTDB taxonomy): Bacteria > Actinomycetota > Coriobacteriia > Coriobacteriales > Coriobacteriaceae > Collinsella. The sequence goes on along the minus strand of DXZZ01000010.1, from coordinate 3,256 downwards.
GCCGAGCATATCCAAGAACTCCTGGGCGATGGCGTGGCCATCGAAATCCGTCAGGTTCCCAATGACGCTAAGGTGTTTGCCAAGGACGTTTTCTAGCCGGAAACACGTTGATGCTCGGCATTTATTGAACCAATGCTCTATGCCTATGCCCGTCGATCATTTGATCGGCGGGCTTTTTATTAAAGAAAAATCAAAAAAATCTGAAATAGTTCTTGCATAGTTAGTTATATAAAGTATTATAACGTTATGGGATGAATGAAGGGTTCATCTAAGTGAGTAAGGAGTAAGGGATGTTCAATTTCGATGAGCCTCGTTACGAGAAGGTTGTGAGCGATGCCCTCGCTCTCCGTCCTCAGATTGAGGCTGCCGTGGACAAGGTCTGCGAGCAGGGCTATTCCAACATCTTCTTCATCGGCTGCGGCGGCACCTGGGCCCACACGCTCCCGATGAAGTATTGGGTCGAGACCACCACGGCCGACGTCGACGTCCACTGCGAGATTGCCGCTGAGTTCCTCGCATGCCCGCCCAAGGCCTTCAACAAGGACTCGGTCTGCGTCTTCTCCACCCGTACCGGCACCACCCCCGAGATCATCGAGGCCGCCAAGTTCTGCCAGGAGCAGGGTGCCCGCACGCTGATGTACGTCTCCAACGACAACACCCCGGCCACCGAGTACGCCGATTACAAGTTCTTCAGCTTCGCCGAGGACGACGTCCTGTGCGAGGCCATCTACACCTACCAGATCACGCTGGTCGCCCGCTTCCTCAAGAACGCCGGCGCCTTCCCCAAGTACGACACCTTCATGGAGGAGTTCGGCAACATCGCCCCGTACCTCATCAAGGCCAAGGACGCCCAGGACGAGCGCTGCGCCGCCATGGCCGAGGACTTCAAGGACACCGACTACCACATGGTGATCGGCTCCGGCATGCTCTGGGGCGAGGCCTACGACTACGCCATGTGCATCCTCGAGGAGATGCAGTGGATCAAGACCAAGTCCATCCACGCCGCCGAGTTCTTCCACGGCACCATCGAGCTGTGCGAGGAGGGCACGAGCCTCATCATGCTCTACGGCGAGGACGACACCCGCAAGCTCATGGACCGCGTGGACAACTTCACCCACATGCTCGCCGACGAGAAGGGCGTCCATGTCCGCGCGAACAAGTTCGACACCGCCGAGGTCGAGCTGCCGTTCAGCGACCCCGAGTTCCGCAAGATCGTCTCCCCGATGGTCACCTACACCATCACCGAGCGCCTGAGCTGCCATCTCGAGCACGTCCGCAACCACCCGCTCACCACGCGTCGCTACTATCACCAGATGAACTACTAATCCTTTCAAATTGCTGCTGTTGCCTGCAGGCGAGCTGTTCTGAACGTCTCGCCTGCAGGCTTATTTCTGGGGTTAATCAGAATAGCTGCCCAGTACCTCCTAGTTGCGCTGGTCGCATTATGGCGTCTGTGGACGAGCAAGCATTTGGCATTACGATGCTTGGTCGTCCGCTGTTTACGAGCCTGTTTGTCGGCTTGATCCTTGGCGATGTCCAGCAGGGCGTTATCGTCGGCGCTGCTTTGGAGTCCATGTTCATGGGCGCCATCATGGTCGGCGCGGCGGTTCCTCCCGAGGTCTATGTCTCCGGCGTGCTTGGCTGCGCGTTTGCCGTCATTACGGGTACGGGCACGGCAACTGCCGTCGTGCTCGCCCTTTCCGTCTCCGTCTTCCTTCTCTACTCGCTGACTAACTTTGCAACGCGTATCGTCGCAGCCCATCTGGGATACGACCTGGGAACCAAGTTCCTGCAGCAGTCCGAAGAGAACAACCTTATGTCTCGCATGACGCATGCTGCCGGTGTCCTCGGAATGACCGTTATCGGCGCCATGATTGCTGCACAGGTCTCACTGTCCACTGCTTTGACCTTTGACGTGGGTGGTTCGGAGATTGTCCTGCAGGATCTGTTCGATTCGATCTTCCCCGGTCTGCTGCCCTTGCTGGCAACCTTTGCCTGCGTCGCCCTGTACAAAAAGGGTGTCAAGACCATTTGGATCATCTTGGGCATCTTTGCGATCTGCATCATCGGAACGGGCTTGGGAGTGTTCGCGGCGGCGTAATGTTGACTGCTATGTTCGCGCGTTGGATAACTAACTGACCGTTTGAAAACGGGGTTCGGCGTAAGGCCGGCCCCGTTTTTTGTTTGAGGGATTATCCGACCGTCCAAAAATCCAGGCTCATGCATCACTCACGTATCTCTCATCTCTCATTCGTCACTAATACGAGAGATAACTGAAAGACGAGAGATAAATATGAGAGATAACTGAGCAGCAAGGAGACAAGCAATCATGGTATTGTCTCAATACTGATTGTTCTACCAGCAAAAACATGTTTAAATGAAACAGATGACAGACATCTTTTCTTTCATCTCTCACTTATCTCTAATATGAGAGATAGCAGAAAGATGAGAGATAATTACGAGAGATAACTGAGAGACGAAGGAAATCTATTCGTGGCATTCTCCGCCGGGCCGAGCGAAAGGACATGCAGATGAACGAAAACGAGCTGACCGGTCTGCTCGAGTCTTTAAGGCGCATGGGCTCGGACGATCTTAACGTCGAGGTCAAGGAGAGCGCCACGACGCTTTCCCGCGACGTATGGGAAACGGTTAGTGCATTCGCGAATACCGCTGGCGGAATTATCGTGCTCGGCGTGAGCGAGCGCGCGGGCTTTGTCCCGGTTGAGAACTTTGAGACCGAGAAGGTGCTCAACCAATTCGTAGCGGGCATGGGTGATGCCGGCGGTCGTGGAAAACTGGCCAATCCGCCCAAATACACCATTGAACGCGTGGAGCTCCAGGGCACCGTGGTTCTGGTCATCACAATTGAGGAGCTCGACCCGTCGAGCAAGCCTTGCTATGTAATAGAGCGGGGCGCCCAGGGCGGCAGCTACAAGCGCGTCGATGACAAAGACGTGCCCCTTTCGTCGACCGAGGTTTTGGCACTGTCGTCATACGAACGGACGAGTCCTAGCGATCGCGATGCGGTGCCCGGCACGAGTGTGGGCGATCTCGACGAGTCGCTGGTCGACCGCACGATAGAACGCGCCTATTCGTTGACGCCTCGAGCGATGCGTGGTGCGACGGACAAGAAGACAAAGATGGAACGCCTGAATCTCCTCGACTTCCAGGGCAATGTTACCAAGGCCGGCCTCCTTGCCGCGGGCGTTTACCCTCAGCAGTTCTATCCCAAGCTCTTCATTGATGTGGCTGTCCA
>DXZZ01000001.1:0-102900 GCA_019419425.1 Collinsella sp. | reverse complement strand
GCCCTACCGGGAGTAGCCCCGACGGTTGACAAAACTATAGGAACACCCAATGACTGACCAATGACTAGGCGAGGGCGGCCATGATGGTGCGGGCGACGCCGTCGTGGTCGTTGTTGTATTCGGTGATGGCGTCGGCGGCCTCGCGATCTTCGGGCTCGGCGTTGATCATGGCCATGCCATGGCCCGCTGCCTGCAGCATGGGGATGTCGTTGATGTTGTCGCCGAACGCCCAGGCGTCGGCGAGACGCTCGCCCAGATGCTCACACAGCCACGTGAGGGCCGTTCCCTTGGTGGCGCCTTCGCCCATAACCTCGATATTCATGGCGTACGAACGCGTGACCTCAATGCCTCCGAGCGTGTCGAGCGCCGCCGCGATGGCGTCGCGATCGGTGGGGTCGTGCCAGTACATGGCGATGCGTTCGAGCGTCTCGACCTCGTCGATCTTGCTGTCGATATCCATGTCGATCGGTGTTCGTGTGCGCTTGAGCGAAGCCGCGATGTGAGGATCGCCGCCGCAGAATTCGTCCAGGCGCGTGTAGAGCGAGCGGGGGAGGAAACACTGCCCGTCCGCGAAGATATCGAAGGTGACGTCATGGCCGGTGGCAATGCTATGGACGTGGTGGGCGATGGCGCGGTCGAGCGGTCGGCTCAAAATGCGCGTAGCACGTGAGGCATCGGTGGGCGTATCGTCGTCGAGCTGCCAGACGCTGGCGCCGTTGGCACAGACCGCGTAGTGCACGGCGGGATGGGCGAGAATGGGCTCAAAGATGCCCGACAGTGGACGTCCCGTGCAGGGAACAAACTCGATGCCACGACGTGCGAGCTCGTCGAGCATCGCCCAGGTGGCATCGCTCATTTGCTTATCGCTCGTCAGCAGCGTCCCATCCATATCGGAAAACACAATCATTTGATGCAGCCCTTTCTACTGGCATAAAAAGCGTGGCCGAGGGCTTGGGTCCCTGGCCACGCTCGAGTTCTATAACGGTCCGCGTCCTAGCGGTCGGCGAGCGGCTTATACTCCAGCGGCTCGATAACCGGGCGATACGCGGGGCGGATGATGCGGTGCGCGCAGAAGAGCTCTTCCATGCGGTGTGCCGACCAGCCGGCCATGCGGGCGACGGCGAATAGCGGCGTAAAGAGCGTTTCGGGCACGCCGAGCATCTTGTAGATAAAGCCCGTGTACAGGTCGATGTTGGCGCAGATGGGCTTGGTCATGCCGTGGTCGCGCATGACCTGGGGTGCCAGGCGCTCAATGCGCTCGATGAGTGCGAATTCTTCGCCCAAGTCCTTCTTGGCTGCCAGCGAGCGCGCGTAACGGCGGCAGACCTCGGCGCGTGGGTCGCTCAGCGTGTAGACGGCGTGGCCCATGCCGTAGATGAGGCCCGTGCCGTCGAAGGCCTGCTTGTCGAGGATCTTGCCCAGGTAAGCCGCGACCTCGTCCTCGTTTTCCCAGTTGGAAACATGCGCGCGGATGTTCTCGTGCATAGACACGACCTTGGCATTGGCACCGCCGTGGCGCGGGCCCTTGAGCGAGCCGATAGCCGCGGCGTAGGCGGAATACGGGTCGGTGGCCGAAGACGACAGCACGCGGCAAGCGAAGGTGGAGTTGTTGCCGCCGCCGTGCTCGGCATGCAGCATGAGCATCACGTCGAGCAGCATCGCCTCATCGCGGGTGAACGCCATGCCGCCGCGCAGGACCTGTAGGATGGTCTCGGCGGTGGAGAGACCGGGTGTGGGGTGCGGCACGTGAACCTCGGAGCCGCGAAGCTTGGCGATCGAGGCCATGTGGGCGAAGGCGGCGATGCGCGGGAGACGTGCGAGCATGGAAATGGCGACGTCGATTTCGTGCTCGGGCGTGATCACGTCTGGTTCGGCATCGAAGGCGTAGAGCAGCAGCACGGCGCGCTGGAGCACGTTCATGATGCTCGACGACACTGTGGTCATAGGGAACTCTTTGACGTACTCGTCGCTCAGATGTCTAAAGGCGCCCAGGCGCTCGCAAAAGCCGTCGAGCTCTTCCTTGTTGGGCAGCGAACCCGTGATAAGCAGATAGGCGACTTCCTCGTAGCCGTAGCGATTCTCGGCCTGGGCATTGTTGACCAGATCCTCGATGCTGTAGCCGCGAAGCGTGAGCTTGCCCTGATCGGGCACGACCTTTCCGTCGACCTTGTTGTAGCCGTGCACATCCGAGATGCGAGTGAGGCCCGCGACCACGCCCGAGCCGTCGGCATTGCGCAGGCCGCGCTTGACATTGTGCTCGACAAACAGGCCCTCGTCATAAGGGTCGGTCGGCAGACCGTGGTAGAGGTTTTCGCTCTCAGGCGAAATCTGGCGGCTTGCTTCGTAATCCAGAACCAGGCGGCTCAAGTGGTCATCGAAGCGGTAATAGATTTTCTTGGCGTCGTAGGCCATGCGCGCTCCTCTCCGGGCCGCATCGGGGTGACTTGCATGGGCATGCGCGCGTCAGGCTATCCCCAGCGGCTTGCTCGCTACAGGCGGTACATAAAGTTGAAGACGTCCTCGCGCTGGATGGACACGTTGACGCCCGAAAGCTCGCCGGCCTCGGCCAGCGCCTTCTGCAGCTCGGCGAAGTCGAGCTTGGACTCGGCGGTATCGGCCAGCATGGTCATGGTGAAGATGTCCTCGATAATGGACTGCGTGATGTCGCGGATGTCGACGTTGGCCTCGCCTAGGACACGGGTGACGCCGGCGACGATGCCGGGGCGGTTCTTGCCAAGGACGGTGATGACGATACGGGAGGACGAGATCTCGGCCATGGGAAACCCTTTCGCGTGATTGCGGCGCGCGCGGGGCGCTCCGCTACGGTACAGTGTTCATCATTGTACCTGTCTGGCGCAAAAAAGGCGCGCTCGCTGCGGCGTTACATGCCTGCAACATGAGCGTAAGGGGGAAGGCCGCACGGGGAAGAGCCGTCTGGCGCGTGTCCGGCTCGTGTTGGGTTGATTTCCGATCTCAGCCGAACACATTGAGCGGACAGGCCGTTCCCGCAGTCAGCCGAACGCCTCCGACGGCTGATTCCGAACTGGAAGCGGAGGGCATCCCCGCCCTTCGGTAGGGGATACCGCTCCGCGGCGCATGCCGCGGGCGGCGCCCCTATCGGACCACCGTGACCTCAGTTGGGATGGGCCCAGCACTGCCGCGTACTCGGTGAGCTAGAGCCAACTGTTCGTCTTCACGTCGCGTATGGCGATATTTCGGTCGTCCGGCTCGGTGATGCCGTAGCCGAACGCCTGGAGCGTCTCGATGGACTCCTGGATCCTCTGTTGGAACATGGGACCCGGATCGACCCTCGGCCCGAGGTGCCCGCGCCAAAGGCACGGCGTGGCGCGCAGCATGTTATGGATTTTGGAGATGGGCTCGATGTCGGCGTAGACGTTGAGCGTCGCCATGGCGTCCTTGTGGCCGAGGATCGATTGGAGCGCCTTGATATCGCCGCCTTGGCGGATCCACTGCGTTGCGAACGTGTGGCGAAGGCCGTGGAACGTGATCAGCTCGTCGTTGGTGCCCATGAGGCCGTTGGTCTCCGAGAACGTCTTGAACGCCCTGCGGATATAGCTTGTCGTCGCGAAGGTCGCGCCCGGCTCCGACAGGATGTAGCAGTCCCCGATCTCGACCGCCCCGGTAAGGCCGCGCAAGCGCAGCTTTCCGCAGTCGATCTCGTGGGTCTCCTTCAGGAAGGGGAGTAGGCCGACCGGGTCGATGGGGATACCCCTGGCGTCATGGGTCTTGGTGTCCTTGATGAACGAACCCATTCCCTTCGCGTACGCCACCGAGTGTCTGATCGAGATCAGGCCCGTCTCGAAATCCACATCGCACCACCGAAGGCCGCAGACCTCGCCGATTCGCATCCCCGTGTGCAGGGCGAGTACGACCGCCCTCTAATCCTCGGCGGACCAATCGAATCCGAACTCCTTTCGGGCATCCTCTTCGCTCATGACTTCGAGAAGGTCTCCGGGTTGGCAACGAAGGGCGAGGCATAGCTGCTCGAGTGTGTTGAAGCGAATGCCGCGAATATGCCCTTTTTTAATACGGGACAGGTTCACGGGCGTGGTTCCAATCCTTTCGGCAAGTTCGTTCGAGGAAATCTTTCGCTCGGCCATGATCTTGTCGAGGCGAACAATTACGGGCATGGCGTTTCCTTACGCAATCTCGTCGGAGTCGAGGTACAGCTCTCGGGCGTACAAGAAGAGCTGGGAAAGCATGAACAGGACGATGCCGAGAACCAGAGAGGTCCAATCGAATGATGAAGCGATCTCTTGGGCGCCGACGGCCCCCTCGCCGCCAAACATCGAAACGGAGGTTTTGAGTGAGCCGGCGTAGAGGCTGGTGGCAGCTTGAACAACGAAGAGAATGCCGAGCACCTTCAAGCATGTCGCAGACCCTTTCTTGAAGGGGTCTCCGCTCTTGATCGTCCACACGAGAACGGCGCTGAGGATGGTCGTAGCGATACCGATGACGGCAGGGACCAATGTCGAGATCGCAAGGGCTGGATACGCGGGGGAGTCTGCAATTACAGGGTTGTCGAGCACTTCGATTGCTGGCTTTAAGGAGAACGCCACTTGTGCGATGGCGGTGGCGCAAAGGGTCGCAGAGGCTATCGCACATGCGATGCGGAAGGAATGAAGCCGGGGAGTGCGATTGTCGGAACTCATAATAACCTCCGAAGAATTTAAAAAACTCAGGTTACTTTTTAACAGTTTATGTTAAATTGACTTTGCCTGCAAGTAATCACAGCCGAGCATTTTGTTCGGCCCCTCTGTTCCGACTGGATGAGGTTAAGGTTGGCGATGAATATGCTCAAAATCTCGAAGGCGATCTTTAGGTCGCTTCTCTCCTCCAGGTCGCTCTGTGTTGTCGTTGTTGCGTTGATGGTTCTTTGTGCTCTGCCCGTCTTCAGGAGCGCGGCTGGCATCGACGGACGGGTCGAATACCTCGAGTCGGGAATAACCCGTGTTGAGCAGGAATTGTCAGCATCCTATGCGGATGCGCTTGTGAATGCGGGGGAGGACGGTGTCTATACCTCTTCATCAAGCATGCCCGCGCTTCTGTACCCTCTTGCCGCGGGACGTCTTATCTTGGCACCGCTCTCTCCCCTACTTCCGTTTCTGCAGATATCGGATGGAGAGTACACCTATTATGACGGATCGAAGGAGTACTTGCTATGGGTCGCAACGGCCGTTGCCGTCTCGTTCCTTGCCGCGCGTCTTAACAAACGTGAAAAGCTCATCATCCAGGCACCGATGGGCGAGCTGGGTAGACTTGTTGCATCGAGCGTATGGGCGAGTGTTTTTGCAATGCTTGCCGTCCTCGCCATCAATCTTCCAGGGATAATCGCCGCGCTTGTGAAGAATGGCCCGGGCTCGCCGTTCTATCCGATAGGCTACATTCAATATGCGACTCCGGTTATCAAACCGGCTTGGCTGGTGTTCGCGCAGACGGCCATCTTGCAATTCTTGGTGGCAGCGTTCATCTCGCTTGTCGTTCACCTTGCCGTGAAGATTGCCAATAACCCTACGCTTGGAATCGTGTTCGTATGTGCCCTGATGGGGGTGACGATGGTTCCCGGGTATTACGGAAGATCCATCGCTTTACGTGAGTTCGCCCTGTTGAATCCCCTTACGTATGCGAACACTGAGTTGACCGTCGGCGCCTATAGCCCGTACCCGACAACGCAGATAGTGAATCTGCCTGGACTTTGCTTCGAGCGTGGCGCGATTGCCCTCGTATGCGCAATCGGGATCGAGGTGCTGGCAATTAGCCTGCTTTGCGTTGCTGGAAAGAGCGGCTGCGCGTGCCCGATATCCCCGATTTGTCTTGAGAGAGGTTCCTTCACTGCATCGAGAACGGCAACTCGTTCGAGCGCTTGTGCCTCCGCCGTTGCATACGTAAGAACGATGGGGAAACTGCTCCTGCGTTCTCCTACCCTCGCCGTATGCGCGATTGCAATGTCGACGACGATGCTGGCCCCGGCTCTGGTCGAGATGTTTCCTGACGCTGATAACGTTTCCGCTGTTCGGTATAGGGATGGGGAGCTCCGTTCAATAGATCGGTATCTAGAGCAGAACGCTGCGAATATGGACGTCGAGGGCAAAGCGGCCCTGGAAGACATGCGGGATGCTCTTTCGGGTTTCGTGTACGCGCCTATGCCTGCGGAGGGGTTTCGAAGCCTTGCGACGTACGAGCGCGCTCGAGGTGAGCTGGGCGCGGCAGATGCGACTCTCCTGCAATCGATTGGAATCGAGCCGGAGACTCCTTCTCGTGCGGAGGCGCGCGCCCTTCTGCTTGAGTCGATCGCGAGCTTGCCGGACCCCAAGGTTTACGAGTTAAGTACGAAGATGCCCCCATTAATCCTCCTTTCGTATCTCCAGGCAGCGCTTCCCTCCTTATTTTTGCTGTTGCCCGTGGTTGTCACATCGCTCGCGTGCACCCACCTGCAGTGTCGTTCCCTTCTGGTTCTCCAGATCCCCGCAACAGCGCATGTGCGTTTTCTGACGGCTGTTGCGCTGGCTCTCCTGCTTGGCTTGGTGCTGCTTTTGGTGTCGATGGTTCCCGCTGTCGTTGTGTCCGTGATTAAGAACGGTGCGGGTGGATCGGAGTATCCCGTCGCTCTCATTCGGGCGGGAGCTTCGACAACGTCCATGGTGGGGGAGGCGGTGTTGTGCAGTATTCCGTTGCTGGTCATGGCATACGGCGTGATTTCCGTCGTCGCTGCGTTGACAGCAGCGATTAGCCGCAACCCCGTTGTCACCGGAATGGTTTGCGCGGTTCTCTTGGTGTTGGGTTCGTTGAGCGCTCATGTTGAAAGCGTGGGCATGGGCGTCGCGCTGCTGGCTCCATTCGCCTCGTTTGATCCCGCTTCCCAGGTGGGGACGATTGGGTTCCTTGGGCGAGGGACGAACGCGATGCCTTTTGGAGAGGTCGTCGGCGCATCGGGCGCTCTGCTGGTGGTCTTGGGCGCCGTATCTCCGTTGATGGTGCGCCTGAGTGTTCCAAAGATCGAAAGGGGATGATCTCGATGATTGACCTTCAAACGCTGACGATCTCTTATGGAAAGAAGGTGCTCGTAGATTCGGTGAACGCTGAGTTTGCCCCGGGTACGGTCTACGGTCTCGTCGCTCCGAACGGGCATGGAAAGACGACGTTGCTGCGTGCGATGGCAGGTTTGCCGGGTCCTCGCGTGGACGGGAGCATCGTTCTGGATGAGGTGCAGGGTACGGGTGCGAGAGAGGTCCGTTCTATGATCTTCTATGCACCTGGTGAGGGGACGCTGCTGTATCCCGGATTGCGTGCGGAAGATCACCTCAAGATGGTTTGCGATATGTGGCCGCATGCTCGCGATATCGAAGAGATAGTGGAACAAACGCAGATAGGCGAGTTCGCGAAGATGAGGATCCGCACTCTGAGCCAGGGCATGAAGCAGCAGCTTACCCTGGCGATTGCGTATGCGACGGGCGCGCGGTACCTTCTATTAGATGAGCCCATGAACGCGCTCGACCCCAGCAGGGTGGACTTGCATTCCGAGATTCTCAGGAAGCTGGCCGATTCTGGTACGTGCATCATCATGTCATCCCACATCTTGGATTCGGTCGATAGGCTGTGCGATGAGATTCTGTTTTTGAAGGATGGGAGGCTCATTAGAAGCATTCCGCAAGATGATGCTGCGCCGAAGTCTCCTGGATCCCATTTCGCAAAGCCTGCCGGACGCGCCGAGGGTGCGCTAAGCACGTATCGGCGACTCTACGAAAAGGGCGGGTAGAAATGCAAGTTAAAAATCTATGTGGCCAATGTGATACCGTTGAACCTGCATATCGATACCGCTCAGCCATTCGCCTCGCCCCCGTCGCACGTATCTTCATCCGGTCTGTTACTTTTAATCTAACAATTCTTTGAGGAACGTAGGTGCTTCTAAATGTACTGTCGACTTCTTCTCAAACTAATCCTAAGAGACAAGGCCGTATGGATTTGTACGCTCGTTCTCGCTGCAGCCTTTTCTGTCCCCATTGCGTTCAATTCACCCATCTACGGGCCCTTCTTTATGAAACAGGGCATGCAGAGCTTTGTCGACGCATTCAATACGCGCGCGCCCCAGGCCAGCGGCACAGACCTATCTCCAGAGCAGCAAAATGACGCGGAGCTTGCAAGATACGCGAACGCCGCCCTTGCCGCTCAAACCGACGCCGCCTTTCTCGATTCTGCCGAGAGCTACTACGCGCTCATGGGCGAAGGCTTCCAATCCGGGTCCATCGTGGGAGACCAAGAGACCAATGACGCAGCGCTCGCATATTGCCGTGCCCTGAGCAGCTCCGGCATCACGGATATCCCGGCCTCCGCAAACGACCTGCCATTCCTTTCCTTCCTGCCTTACGCCATTGCCACGGCGCCGTCTTTCCTTCCCTTCATCCCCTTCCTTCTCTCGTCGATACTCGTGCTCGGAGCCACAAGGCCTGCGACCCTGGCGGCGAAGGCGCCCGTGCCCAAATTCCGGCGCCTTATTCAGATCGTGTTTTCGATAATCGTCGCGGGGACCGCGATGCTCCTCGCCGGCCTCGCACCCGGGGGCATTTACGCCTTGGTCCTAAACGGCTTCGGGCAAATTGGGTACCCGATCGCCTTCTTCCATGACGGCGCGCTTACCACCACGACCGCGGGAAACGTCTTCACAGCCCTGCTTCTCGCGCTGCTTGCGGGCGGAACCTTGATATCCGTTTGCTCCGCCGTCCTATCGACCGCAACGAGGCGCGTCCTCGCGGGCCCCCTTACCTCCGCGCTGCTTGTCGCGGCCCCGGCATTCCCGTTATTGTCCGATTCGGCACTAGGGCATAATGCCGTGCTCGGGCTCCTGCCACTGCCCGTATTCTCGCCTATCGAGGCAACGGGTTACGTAGGATGCTTCCCGACAGAATTCATTGGCTCCGGTTCAGGCAGCGCATCGATGCTTGCCGTGGCCCTGATATACGTCGCGGTCTTTTTTGCGGTCGGCGCCGTTGCGGCACGTTCGCCCAAACAGTCTGAACCCGCGAAAAAGCGCCATGGGCTCGAGCTTCTGGACGTGAGCGTGGGATACGGGAGCACGACGATACTTTCAATCGGATCGCTTTTCTTGAGCCCGGGAACGGCGGCGGGCCTCGTTGCTCCCAACGGCTCGGGGAAAACCACCTTTCTTGAAGCGCTGTCGGGCCAATTTCCCACCCGCATCCGCTCGGGAAGCCTGGTGGCAGACGGAATCAGCCAACGTCGATCAGCCGAATTTGCAGAACTCGTCTACCTGAGCTCTTCAGGCGGCACGGATCTTTACCCCACGCTATCAGCCCTCGAGCACCTTGCTTTCGTTAGGGAGGCGTGGAAATCGGCCACCGACATCGACTCGCTCTGCAGCTCCCTCGGAATCTCCTCATATCTCGACAAGCCGACCCGTAAACTCTCGACAGGAATGAAGCAGCAGGTAAAGCTTGCCATGGCGATATCGACCGATTGCCCGTACCTTATCCTCGATGAACCGCTGAACGGCCTCGATCCGGGAAAGCGGAAAACCTCCTGCGACGCGATGCGCAGCGAGGTGGCGCGGGGACGAAGCGTGCTCATTTCAAGCCATCTGCTCGACGACCTGGCAGACCTCACCGACTCGTTCTACTTCATCGAGGCCGGCACGCTCGTGGAAAAGATCAAGTCGTCCTCGCAGACGCTCAAGCAGGAATACCTCGATACATACGAGGGAGGCGAATGACATGAAACTATTTGAACAGCTGAAGTCCAATGCGTCGCGCATGGCTGTCTACGCCATCCTCGTGGCAACGGCTTTATGCGGAATCGCGGCACCCGTCTATGCGCTCAACGGAGAGAAAGGCGATGTCGAACCCGCGTACATGGCTTCGACGGTTAAAGACCGGTACAAAGCCTTCTCTGGAGACACGTTTTACGTAGCAGAGTACGACACGACCTACCGTCAGCTTCGCTACAACAAGGGCTACGACTATCTAGGCGCAGAGGCAATCAGCTATACGTCGGGTTGGTACCGCTCCAACTATGGACACATAACCCAGTTCAAGTGTAACTACCGTGTGTACAACTAAAGCAACCGGCCGGGACGAGGGGTGACGCAAAAGCGTCGCCCCTCGTTTTTAACCATGTCAACTGAACCTAGTTCAGTTTGGTTGATTTCCGATCTCAGCCGAACACATTGAGCGGAAAGGCCGTTCCCGCAGTCAGTCGAACGTCCCCGGGCCCTTCTCAGGCCCCGGGGACGGCATTTTCCCAGTTGAAGGAACGGTGGAGATGTGTTTCGATGGGTCAGATTCGTGTCGTTCCGAAAAGACCGTGAACCTTTTGTGGGACGCGCGGCGCCGTGGTACCATAGCCGAGTTTGTTGTCTTGGTCGGAAACCAAGACGCCTTATGCGCTGATCGGTAACCAGCGCCTGACCAATAAGGAGTCCTACCATGAAGCAGGGTATCCATCCCCAGTATGTCGAGTGCACGGTGACGTGCTCCTGCGGCAACACCTTCAAGACGCACGCTACCGTGTCCGAGATGAAGGTCGAGCTTTGCAACGAGTGCCACCCGTTCTACACCGGCCAGCAGAAGTTCGTCGACACCGGTGGACGCGTCCAGCGCTTCGCCGACAAGTTCGGTGGCGCCGCTGCCGCCCAGCTCAAGAAGGCTGAGGAGGCCAAGGCTGCCAAGGCCGCCAAGGCTGCTGAGGCCGAGGCCGCTCGCAAGGCCGCCGCTGAGGCTAAGGCTGCCGAGAAGGCTAAGCGTGCCGCTAAGTTCGCCGAGGAGGCTGCCAAGCAGGCCGCCGAGGCTCCCGCAGAGGCTCCCGTCGAGGAGGCCGCTGCCGAGGCCGAGACCACCGAGGCTGCTGAGTAAATAGCTCGCCGCGGAATCACTCGCATTCATGGCATGAGGGCCGTGCATCCATTTGGGTGCGCGGCCCTTTTCTTTTTATTGGCGCAAGCTAACCTGTCCCCGTGGCACCAAATGGCAGAGAGACGGCGTTTGCTCAGATAAAACCTGCCAAAATAAACCCGTTCCATTGCGGCAGGTTGGTCATAGTTATTACGTGGCGGTCGAGGTCGACCGTATAGGCCGCGCCTTGTTTGGCTAAAGTACAATCATCTGTGTTTAACTCGCCCGCAGCTGCACGGCGTGGGCGATGGCCAAAAAGGAAAACCACATGGGATTCATGTCAAAGCTGCTGTCCTTTGGATCCGATAAGGACCTTAAGCGCTACTACAAGATCGTCGACCAGATCAACGGTCTTGAGCCCCAGTTTGAGAAGATGACCGAGGAGGAACTCCGCGGCCAGACCGATAAGTTCCGCGAGCGTTACGCCAACGGCGAGTCGCTTGACGACATGCTCCCCGAGGCCTTTGCCACCGTGCGTGAGGCTTCCAAGCGCACCATGGGTATGCGCCACTTTGACGTGCAGCTCATTGGCGCCATGGCACTGCACGAGGGCCACATCGCCGAGATGAAGACCGGCGAAGGTAAGACCCTCGTCTCCACGTTGGCTGGCTATCTCAACGCTATTGCCGGCAAGGGCGTGCACGTCGTTACTGTCAATGATTACCTTGCCAAGCGCGACTCCGAGTGGATGGGCCGCATCTATAAGTACCTGGGCATGACCGTCGGTCTGCTCCAGAACAACATGCCGCTCGAGCTCAAGCGCCCGGCCTACCAGGCCGACGTCACCTACGGCACCAACTCCGAGTTCGGCTTTGATTACCTGCGCGACAACATGGTTACCCGTCCCGAGCAGCGCGTGCAGCGCGGCCACAACTACGCCATCGTCGACGAGGTTGACTCCATCCTGATCGATGAGGCTCGCACCCCGCTGATCATCTCGGGCGCTGGCACCAAGTCCGCCAGTACCTACAAGGACTTCGCGCGTGCCGTGCGTGGCCTTGAGCGCGGCGAGGACGTGTCGCACGACATGCTTACCGCCACCGAGGACGTTGAACCCACGGGCGACTACGTCATGGACGAGGCCAAGCACACCATCGCTGCCACCGAGCGCGGTCTTAAGAAGATCGAGCGCCGCCTGGGTATCGATGACATCTATGCCGATCTCTCCGGCCAGCTGGTCAACCACCTGCAGCAGGCGCTGAAGGCCCAGTACATGTTCCACCGCGACAAGCAGTATGTGGTCACCAACGGCGAGGTCAAGATTGTCGATGAGTTCACCGGCCGCATCATGGAAGGCCGCCGCTATTCGGAGGGCCTGCACCAGGCCATCGAGGCCAAAGAGGGCGTGCTCGTGCGCGAGGAGAACCAGACGCTGGCGACCATCACCCTGCAGAACTACTTCCGCCTGTATGACAAGCTCTCCGGTATGACCGGTACGGCACTCACCGAGGACGCCGAGTTCCGCGAGATCTACAAGCTGCCCGTCGAGGTCATCCCCTCCAACAAGCCCGTGCAGCGCGTGGACCACGAGGACCTGGTGTACCGCACCATCCAGGCCAAGTACAACGCCGTTGCCGATGACGTCGAGCGACGTCACGCCAAGGGCCAGCCGGTCCTGGTGGGCACCGTCTCCATCGAGAGCTCCGAGAAGCTGTCGGCCGCCCTTACCAAGCGCGGCATCGCGCACGAGGTCCTCAACGCCAAGCACCATGAGCGCGAGGCTCATATCGTTGCCCAGGCCGGACGCTACGGCGCCGTGACCATCGCTACCAACATGGCCGGTCGTGGTACCGACATCCTGTTGGGCGGCAACCCCGACGAGCTGGTGCGCGAGCGCCTTGAGTACGAGGGCCTGACCATGGAGGACGTGACGCCCGAGCAGCTTGAGCAGTTTAACGCCGAGGCCAAGGAGACCTGCAAGGCCGAGCGCGAGCGCGTGCTTGCCGCCGGCGGCCTGACCGTCATCGGCACCGAGCGCCATGAGTCCCGTCGTATCGACAACCAGCTGCGCGGCCGCTCCGGCCGTCAGGGCGATCCGGGCGAGACCCAGTTCTACCTGTCGCTCGAGGATGACCTCATGCGCCTGTTCGGCGGCGACAGGATGGACCGCGTCTCCAAGATGATGGTCACGGCCGACATGGGCGACGACATGCCCATCCAACACAAGATCATTTCCAAGGCCGTCGAGAGCGCCCAGCACAAGGTCGAGAGCATCAACTTCTCCATGCGTAAGAGCGTTCTTGAGTACGACGACGTTATGAACAAGCAGCGCCAGGTCATCTACGCCGAGCGCAACAAGATTCTGGACGGCAAGGACCTGACCGACCACATCACCGAGGTCATGCACGATACCGTGTACCGCTGCGTGCAGGAGTTCTGCACCAAGGACAGCCACGAGGGCGAGCGCGATCTTGAGGGCCTGCGTAAGTGGGTCGTCGAGCTGACCGGGCATATCGATACCCCTCAGTTCCCTGACGAGGACTTTGAAGCCCTGGCTGCCGATGTCTTGGCCTATGTTGAGAAGTGCTACAACATGAAGGCCGAGCGTCTGGGCGAGGACCTGATGCGCGAGCTCAATACCCAGGTCATGCTGCGCGTCATCGATACCCGTTGGATGAACTACCTGCAGGAGATGGACTACCTTAAGACCGGCATCGGGCTGCGCGGCTTTGGCCAGCGCGACCCGCTGGTTGAGTACAAGACCGAGGCCTACGGCGCGTTCCAGATACTCGTCGATACCATGTATGAGGATTACCTGCGCACGGTTCTGCGCATCGAGATCAAGGCTGCCCCGCGTGCCGTGGAGCACAAGGAAGAGCCCACGCTCGAGGGCGCGCGCTTCTCCGGTCCTGCCGAGGTCGATGGTGATAACGGCGACTCGGTGCTGCGCAAGCAGGCGCAGGTGCAGGCCCGCACGGCTGTCCAAGGCGGACCGGCTGCCGTCAACAACGGTGGCAAGGTGACCACCTATCGCAAGTCCGAGAGCGACGATCCGTACGTCAACGTGGGCCGCAACGACCCGTGCCCCTGCGGTAGCGGCAAGAAGTTTAAGTACTGCCACGGCAGGAATCGTTAATGGCTGAGGCTTTAGAGGTAACGCCCGCCGAGCTGGACGCGTTCGCGGACCGGCTCGGCGAGGTCGAGTCGTATCTCCATTTGGACGAAAAGCGCACGCGCGTGACCGAGCTCGAGGCCAAAAGTGTTGCCCCTGGCTTTTGGGATGACGCCGACGCCGCCCGTGCCACCATGGAGGAGATCGCGCGTACCAAGGAAGATATCGCTGCCGTGGACACCGCGCGCGGCGAGCTTTCCGATGCCCGCGCCGCGCTGGAGCTTGCCGAGGAGATGGGGGATGACCCCGACGCCGTCGCCCTTCGCGAGGAGGCTACAGCCACGGCTGAGCGCCTGGCCCGTGCCATCGATGAGCTTGAGCTTTCGAGCTGGTTTACCGGTGAGTTCGATCACGGCGATGCCATTGTGACCATCAAGCCCGGACAGGGTGGTCTGGAGGCCCAGGACTGGACCTTCATGCTCTTTAAGATGTACATGAAGTACTGCCAGCGTCGCGGCTGGAAGGTCACCATCAACGACTGTCCCGCAGCCGAGGTCATCGGCATCGACCGCGCGACCTTTACTGTCGAGGGCAAAGACGCATTTGGCATGCTGCGCGCCGAGGCCGGCGTCCACCGCTTGGTTCGCATTAGCCCCACCGACGACAAGAAGCGCCGCCAGACCACGTTTGCCGGCGTCGAGGTCATCCCCGTGCTACCCGATGATATCGACATCGAGATCAGTCCCGATGACATCCGCGTGGACGTGTACCACGCGAGCGGCCCGGGCGGCCAGGGCGTTAACACCACCGACTCCGCCGTGCGCGTGACGCATTTCCCCAGCGGCATTGTGGTCACCTGCCAAAACGAGCGCAGCCAGATCCAGAACAAGGCCGCGTGCATGCAGATCCTCAAGGCTCGCCTGTACGAGATTGAGCTCGAAAAGCGTGCCGAGGCGCTCGATGAGATCCGCGGACCCAAGACCACGATTGGTTTTGGCAACCAGATTCGAAGCTACGTGCTCTACCCGTACCAGATGGTCAAGGACCTACGCACGGGCGTGGAGACCAGCAATGTCGAGGCCGTTCTTGACGATGGCGACCTGGACCCGTTTGTTATTGGCTACCATCGCTGGGCCACCGGTAACGCTGACGCGGAGACCCCATCTGCATAAACCGCCCGGTTTATGTGGAAATGGATTAAAACCCTCCCAGCAGGGTGGTTTTGTATCCAGAGCAAACCCTGCGCAGGGGTGGTTTTTGTCCGGCGAATCGGTAGAATCGAATACAAGAAGAAGTTCAAAGCGCATCCGATGGGGTGCGCTTTTTTGAGGGAGGCAGCATGGCATATCGTCTGGACATCAAGCGCATTCTTTCGATGAACTTCTTTCACGATCTGCCCCAGATCATGTTGGGGTGTGCCTTGGCCGCCATCGCGACCGACCTGTTTTTGATTCCCAATGGTCTTGCCGCCGGTGGCGTTACGGGCCTTGCGACTATTATCCAGGCAGTCGGCGCGGCGCGAGGCGTGTCGCTTCCCGTCGGTATCCAGACCATCGTGATGAATGCCTTGCTGCTGCTGGTCGTTATGCGCGAGGGCGGCATGTTCTACGTGGTGCAGACCGCGACGGGCTTTGTGCTGCTGGGATTCTTTACCGATCTGTTCGCCCCGTTTGTAGCGCCGCTGGCACATGCAGACCTGATGCTTCCCGCTATGTGGGGCGGCATTATCACGGGCATCGGTTACGGCATGGTGTTGCGCGCCGGCGCCAACACCGGCGGCTCGGACACGATTGGCCAAATCATCTCGCGTAAGACCTCGCTGCCGGTGGGTTCGACCGTCATGGCAATCGATGTTGCCGTGTGCGCGCTGTCGGCCCCGGTCTTTTCAATCGAAAACGCGCTATATGCAGGCCTTTCGATGGTCATTAGCGGCTACGTGATCGATGCCGTGGTCGATGGTGGCAACAAACGCCGTATGGTTCTCATCATCTCGGACAAGTTCCCTGATATCGCTGCCGATATCATGTATGGCTTGGGTCGTGGTTGTACCAAGTTTAAGGCGACTGGCATGTATTCGGGTGCCGAGAAGCCGGTGATTATGGTCATCGTGAGCCGTCGAGAGCTCAATACCCTCAAGACGATCGTGCGCGAGCGCGATCCTCGCGCCATTGTGACGGTCGCTGACGTTACGGAAGCCTTCGGCGAGGGATTCAAGGACATTAGCGCGTAGGGGCGACCGCGTTCCATCCAAAAGACGTTCACATTGATAAACCGTTTCATCAGCGGTTCTGCCTGCTAAATTGTTCAAATAATGATAAAAACTCTGGTAAAGCCATCAGTTTCCAGCATAATGAATGACGTACGTGCATTGCGGCTGTGTTGGGATTACCTTCGGTGCCGTGCGCATTTTGTCTAATGAGGATGAAAGGAAGGCACAATGAGCGACGAAGAGCTCAAAAAGGTTGCCAACGAGGTAAGGAAGGGCATCGTCACCGGCGTGCACGCTGCCAAGTCCGGCCATCCGGGCGGTTCGCTCGGCGCTGCCGACATCATGACCTATCTGTACTTTGAGGAAATGAACGTCGACCCGGCCGATCCCCGCAAGGCCGACCGCGATCGCTTTGTGCTCTCCAAGGGCCACTGTGCTCCGGGTCTGTACGCCGTGCTCGCCGAGCGTGGGTTCTTCCCCAAGGAGGACCTCGAGACGCTGCGCCATATCGGCAGCCACCTGCAGGGCCATCCCAACATGAACGACACCCCGGGCGTCGACATGTCCACCGGCTCGCTTGGCCAGGGCATCTCCGCCGCCGTGGGCATGGCCGTTGCCGCCAAGCACTGGGGCGATACTTACCGCACGTACGCCCTGCTGGGCGACGGCGAGAGCGAGGAGGGCCAGGTCTGGGAGGCCGCCATGTTTGCCGGCAACCAGCAGCTCGATAACCTCTGCGTGATCGTCGACCACAACGGCCTGCAGATCGACGGCCCCGTTGAGGAGGTCAACGACCCCATGCCGCTCGCCGACAAGTTCCGCGCCTTTAAGTTCCACGTGGTGGAGCTCGCCGACGGCAACGACTTCGACCAGATCCGCGCCGCCTTTGCCGAGGCTCGCGCTACCAAGGGCCAGCCGACCGCCATTATCGCCGAGACCCTGAAGGGCAAGGGCGTGTCCTTTATGGAGAACCAGGTTGGTTGGCACGGCAAGGCCCCCAACGATGAACAGTTTGAGCAGGCCATGGCAGAGCTCACGGCCGCCGGAGAGGAGCTCTAGGATGGCAGACGTCAAGAAAATCGCCACGCGTGTAAGCTACGGCGAGGCCCTCGTCGAGCTCGCCAACGAGCACGATGACTTTGTGGTCCTCGACGCCGACCTGGCCGCCGCCACGCAGACCGGCAAGTTTAAGGCCGCCTGCCCCGACCGCTTCTTCGATGTGGGCATTGCCGAGAGCAACCTGATGGGTGTTGCCGCCGGTATCGCAACCACCGGTCGCGTTGCCTTCGCGAGCACCTTTGCCATGTTCGCCGCCGGCCGCGCCTTTGAGCAGGTCCGCAACTCCATTGGCTACCCGCACCTCAACGTTAAGATTGGCGCCACGCACGCCGGTATCTCGGTGGGCGAGGACGGTGCCACGCACCAGTGCTGCGAGGATATCGCCCTCATGCGCGTCATCCCCGGCATGACCGTGATCGTTCCCGCCGACGACGTCGAAGCCCGCGCCGTGACGCGCGCCGCCTACGAGTGCGACGGTCCGGTGTACATGCGCTTCGCTCGTTTGGCCTCGCCGGTTATCAACGACCCCGAGACCTACAAGTTCGAGTTGGGTAAGGGCATTGTCATGCGCGAGGGCGCCGATGTGACCATCATCGCCTGCGGCCTGATGGTCGGCGAGGCTCTCGAGGCTGCCGAGCAGCTCGCTGCCGAGGGCATCGACGCCGAGGTTATTAACATGCACACCATCAAGCCCATCGACGCCGACCTGATCGTCAAGAGCGCCACCAAGACCGGCCACGTCGTGACCGTCGAGGAGCACTCTGTGATCGGTGGCCTGGGCAGCGCCGTTGCCGACGTCCTGTGCGAGCAGTGCCCGACGCCGCTCAAGAAGATCGGCGTCAACGACACCTTCGGTGAGTCTGGCCCGGGTGCCGAGCTCCTGCACAAGTACGGCCTGGACGCCGCCAACATCGTGGCGACCACCAAGGAGTTCTTGGCATAGAGCAACCACCGCTCAAATCGGCCACAAGCCAATAGCAAATAGACGTAGACAGGGACGCCCTCAAAAAGAGGACGCCCCTGTTTTTATATTTCAGCAAAATCAGTGCCGCATCAAGCAAGGCCTTCTTCGGGAAAAGGGCCCAGTACGGCAACGTGCAATTCAGCCCTCCCAACTTTGTATGTGCAGCACCCCAAGATCACGCGGCGACCCCATAGTAGCCGCAGGCCGCGCACAGGGTTACCTCCCAAATCTTTCCGCAGGACGGAGGCGCCCCCGCAGCGCGAAGCGCGCAGCGGGGGCGCCGACATGTCCGAGGACGATTTGGGAGGTAACCCCTGTGCGCGGCCGGTGGGACCAAACCCCGCCATGCTTCTTATGTGCAGCAAAGCTAATGCTGCTAAAATACAAAGCGCTCATGTAGTTTAAACGCACGACGATAAGGAGCACCAGTGGGTAACCACTTCCGTACCTCCGGTGCGGGCGATGATGCCCCCAAGACGCAGACGGGCGTCCAGGGCAGTCGTTTCGCCACTCCGGATTCAGAGGGCCAGCCTGTTGCTCAGGCCCCCACTCAGCCGGCAGATCAGGCACAGCCGGCATCCGATCCCTTTGCCTACAATCCCACCAGCGATGTCGCGCTTTCCGGCACGGCGGGTTTTGAGCCCGTTCAGGCCGTGACCGCTCGCGTGGAGCAGCCTCAGGCTGGCGCCGCCACGCCGCAGCCTACCATGGCCGGCATTCCCGACCCCATGGCCCCTGCGACGCCGGTTCCTCAGCCTGCGCAGTCCGGTCTCTTTGCCGCTATTCCCGATCCCGCGCAGCCTGCTGCCCCGGTGGTCGAGAGCGATCAGGCAGCCGAGGTCGCAAGCCTCGATAACGCGCTCAACAACCCCGATTTTACGTCGGTGTTTGCGCCCATCGATCCGCAGGCCAGCCGCAAGAAGATGGCCAAGCAGGCCGGTGTCGAGCCCGTCATCCTTATGGAGCATGTCACCAAGATCTATCCGGCACAGCCCAACAAGCCTGCACTCGACGACATCAACATCGAGATCTATCCGGGCGAGTTCGTCTTCCTGGTCGGTCATTCCGGCTCGGGTAAGACCACGCTGCTGTCGACGCTCAACCGCGACGTCAAGCCGACGAGCGGCCGCATCTTGGTTGCCGGTCAGGACCTCATGAAGATCAAGAACCGCAAGGTTCCGTTCCTGCGCCGCCAGATTGGCGCCGTGTTCCAGGACTTTAAGCTTCTGCCGCAAAAGACCGCCTACGAAAACGTGGCGTTTGCCCTGCAGTGCATCGGCAAGCCCAAGGGCGTCATTCGCAGCCAGGTGCCCGAGGTGCTGCGTCTGGTCGGTCTGGCCGATCAGATGGACTCGCTGCCCGACCAGCTTTCCGGTGGCGAGCAGCAGCGCGTTGCCGTCGCCCGCGCCATGGTCAACCGTCCGCCGCTGCTGATCTGCGACGAGCCCACGGGTAACCTCGACCCGGCGATCTCGCTGGGCATCATGAAGCTGCTCGAGCGTATTAACCGCACCGGCACCACCGTGATCGTCGCCACGCACGACCGCGAGATGGTCGATAGCATGCACCGTCGCGTGATCGCCCTCGAGGGCGGCCACGTTATCCGCGACCAGGAGAGGGGAGGTTACGGCAACTATGGCACCAACTAACGTGGGCTACTCCTTCAAAGAGGCAATCAGTCACTTCTTCCGTAACTGGACTACCTCGCTCGGCGCCGTCATCACGATCTTCCTTTCGCTGTTTATCATCGGCCTGTTCATCATGGGCTCCGCGATGCTGAACTCCGTGATCGGCACCGTCGAGGATCAGGTTGTCATCAACGCGTTCATTAGCGATGACGCCGATCAGGCCGATGTCCAGGCTTTTGAGGCCGAGCTTAAGACGTGGAATAACGTCAAGTCCGTGACCTATAAGGACAAGGACGACGCGCTGGCCGAGTATACGAGCAAGATGTCGGGCAACGCCGACGCCACCATGAGCGCGCTCGATGGCCAGAACCCGCTGCCGGCTTCGTTTGCAATTGAGATGGACGATCCGTCCAAGGTCGAGAGCACGGCAGAGAAGCTCAAGAAGAACGCCGTTTTCCAGAAGATCGCGGATGACGGCGACGTCAACGCGAGCGTGCTGTACGGCCAGGAGGAAGTGAGCCGCCTGTTCCAGGTGACCAACTACATCCGCATCGCCGCCGTGGTGCTCGTTGGCCTTCTGACCTTTATCGCATTCATCTTCATCAACAACACGATTCGCCTGTCCATCACGGCGCGTCGTCGTGAGATTGCGATTATGCGTCTGGTCGGCGCCAGCAACGGCTTCATTCGCGGCCCGTTTATCACCGAGGGCGTACTGCAGGCTATTTTGGGCTCGCTGCTTTCCATCGGCGTTCTGGAGCTGCTGCGCAATCTGATGATTCCGCGTTTGCAGGAGAGCATCGGCTGGATGTCGTTTGCCCTGCCGATGCAGTACTACCTGGTGACCTATGCTGCGCTGATTCTGGTCGGTGTGATTATCGGTCTCTTTGGTTCTGCCATAGCCATGCGCCGCTACCTGCGCGTGTAGGCATGCCTGGAATTCATCCCTTCCAACGGGTCGTCTCTTATGGGGCGGCCCGTTTTTTGATCCCTAGGGGACGGCAGGAAAGCGAATCATTTGGGTAGACTCTTTGGAGTTCGTCATCGATAGCAAGGAGGCGCCATGGGGCGCAATAACAAGCATAAGCGTGGAGCTCGCAATAAGCGCGGGCCGGTGCGCAGCGAACGCCGTCCGAGCCTGACCGGGCGCGTGCAGCTCCATGAGCATGGCGCCTATGTCATAACCGAGAGCGGCGACTACAAGGTTATGGGCCGCGGTAAGCGCGAGATCATGGATGGCGATACCGTTGCCGTGAGCATTAAGAACAGCCCGCACGGTGAGCGGCGCGCCGTGATCGAAGGCGTGGTTGAGCGCGCAGCCATAAGCGTGGTGGGTACGTACCAGACCGCTGGTCCGCTCGGTGTGATCGAGCCGCTCGATTCGCGCCTGAAGGCCGACTTCTTCATTCTGCCCGAGGATACCTCGGCGGATCGTCTGGGCGTCCACCCGGGTGATGCCGTTGTCGCGCGCATTTTGACCTACCCGACGCGCCTGGAATCGGGCACCGTGACGATCGAACGCCGCATTGGCGGAGATGACGCGCCCGATTTGGGCGTTCAATACGTGATGGCGCGTTACGGCTATACCGATAGCTATCCCGAGGCCGCGCTGGACGAGGCCGAGGGACTTTCGCTCGATGTGTCCGCGGCGCTTAAGGACCCGCTCCGCCGCGATCTGCGCGACCGCTTTGTCATCACGATCGACCCGGTCGACGCGCGCGACTTTGACGATGCCATTTCGCTTGAGCGCACGCCCGAGGGTGGCTACAAGCTGGGTGTGCATATCGCTGACGTTTCTCACTATGTGGCTTGGGACGGGCATATCGATCTTGAGGCTCGCCATCGTACGACATCGGTGTATCTGGCCGATCGCGTGCTTCCCATGCTGCCCGAACGCCTGTCCTGTGACCTATGCTCGCTTCGCCCTGACGAGGACCGTCTTGCGTTTACCGTTGACATTGAGCTCGATGCGCAGGGTCGCGTGCGGCATTACGATCCTTACCCCAGCGTGATTCGCTCGCGTGTGCGTATGGACTATGACGGAGCCGAGGCGCTGCTGGTGCGTGCCGACGCGGTTGAGTATTCGGTGCTGGAAGGCGCCGCTGAGGATGTTGCGGCTGCTGAGGCCTCGCGCGAGGAGGCGCTTGAGCGCGGTCTTGCGTGCGAGGAAACTGCTCGCGGCTATAACGTCGACCTCGGCGATTTCCTTGTCGCCGCCAACGAACTCGCCGAACTTCGCCGTCGTATTCGTCGTGCCCGCGGCTCAGTCGATTTTGACACGGCCGAGATTCGCGCTCTATTGGATGAGGACGGAGTACCCGTGCAGATTGTGGCGCGCGAGCGTTCGTGTGCCACGTCGCTTATCGAGGAAGCCATGCTACTCGCCAACGAGTGCGTTGCAGAGTGGCTGGCAGACCGTGATATCGAGGCCTGCTATCGCGTGCATGAGGATCCGAGCCCCGATAGCCTGCACGGTGCCGCCGTTGCGCTGGCGCAGCTAGGCATCATCGACGATCGCCGTGCTGCCGGTATCGCCCTGGGGAGTCCCGATGAGCTACAGGCTGCAGTTGATGCTGCCGCCGGTACGGCCAACGCACCGCTCGTCAACACGCTGCTTCTGCGCAGCATGCAGCGCGCACTGTACAAGCCGCGCAACGAGGGCCACTTTGCGCTCGCCGCGCCGTGCTACTGTCACTTTACGAGTCCCATCCGTCGCTACCCCGATCTGGTGGTGCACCGCGTGCTCAAACTGCAGTTGGCCTATGAGCAGCTCGGCGGCAAGGACGCCCTGGTCCGTACGCCGCGGCTGATCGGCAAGGGGCGCGAGTCGCTGCCGCGCATTCTGCCGCAGATCTGCCGCGCATGCAGCGATGCGGAGCGTGCGGCCGATGCCGCCAGCCATGCGACGCAAAAGATCAAGATTGCCCAGTACTATGAGGATCGTCTGGGCGAGCGCTATGCCGGAACCGTCTCGTGGGTTAGCAGCATGGGCCTCTTCGTGCGCTTGGACCTGACGCAGGTCGAAGGCTTGGTTTCGATCAAGAGCCTGGGCAACGAGTGGTTCGAGTTCGACGAGGACGCGCTCACGCTCACAGGTGCCGACACGGGCACTCGTTACGAGCTGGGGCAGCGCGTGATCATCGAGGTCTCGCGCGTCAATACCACGCGCGGGCACTTGGACTTTAAGCTTATCCATTAGCCAAATCCCGACTCGCGGCGGGAGAGCGGAGGGCGGTCTTTCGGGGCCGCCCTTCGCATTTGAATCGTGGCTACCTTGCCGTCTGCTCGGCCGCCCGCTTACCTGCTATTTGAGAGGTAAAACCTACCAAAATAAACCTGTCCCTTTTTGGCAGGTTTACAAGAAAGCGGGGATGAGATGGCGACGGTGTACGGTTATGCGCGGGTGAGTTCGCGCGATCAGAATCTGAATCGGCAGCTGGATGCGCTGGGCGCCTATGGCGTGGGCTCGGCGAATATTTATGCCGACCATGCGAGCGGCAAGGACTTCGATCGACCGCGCTATCGCGAGCTGCTGCACGTCCTGGGAGACGGGGACGTGCTGGTGGTGCTTTCTATCGACCGACTTGGCCGTAATTACTCCGAGATTCTTGAGGAATGGCGTCGCATTACCAAGGAGCTCGGGGTTGCCATTGTGGTGTTGGACATGCCATTGCTTGACACGCGCGCCAGGGCCAGCGGCGCGCCGGATGTGACCAATACCCTGATTGCCGATATTGTGCTGCAACTGCTGAGCTACGTGGCGCAGGTGGAGCGCGAGAATATCCATCGGCGCCAAGCGGAGGGGATTGCAGCGGCGCGGGCGCGAGGGGTCCGTTTCGGTCGACCTCGCAAGCCGTGCCCTCCTCAGTTTGAGCTGGTACGCGATAGCTATGAGGCAGGCGATATTACCCGCAGCCAGGCAGCAAAGTGCCTGGGCGTGTGCGTGGGGACGTTCGATCGCTGGATGCGCGAGGCGGGGTAGGGGTTTGCGCCGCTTTGGCGCTTCCTGTTGCGATTCAAATTTTGATACGGTGACGATGCCATTTGGGGCTACACTCGCTGATATTCAAAAAAGGAGGTAGGCCCTTGGCGCGCGTAAAACAAATAATCGGATGGCCGCGATCGTTCTGTTTACTGCAACGCTGGCGGGCATCTGGGTGCTGACGGAGCAAAATGCGGTGGAGACGTCGTTGCTGAGCGAGTCCACCGCGCGTGTGGTGGAGGGTCAAGCTACGGGCGTACAGGCTGCCGATGTCGCGGGTGAAGCTCAGACCGAGAACGGGATGACCGGGGGCACCGATTCGGCTGCTTCGAATGTCCGGTCTGGCCGACTTGCTTCCATTCTCATGTGGGTGGGCACGAACGTCCGTCGCGTTGCCCATACCGTAGAGTTTTTCTTCGTCGGATTGTTCGCCTCGGTGGTCGTGGTTTGCTTTTCCAGGCGTCCGTGGAGCGTATGCTCCCGTTGCGTGCCCGTGTTGCTCTTTTGCGCCGTCTGCTCCGTTGGCGATCAGGTACATAAGATCTTTGTTCCCGGCAGGCATTTCGACGTTATCGATTTAGGATTCGATGCTGCGGGCTATGTCACCGCCATGCTGTTGGTATTGCTGGCAGCGGTGTTGGTGCGCCATGCGACTCGGCCGATCGGCGCCCATGCGA
The DNA here is from genome assembly GCA_019419425.1 of Collinsella sp. Classification (GTDB taxonomy): domain Bacteria; phylum Actinomycetota; class Coriobacteriia; order Coriobacteriales; family Coriobacteriaceae; genus Collinsella. The sequence goes on along the minus strand of DXZZ01000001.1, from coordinate 78,407 downwards.
GGCGCTAGCCGGTAACAAGCCCGTTTTTGATAATGCGATCTTGTTGAATTATTTTGTGTCGCGCGTATTTCCGAGCGGTCGGATTTGAGGGGCGAGCGGTAGAACGCTCGCCCTTTGTGCGCCACGATGCGGCACAATGTACCGTAAAAGCTGTTTATATCCGGTACGAATCGTTCGTTGGTCTTTAATTCTTCTCAACGGAGGTGTTTGAGATGGCAAACGGATTGCTTTTGCGGCTTCGCGAGCGTGAGCTCAGCGCGAGCCCGGCGGAACGCAATGTCATCGCATATGTAAGCGCTCATCCGCACGAGGTGGTCGGGCTGTCCGTCCGCGGTCTTGCCGATGCCACGTTCTCCTCGCCCTCGAGCATTTTGCGCTTTTGCAAGCGCTTGGGTTTTGCGGGCTACAAGGAGTTCCAGCGCGAACTGATTGCCGAGCTGGCGCTCTTGGGTGACAAGAAAGACGTTGCCCTCGAGGACATCTCCATGGATGACAGCGTCGAACGTATCGTGGGGAAGGTGATGAAAAGCAACGTGCGCACGATCGAAGCGACGGCGCGAACGCTCGATTACACCGTCTTGGAGCGATGTGCGGCCTATCTTAAGCGGGCACGCGCGGTCAATCTGTTCGGTATCGGTGCCTCTCGTTTGGTCGCGCACGATCTGGCGCAAAAGCTCATGCGTGTCGACAAAGAGTGCCATCTGTACGACGACTGGCATGATCAGCTCTTGTGTGCCAAGAACATGCATGAGGGCGATATGGCAATCGCCTTTAGCTACTCGGGCTTGACGCAAGAGGTGCTGGACTGCGCCGCCGAGGCCCAACGTCACAACTGTCCCGTTGTGGCCGTGACCAAAGTAGATGGATCATCCAAGCTTGCCACCATGGCCGATGCCGTGCTCGGCGTCGCTGCGAGTGAGCCCTTGGTCCGCAGCGGTGCCATGGCTTCGCGTATGGCCCAGCTTATGGTTGTCGATGCCCTGTACGCTGCTTACGTTGCCAGCGACTACGAACGGGCGACGCATGTCATTAAGCAAAACTACATCGAGAAACAGGAAAGATGAGGTGAATGAAATGCTCGATTTAACAAAATTCACGACCGAACAGCGTAATCAAAGGTCTATGGACCTCGATACGATGACATCGCTGCAAATCGTCACGACGATGAATGATGAGGATCTTCGTGCCGTCCAGTCGGTCACGAAGGTGTTGCCCCAGGTTGCCACAGCAATCGACTGGGCTGCTGAGGCACTCGAGCGCGGCGGGCGCGTCTTTTACATGGGCGCAGGCACCAGCGGTCGTCTGGGTGTACTCGACGCTTCGGAGTGTCCGCCCACGTTTGGCGTGTCACCCGATCTGATTGTCGGGCTCATTGCCGGAGGCGAGACGGCGTTTATCAAGGCTGTCGAAGGTGCCGAAGACAGCGAGGAGCTTGGCGCGAGCGACCTGCGGGAGCGTGGACTCTCGGACAAGGATCTTGTTGTTGGCCTGGCGGCAAGCGGTCGTACTCCCTATGTGGTGGGCGGCCTTGTGTACGCCAAGGCAACTGGGTGCAAGACCATTGCAATTGCCTGCAACCAAGGGTCGAAGATCGGGGAGAGCGCAGATCTTGCCATTGAACCCGTGCCCGGTCCCGAGGTGCTGACCGGCTCAACGAGGCTCAAGGCGGGAACGGTTCAAAAGCTCATTCTCAACATGATTTCGACCGGTGCCATGGTCAAGATCGGCAAGGTATACCAAAACCTGATGGTCGATGTGCAGCAGACGAACGAGAAGTTGGTGGTGCGCGGCCAGAACATCGTGATGGAGGCGACCGGCTGCACGCGCGAGCGCGCTATTCAGGCGCTTGCAGATGCCGGCGGCCACGTAAAAACCGCTATTGTCTCGGTACTGCTGGGCTGCGATGCCGAGCAGGCTGCGGTAGCTCTTGAGCGAGCGAGAGGCCATGTCCGTGCTGCGGTGAGTGGCCATGAGAAGAGCAATGCCGATGCCCAATAGGTGCGCGGCGTGAGCTGATATGACATCCAGACGAGATACCCAATACAAGGAGGAGTTATGACGAACAAAGAGCTGGCTCAAAAGCTGCTGGACCTTTTGGGCGGTAAAGACAACGTGTTGGCAAACGCGGCGTGCATGACGCGCCTGCGCGTGACCGTCAAAGACACGGGCAGCGTCGACGCGGAGGGCATTAAGGCACTCGACGGCGTGATGGGCCTGGTCGAGGACGACACGATGCAGATCGTGCTGGGTCCGGGCAAGGTGAATAAGGTGCTCGAGGAGTTCTCCAAGCTCACCGGCCTTGCGAAAGGCGTTGCCGACGAGAGCGTGGTTGACGCTGCGGCCACAAACAAGGCCGCGCAGAAGGCCAAGTACGAGTCCAAGCCGGTTCAGGCCTTCCTCAAGAAGATTTCCAATGTCTTCGTTGCCCTGCTTCCCGGCATCATTGCGGCTGGCCTCATCAACGGTATCTGCAACGTCATTAACGTCTCGACGGCAGGCGCGCTTGCAGGCGAGTGGTGGTACCAGGGCATTCGTTCCATGGGCTGGGCCCTGTTTGCCTATCTGCCCATCTTGGTGGGCTATAACGCGGCACGTGAGTTTGGCGGCTCCGCTGCGCTGGGCGGCATCGCCGGCATGATGTGTATCGCTAACAGTGCCATGCCCCTGCTTGCGCCTGGCGCGGCCTGCCATTCTGCTGCCGCTCACCAATGCGCAGTACAACCCCGCAGCGGGCGGCATGATCGCGGCTCTTATCGCTGGCGCATTTTTTGCCTGGATGGAGCGTCAGATTCGCAAGGTTATGCCCAACGCACTCGATACATTCTTGTCCCCGCTGCTGGTGCTCATCATCGGCGCCTTTGCTCTGATGCTCGTCATCCAGCCGGTTGGCGCATGGCTGACGACTGCCATCTTTAGCGTTTTGACCTTTATCTTCGAGAAGCTGGGCGTCCTGGGCGGCTATATCCTGTCGGCAGGCTTCTTGCCGCTGGTTTCCGTCGGCCTGCATCAGGCGCTCACGCCGATCCACGCTATGCTCAACGATCCCGACGGTGCTACCAAGGGCATCAATTACCTGCTTCCCATCCTTATGATGGCTGGCGGCGGTCAGGTCGGTGCCGGTCTGGCGCTGTACTTTAAGACCAAGAACGCCAAGCTCAAGAAGTACGTCGCAGAGTCCATTCCCGTTGGAATCCTCGGTGTGGGCGAGCCTCTGATGTATGCCGTTACGCTGCCGCTCGTTCGTCCGTTTGTAACGGCCTGCCTGGGTGCCGGATTTGGCGGCGCGCTCGCGGCGCTGCTTCACATCGGCACGGTTTCTCAGGGCGTTTCCGGTCTGTTTGGCCTGCTGATCGTCGTTCCTGGTCAGCAGCTCGGCTACGTTGCCGCTATGCTGCTTGCCTATGTCGCCGGCTTTGTCCTGACGTGGTTCTTTGGCGTCGACGAGCAGAAGATCAACGAGTTCTTTGGCGAGTAGTTTGATATCGCGAGCCGTGTTGCTCAGGGCTCGCGGCGCGCGGCAGATTTCTTGATGCTATGGTTGTGCCGGCGGGGCTAACTGCTCCGCCGGCCTTTTTTAAAGGAGTGTTGAAGCGTGAAAACGGGTATTTCGATTTATCTTTCCAACCCTCTGCAGGATATTGAGCGGACGATTGAACACGGTGCCGCGGCGGGTGCGCGCTATGCGTTCACCTCGCTGCATATTCCCGAGGATGGGGGAGCGGCGTATACCGATAAGGTCCGTCATGTGCTGTCGCTGCTTTCCGCCCGCGGCATTGCGCTCATTGCCGATGTGGGGCCGCGCACGTGCGATTTGCTCGGGCTTGAGCGCATCGAGGACCTGCGCGATCTGGGGTTGGAATACCTTCGTTTGGACTATGGCTTTAGCGCCCGGCGGGTCGCGGAGCTGTCCGGTGTATTTCGCATTGTGGTCAATGCATCGACGGTGAGTTCTGATGAAATCGCATCGTGGCGTGAGGCCGGTGCCGATGTGACTCGTTTTGCCGCCTGCCACAATTTTTACCCCAAGCCTTATACCGGTTTAGCTCTGGAGGACATTGCTCGGGTGAATCTTCGTCTTGCGGCGCTTGGATTCGAAATCATGGCTTTTGTGCCGGGCGATGCCAACGTTCGCGGGCCGGTATTCGAGGGACTGCCGACGGTCGAGACGCAGCGCGGTCGCGCGTCAAAGGTTGCCCTCAATATGCTTGAGCTTGCACATGGCGCCGATTGCGACATTGTGTTGGTCGGCGACCCCGATCTTTCCGATGCGGGCTGGGCGCAGTTTGCTCAAGTTTCCGCCGGATACGTGGACCTGCAATGCGAGCTTGAGCCCGGTTATGCCTATGTGCGCGGGCAGATTCATCACGACCGGCCCGACTCGAGTGTCCTCATCTTTAGGTCTCAGGAGTCACGTACGACGCATAAGCCGGATTCCGTGCCGACGGATGCCGGAGCCGGCCTGCCGCGAAAGGCGGGGTCGATCGCTGTGAGCAATAGCGGATATGGGCGCTACGAAGGCGAGCTTGAGATTGCGCGGGTCGATCTTCCCGGTGACGAGCGCATGAACGTTGCGGGCCATATCACGCCCGAGGCAATGGAGCTGCTGCCGTTCATCAAACGCGGATTCGGGGTACGGTTCGTTTAGCGTGTGACCCGTGGGCTACAATTGGCCCATCATACGAAGGCGCCTCGTGTGGCGTGTGCCTGCGTTGGCCGATCTATATTCGGAGGATTCCCATGACCGTACTGTTTGTTGAATATCCCAAGTGCTCGACCTGTAAGAAGGCCAAGGCATGGCTGGACGAACACGGGGTAGAGTATATCGACCGCGATATCGTTTTGGACAATCCCACGGCTGATGAGCTTGCGACCTGGATTGCTCGTTCGGGACTGCCGGTGCGGCGCTTCTTTAATTCGTCGGGCATGAAATATCGAGAGCTGGGCCTGAAGGCGCGTCTAGATGCGGGCATGACGGATCGGGAGTGCTACGAGCTGCTGGCGACCGACGGCATGCTGGTCAAGCGTCCGCTGTTGGTGGGCGACGACTTTGCGATTCCCGGCTTTAGGGAAGCAGCTTGGACCGAGGCGCTGCTGTAGCGGCTGCGGAAAGTGCGACCCGTTTTGAGTGCTCAGGGTGGGACGTGTTTTCCATCGGCGGGCTCGCTCGGCTCAATCCTCGAGCTGTGCCCATTCGTGCGGATCGTAGACCTTTACGTGCTTGTTGGGCTTGCCGCTCCAGTACTCCTCGTCCATAAAGGGCAGATATGCCTGAACACCGGGGCAGATAAAGGGAATCCGCTGCTGTTGCAGTCGCTCGCGCTGTCGCTGCTCCAGGTGCGCCTCGGATATGACAGTCGGCATACCGGACAGCTCGACGAGGCTTGACTGGATTCGCTTAAGGTCGGGGAGTCCCGCGTGCCATGACATCCGCATGATCAAAAAGGATGCACGGCGGTATTTTGCCTGCATCACCGTGATGGCGGGGCGCAGAGTGGGATGGATTTTGTCCCGTTCGGGCCAAAGGTCAGCAGTGATCTCGAGGCCCAGGGTCTCCCATAGGTAATCAAGCTCTTCGTCCATGGCGCCTCGATATCTACGTGATCATTGATACTTCGATTGTGTTGCCTGGTGCTATCGTTTTCGCGGTAGAATCTGCCAACGGTTGACGGCTACCGCTCGCGGCGTTTTGCCCTTCGTGTGCAGCGGTCGACTTCACAGGTCCTTCACGTGTTGGCCGTATTTGACTGAATTTCAAAAAAGTCAAAATTGGGGCTTGCGTCACGGCCGGACTTCCCGTATATTTCTTTCTTGCGCAAAGGCACAGCCGAGCGCAGCGATGCAGTCATTGGGATGTCGTCTAATGGCAGGACAGCGGATTCTGGTTCCGTCAATGGGGGTTCGACTCCCTCCATCCCAGCCATTGCATTTGCTACATATGGCCCGTTCGTCTAGCGGTTTAGGACGCCGCCCTCTCAAGGCGGAGATCACCAGTTCGAATCTGGTACGGGCTACCAAAATTGAGCGCCCGGGCCTCGTAAGAGACCCGGGTTTTGTGTATTGACTGATATTTAAGGCGCGCGTTGAGTCTGCCGCCCGGACTGAGGAGTTGTCATGGATCTGCCTATCAGCTTGGAAGACATCACGTATGCCGAGAACTATCTGGCGCAGGGCGACCTGGCTACGGCGACGCCGCTGCTGGAGCGTCTGGTGGAGCTCGCCGAGGAGTATATCGACGCTGAGTGCAAGACGGAAGAGAACCGTCAGTACTTTAGCTTCGATAGCAAGTTTGAGCGTCTGGCCTACCGTCGCGTGGAAAAGGATCCGCGCGAGCTGGTGCAGGTCGAGGTGCCCTTTGATCGTCTGTATTCCGACATGGCGTTTGCCTACATTCGTCAGCAGGATTATGTGAGTGCTCGGAATGCCTTGATGCAGGCCGTGCGCTGGGATCCCATGAACTGCAACTATCGCTTGGACCTGGCCGAGCTGTTCCGCGCACTCGAGGACAAACAGGAGTGGGCATCGCTCTCGTTCTCGGTGCTGGAGCGCGCGAGCGACGGTAAGTGTGCCGCACGCGCCTACACCAACTTGGGTCAGTACTTCTTGGAGCCCGAGACCGAGAACATTTCGGCTGCCGTGGGCTGCGCGCGTCTGGCGCTGCGCCTGGCGCCCAATGATGCGCATACGACGCGCCTGCTCAACAAGATCCATACCGCCTATCCGGATGCCGCGGACGAGAGTGACGACCATGTGATGGGTGAGCTCGCCCTGCAGGGCGTGCCGACCTCGCCTTCGGCCGAGATTGCCATCTGCCTGATTATGTGCGCGACCGATGCTGCAAGTGACGGCGACAAGCAGGAGGCGACGCGCCTGACGGTACGTGCTCGCGACTTGGTGGGCGAGGAGGCCTGCGCGGCGATTATCAAACTGGTGCGCGAGAGCGACGCCGAGCTCAACGCCGAGCGCAAGGCTAAGCGCGAAGCTACGGGCAAGGGTTCCGATGGCGCCAAGGAGGCCGGCGATGCCCAGTAAGCGTGAACGCAAGCTCATTTCCAAGAATCGCTCGGCACATCACGAGTACTTTATCGATGAGACGTTTGAGTGCGGCATTGAACTGAGCGGCACCGAGGTCAAGTCGATTCGCGAGCGCGCCTGCCAGATCACCGATACCTTCGCGCTGATCCGCGGCGGTGAGTGCTGGCTCGTCGGCCTGCATATCCACCCTTATAGCCATGGTGGCGTGTGGAATCGCGATCCCGACCGTCGGCGTCGTCTGCTGCTGCATCGCAAGGAGATCGACTTTCTCGACGGCAAACTTCGCAACCGTGGTTATGCGCTGGTTCCGTTGGAACTCTACTTTAATACCGACGGCCGCGTAAAGCTGCTGCTGGGTCTGGGTCACGGCAAGAAGCTCTACGACAAGCGCGAGGACATGGCCAAGCGTGATGTCCAACGCGAGATCGACCGCGCGCTTAAGGAGCGTAATCGCTAGGAACGAATTTGCGGGGAGCTGCCCTGCTGTGCCCGTCCCGTCTTCCTATCTTTTTTGACACATATTCCTCAAAGGCGGCGTCCGTTATGGGCGGCGCCTTTTTTGTGGGTACATACAACCATGAGGTTCGATCCCGGGTTAGGGGAGTGATTGTTATGGACAAAGCTGCGTTCTTTACGATGCCGAACGGTCTGTATGTGGTGAGTGCCGCGGCCGACGGGCTGCGTGCCGGCTGCGTCATCAACACGGCGGTGCAGGTGACGTCCGCACCGCCGCGCATCTCGGTTGCCGTGAACAAGGAAAATGTCACGTCTGGCGTTATCGCGTCTGCCAAGGCCTTTGCACTGACGGTGATCGACCAGACGGCCGATATGCTCTACATTGGCAACTTTGGCTTCCGTACCAGCAGCGACTATGACAAATTTGCCAAGTACGAGACGCGCGAGACCGCACTGGGCATGCCCTATGTACCCGAGCACGCGGCGGCCCTGTTTAGCTGCCATTTGATCGACACTGTGGATGTTGGCACGCATCTACTGTTTATCGGCGAGGTCGAGGATGCCGAGCGCTTGAGTGACGAGACGCCGCTCACCTACGATTACTACCATAAGGTCCTGAAGGGCAAGACGCCTCCGAAGGCGTCCTCGTATCAAGGCTAGAAATGTTTTAAAAATACTTGCATTATATTATTGGGAATCTATACTAATAGATGAAGTACATCACCAGTCGCGTTCGAGAGGAGAACATCATGGCTGAGGAAAAGAAGACGTATAAGTTTGTGTGCGTCGTTTGCGGTTACGAGGTTGAGGTCGATACGCCCGAGCTGCCCGAGGATTATGTGTGCCCGGTGTGCGGCGTCGGCCCCGATCAGTTTGAGCTCGTCGAGGAGTAGCTCATAGACACACGACTTGCAGCAACATATAGCTCTGTCCAAGGGCCCCGGTCGAATTTTCGGCCGGGGCCCTTTTCCTCCGCCCCTAAGGGATCACGGTTGCTGTTGGCCGATCCTGTCTGTTGTGAGTCCGGCCGACCTTTTGTCTCAATCTGTAACATCTAACGGTGGAAATTGGGCCCACTTGTTACATATCGAGACAAACCAAAACCGTCCGGCAGAAGATCTCAATCTGTAACATCTAGACATCGAAAGCGGGTCTAGATGTTACAGATCGAGACGTTTGCCTGAGTAGGTGCCCCGCCCCATTACATCCCTGTCAACAACACGACATCGAGAATCGTCACGATGGCGCCGATCCCTACAAGCAGCGCGTTGAGCGGGCGCGAATTGGCGTATTTGCCCATGACGCGGGGTGAACTGGTGAGCCGTATGAGCACAAAGACCGTAATCGGTAGCTGAAGCGACAGCAGTGCCTGACTCCAGATGAGACCTTCAAAAGGATTTGGGACGACCAGGCACGCCGTCACTGCGCCGACGAAACAGGCCGCCACCCCGATCGAGGAATGTCGGTCGTGGATATCGTATTCCTCGTCGAACATGCCCGCAGTGATGGTTCCCGCCGCCATGCCCGCTGTCACGCTGCTCGAGAGTCCCGCGAACAGCAGCGCTACCGCAAAGATGGTCGAGCTCGCCGGGCCCAGGATGGGGGAAAGTGTGGCTGCTGCGACGGTAAGGTCGTCTACGACGATGCCGTGCGCAAAGAAGGTCGTTGCGGCCAGGATGACCATGGCCGAGTTGATTGCCCAGCCCACGCCCATCGAAAAGAGCGTGTCGAAGAACTCGTAGCGCAGGCGCTCCTCGATAACTTGCTCGCCTTGCCCCTCGAAGTGCATGGATTGGATGACCTCGGAGTGCAGAAAGAGGTTGTGGGGCATAACGACCGCACCCAGGACGCTCACGATAATCGCGGCAGAGCCGGTGGGCATACTGGGCGTGATCCAGCTTGCGGCGGCCTGCGGCCAGTCGACCTTGACCAGCGCAAGCTCGGCCAAAAACGAGAGTCCTACCACGCCTACGAAGGCGATGATCCATCGCTCGGCGCGCTTGTAGGAGCTCGTCATGAGCATTGCCATGGATGCCGTCGCCACGATGACGCAGCCCGCACGCACGGGTAGCCCAAAGAGCATTTGAAGGGCAATCGCGCCACCCAGGACTTCTGCCATGGCGGTGGCGATGGTCGCGAGATAGGCGCTGGCGAGCACGGCACGTCCCGCGGGGCGGGGCAGGAAGCGGGTCGTGGCCTCGGCAAGGCAGGCGCCCGTGGCGATACCCAGGTGCGCCGCGTTGTGCTGCAGCACAATGAGCATAATCGTGGACAGCGTGACGATCCACAGCAGCGCGTAGCCAAACTGCGAGCCCGCGGCCATATTGGAGGCCCAGTTGCCCGGGTCGATAAAGCCGACGGTCACGAGCAGCCCGGGGCCGATATGCCGCGCAATGTCTAGGCCTCCGTGACCGCCGGTGCGCCGGGAACCAAAGTGTTGTTTGAGATGGTTGAGCATGGTGCGCTCCTGTGTATGGGCCGCGTGACGTCGCATCTGGGCCGTGCGGCGCCACGCGTCGGATTTGGGTTGGGGCTACTTGTGCGCTTTGCCCTGATTGGCCACGTCGTCGATCTTGGCGGCGATGGTCGCCGGGTCGCCGATGTAGCGCTTGTCGAGGACGTTGAAATCTGTGTCGAAGGTGTAAACGAGCGGCACGCCGGTGGGGATGTTGACCTTGAGGATCTCCTCGGGCGTGAGGTGCTCGAGCTTCATGACGAGTGAGCGCAGGGAGTTGCCGTGTGCGGCGATGAGTACGCGCTTGCCGGCGAGCATCTGGGGGCGAATTTCGTCTTCGAAATAAGGCCAGGCGCGGGCGATCGTGTCCTTGAGGCACTCGGTATAGGGCAGCTGATCGGGTGCGACGTCGCGGTATTGCTCCTGGGTGTGGGGATCGCGCGCGTCGTTCGGCTCGAGTGCCGGCGGGCAGATATCGAAGGAGCGGCGCCAGATGAGCACCTGTTCGTCGCCGTGCTCCGCGGCGGCATCGGCCTTGTTGAGACCCTGCAACGCACCGTAGTGGCGCTCGTTGAGCTTCCAGGATTTGATGACGGGCAACCACTCGCGATCCATTTGGCCGAGCACGATGTCGAGGGTGTGAATTGCGCGCTTGAGACGCGAGGTGTAGCAGACGTCGAAGTCGAAGCCCGCTTCTTTGAGGGCTCGACCGCCTGCTGCGGCTTCTTCGCGGCCCGTGTCGGTGAGTTCTACGTCGGTCCAGCCGGTGAACAGGTTGAGTTTGTTCCACTCGGATTCTCCGTGACGGATAAGGACAAGTTGCATCGTCTGCTGGTCTGCTTGGTGCGCCATAGGGGCCTCCTTGATCTGGCACGGTGTGCGTGCCGTTTGCTTGACGCCGCAAAGGATACCCGTTTTAAGCTTAAAAGTTAACCAAGACTAACAAAATTGTTGTATTTGAATAGGATGATGAAAGGGGGCTGCCGAAATGTCTCGATCTGTAACAGTTTGCCGCCAAAACCGACCCTTCGTGTTACAGATCGAGACAAACCAAAACCGTCCCGCAGAAAATCTCAATCTGTAACATCTAGGCGCCAAAATCGGTTCCTCCTGTTACAGATTGAGATGTTTGAAGCGGTGAGCTTACAAGCCGAACTTGGGCGCCTTGTTGCCGCCCTTAAGATTGGCGGTGTCGAGCCTCATCATGCAAAAGTCCGCGCGGCCCTCGTTTTCAGAATGACCCGAAGGGGCCAGATGCACGTACACCGACTGTCCCTACGCCAAACGTGTACGTCAGCCTCCAAAGATGTCAAATTTCGACATGTTTGGGGGCTGACGTACACGTTTGATGGCAAGACGTTGATGGCCGGCATGCGTTACGCGATTGTTTCGAAACGGGTGGGAAACACAACGGGCCGGCGATGCTCCTAGTATGCCTATTCAACTGACTGTCTTATATCTAGGGGAGGATCGCGATGCAGGCAGATTCCGCTCAGCAGCAGGGCCTTTATCGCCCCGAATTCGACCACGATGCATGTGGCATCGGCGCGCTTGCCGATATCAACGGTGAGCGCCATCACCAGATTCTGGACGACGCGCTGTCCATTCTGGTCAACTTGGAGCACCGCGGCGGCACGGGACTCGAGAAGAACACCGGCGATGGCGCTGGCATCCTGTTCCAGGTTCCGCATCACTTTTTTCGTAAAGAGGCTCAAAAGTGCGGCCAGATTCTGCCGGCAGAGGGCGACTATGGCGTGGCCATGCTGTTCTTCCCACAGGACGACAAGGGCGTAGAGGATGCCCGCCGCGTGTTTGAGGAAGGCTGTGCCGAGGCCGGCGTGCCGCTGCTCTTTTGGCGTGAGGTGCCGGTCGACCCGCACGACCTGGGCGAGACGGCCCGCGCCTGCATGCCCACCATCTTGCAGGCTTTCCTGGGCCGCCCCGACGACACGCCCGCCGGCGATGCCTTCGAGCGTCGCCTGTACGTGTGCCGCCGCACCATCGAAAAGAAGGCCGACGCCGAGTTTGCCCTGCGCGACAAGATCTTCTATGTGTGCTCCATGAGCTCTCGCACCATCGTGTACAAGGGCATGCTGGTCGCCACGCAGATGCGCCGCTTCTTCATCGATCTCAACGACGCCGCCGTCAAGACGGCCGTGGCGCTCGTCCACTCGCGCTACTCCACCAACACCACGCCCAGCTGGGAGCGCGCGCACCCCAACCGCTTTATCATCCACAACGGCGAGATCAACACCCTCAAGGGCAACGTCAACTGGATTCGCGCCCGCGAGCCCAACCTGTACAGCCCCGTGCTGCAGCACGATCTTGAGCGCGTGATGCCCATCATCAACCGCGAGGGTTCCGACTCCGCGATTCTGGACAACGTGCTCGAGTTTTTGGTTATGAACGGTCGTCCGCTTACGCGCGCCGCGTCCATGCTGCTGCCCGAACCGTGGGACCACAACGACAGCCTGAGCGAGGAGCGCCGTGCCTACGACGCCTACCAGTCCATGCTCATGGAGCCGTGGGATGGCCCGGCGGCCATCGCCTTTACCGACGGTCGCACCCTGGGCGCTGCCCTCGACCGTAACGGCCTGCGTCCGGCTCGCTACTACGTGACGCGCGACGGTCGCTTTATGCTGGCAAGCGAGGTGGGCACCATCGAGGTGAGCCCCGAGAACATCCTGACGAGCGGCTGTCTGGGGCCGGGCCAGATGCTCGAGGTCGACTTTGCCCGCGGGCGCGTCATCTACAACGACGAGCTGCGCGCCCGCTATGCCAAGGAAAAGCCCTATCGCGACTGGATCGCCGAGGAGACGCTGACCGTTGCTGCGCTCGACAAGCCCGCCGCGCCCGCGCCCGCCGAGGACGCCGAGGTGCCTGCCACCGTGCGTATGGCTAAACTCGGGTATCACTGGGATGATGTTGACGAGGTCGTGCGTCCCATGGCCCAGCAGGGCAAGGCGCCACTCGCCTCGATGGGCATCGATGCGCCGCTGGCCTGCCTGTCCAAAAAGACACGCTCCTTCTACGACTACTTCTATCAGCTGTTTGCCCAGGTCACGAACCCGCCCATCGACGCCCTTCGCGAGCATATGGTCACCTCGACCACGCTCTACCTGGGTAACCACGGCAACCTGCTCGAGGATTCCCGTACGGCCTGCCAGCTGGTTCGCTTGGAGCGCCCCTTGCTCAACAAGGAGGAGTTCGACCGCATCTGCGCGATCGACCGCGTGGGCTTTAAGACCCGTCGTTTCCGCGCTGTCTACCGCCGCGACGCGGGCGAGGGCGCGCTGCAAGCCGCACTCGAGCAGCTTGCCGAGGACGTTGAGGTTGCGGTCCGCGACGGCGTGAACATCGTGGTGTTGAGCGATCGCGCCGCTGCGGGCGAGGTGCCCGTGCCCTCGCTGCTCGCCGTGGGCTGCGTGCACAACCACCTGATCCGCGCCGGCGTGCGTACCTTTGCCGACATCGTGGTGGAGTGCGGCGACGCCGTATCTCCGCACGACTTTGCGGCGCTGGTGGGTTACTCCGCGAGTGGCGTCTATCCGTACAACGCGCACGCGTGCATCCGCGATCTGGCGGCGCGCGGCGACCTGGACGTGACGGCCGAGCAGGGCATCGACAACTACAACAAGGCCGCGACGGCGGGCATCGTCTCCATCATGTCCAAGATGGGCATCTCCACGGTGCAGAGCTACCATTCGGCGCAGATCTTCGAGGCCGTGGGCTTTACGCCGGAGTTCGTCAACATGTACTTTGCCGGCACGGTGAGCCGTGTGGGCGGTATGGGTGTCGAGGACGTTGAGCGCGAGCAAAACGAGCGCTACGACGCCGCGCTCGCTATCCTTAAGAGCCCGGCTCCCGATCAGCTGCCCACGCTGGGTCTGACCAAGTGGCGCCCGCTCGGCGGCGAGGATCACCTGATCGACCCTCAGACCGTCTATCTGCTCCAGAACGCCTGCCGTGAGGACAGCTACGACACCTTTAAGGAGTACAGCGCCCGCCTGCATCGCACCGGTCGTGCCGTGCGCCTGCGCGACTTGCTCGACTTTAATGCCAGCGGCCGCACACCGGTTTCGCTCGACGAGGTGGAGCCCGCACTCAACATCGTCCGCCGCTTTAACACCGGCGCCATGTCGTATGGCTCCATCAGCAAAGAGGCACACGAGTGCATGGCCATCGCCATGAACCGCCTGCACGGCCGTTCCAATTCCGGCGAGGGCGGCGAGGACCCGCGTCGCGAGACCCCGCTGGCCAACGGCGACTCCAAGAACTCCGCCATCAAGCAGGTGGCAAGCGCGCGCTTTGGCGTGACGAGCCGCTACCTGTGCAGCGCCTTCGAGATTCAGATCAAGATGGCCCAGGGCGCCAAGCCCGGCGAGGGCGGACACCTCCCCGGCAAGAAGGTCTACCCCTGGATCGCCGAGGTCCGTCAGTCCACGCCCGGCATCGGCCTGATCTCGCCTCCGCCGCACCACGATATTTACTCTATCGAGGACCTGGCAGAGCTGATCTTCGATCTTAAGAACGCCAACCCCGGCGCGCGCGTGTCGGTCAAGCTGGTCAGTGAGGCCGGCGTCGGCACCATCGCCACCGGTGTGGCCAAGGGTGCTGCCGACAAGATTTTGATCAGCGGCCATAACGGCGGCTCAGGTGCCGCGGCGCGCGATTCCATTTGGCACGCCGGCCTGCCGCTGGAGCTTGGCCTTGCCGAGGCTCAGCAGACGTTGCTGCAAAACGGCCTGCGCTCCCGCGTGGTGCTCGAGGCTGACGGCAAGCTTATGGACGGCACCGATGTCGCCGTCGCCTGCCTGCTGGGTGCCGAGGAGTTTGGTTTTGCGACCATGCCGCTTATCTCCATGGGTTGCCTCATGCAGCGCGACTGCCAGCAGGACACCTGTCCGGCCGGCATCGCGACGCAAAACTGCCGCCTGCGTCATGGCTTCCGCGGTAAGCCCGAGCACGTTGAGCACTTTATGCTCTTTGTGGCCGAGCAGCTGCGCGAGATCATGGCGAGTCTGGGCTTCCGTACCGTCGACGAGATGGTCGGCCATCCCGAGTGCCTGCGCCAGATCGAGGTCCCGGGCAACCGCAAGGCTAACCTGCTCGATCTGTCGCCCGTGCTGGCGAGCGCGACCTGCGAGTTCGGTGCTCATATTCCGGGCGCCGACGGTCGCCACTTCCTGCCGCAGATGGCCGCGGACAGCGAGCTCGACAAGACGCTCGACTCCACGTTGTTTGTGCCCTATACGGCCGATGCCCGTGCGCACCTGCGTCCGATTCGCTTCCGCGCCGATATCGCCAACGTCAACCGTTGTGTGGGCACCATTTTGGGCAACGCGGTGACCAAGGCGCATCCCGAGGGCCTGCCCGCCGGCTCCATCACCATCGATTGCGACGGTTCGGCCGGCCAGAGCTTTGGCGCCTTCCTGCCGCGCGGCATTACGCTCAACGTGTGCGGTGACGCCAACGACTACTTTGGCAAGGGCCTTTCGGGCGGCGAGGTGTCGGTACGCCCCAACCCGCATGCGACCTACAAGTTCGACGAGAACATCATCGTGGGCAACGTGGCGTTCTTTGGCGCCACGAGCGGCCGCGGCTTCATTAACGGTCTTGCCGGCCAGCGTTTTGCCGTGCGCAACTCCGGTGCTACCGTGGTGGTCGAGGGCTGCGGCAACCATGGCTGCGAGTACATGACGGGCGGTCTGGCGCTCATCCTGGGCGAGGTCGGGCAGAACTTCGCCGCCGGCATGACGGGCGGCGTGGCCTATGTCTTTGACCAGTACGGCACGCTCAGTGCCCGCGTGAACCACGAGAGCGTTGAGCTCAAGGCCCCGACGGCCGGCGAGCTGGCGCAGATTCGCGAACTCATCCAGGAGCACGTGGATGCGACGCAGAGCCCGCGCGGCATTAAGCTGCTCTACAGCTTTGAGACGATGAGCAAGCACTTTGTGAAGGTCATTCCGACCGAGTACGAGCGTGTGCTGGCGATTGTCGCTGCGAGCGAGGCTGCCGGCAAGACACATGCGCAGGCAGAGGAACTGGCGTTTGACATTGTGACCGGTCGCGCGAGCGCCGCGGATGTCGCTCGCTTCGATATTGCGGGCGGTGCTGCGGGTGCTGCGTCCGCGGCCGCCAGCTCTGTTGCTTCGACCAAGAAGGAGGCGTAAGTGCCATGGGTAAGCCCGGTGCTTTTCTTGATATCGATCGCGTGACCCACGAGCTTCGCCCCGTGGAGGAGCGCAGCCGTGATTTCGATCCGCTGTACGTGGAGCTCGACGACGACGCACGTCGCGCCCAGGCGAGCCGCTGCATGATGTGCGGCGTGGCGTTTTGCCAGATGGGCGCGAGCTTTGGCAAGGCACGTCCGAGCGGCTGCCCGCTGCACAACTTGATTCCCGAGTGGAACGAGCTGGTGTACCGCGGCCGCTGGGATGAGGCTGCCGAGCGCCTGTCGCTCACCTCGCCCATGCCTGAGTTCACGAGCCGCGTGTGCCCGGCACTGTGCGAGGCCGCGTGCAACCTGGGCTCGGTCGACGGCCAACCCACGACGATTCACGATAACGAGCGTGCGATCAGCGACCATGAGTGGGCCAACGGCGGCCCACGTCGCTTTGAGCCGGCAGGGGAGGACGCGCCCTCGGTCGCCGTGGTTGGTTCCGGCCCGGCTGGCCTGGTGGCAGCATGGGAGCTTGCACGTCGCGGTGCCCGCGTGACGGTGTTTGAGCGCGACGACCGCCCCGGCGGCCTACTCATGTACGGCATTCCCAACATGAAGCTCGAGAAGTCTGTGGTCGAGCGTCGTGTGGCGCTCATGCGCGAGCTGGGTATTGTGTTCGAGCTGGGCGCCAACGTGAGCGATCCCAAGGTTACCGCCAGGCTCGACGACTTTGACGCCGCCGTGGTGGCTGCCGGCGCCCGTGCTCCGCGTGGACTTTCGGCTGCGAACATTGATGCCCCGGGCGTGGTGTATGCCGTGGACTACCTGACGGCTTCGACCGTCTCGGTGCTCGATGGCGGTGAGCCTGCTATTGACGCACGCGGCCTGGACGTCGTGGTCATTGGCGGTGGCGATACCGGCAACGACTGCGTGGGTACCGCGGTGCGTCAGGGCGCGCGCAGCGTGCGCCAGTTTGAGTTCTTGCCGGCTGCGCCCGATAAGCGCGCGGCAGGCAACCCCTGGCCGCAGTGGCCCAACGTTAAGAAGACCGATTACGGCCAGCAGGAGGCTATCGCTGCGATGGGTGGCGAGATGCGTGCCTGGGCCGTGGATACACTCGAGGTGCTGCTGGACAAGAAGGGTGCGGCTGCGGGTCTGCGCGTGGTCGATCTGGACTGGTCGGCGGGAAAGCCCGAGCGCATCGCGGGCTCCGAGCACGAGGTGCCAGCGCAGCTGGTGCTCATCGCCTGCGGCTTTACGGGTCCGGAGTACGGTGTGTTCGATGCGGTGAGCGTGCCTGTTGCCACCGCTGGTCGTCCGCTGCCGGTGATGGCTGCCGAGGGCTCGCATCTCGCGGCTCGCACGGAGGGCGTCGCCGCGGATGCCGCGCCGGTGTATGTGGCGGGTGATGCCCGCAACGGCAGCTCGCTCGTGGTGAGTGCCATGGCCGATGCCCTGGCCTGCGCAGCCGAAGTCGCCGAGGCGCTGGAGCTGTAAAGTAGTCATTTAAGAACGTCCCCAATGACTAGCCATTTTTTTGTCTAGTCGTTGGGGACACTCTTTGCGAGCAATTTGCTCGTTTGTCGATGTGCGGGTGTTCATTTGTCGACTTCTTGGGCTGTGGTCACCTGTTGTTTCTGTGGTGGCTGCAGGCATCTGGCTCAAAAGGGCGGGTTGGCCGTCTATGTTTGCCTGCGGTTTTGTTGCGGTGCACATTTTCGGTCAAGCTTTTCGTCAAGTGTTTGGTCAGCATCTGGTTTGCAGTCGGAGGCCTATTTTGCCCGCGCTGGTCGTGGCTGCCCACCCTCCTCGTAAGCTCAAATTGAGGTCCATCAGTTTGAGGAGGATGCCATGACTGACCACGCTTTTGACCGAGCAGAGCTGGCTGAAGCCGTCGGCAACGATATTGCCGACATGGCTCACTTTTGGATGCTGCGGAAGTTTCAATTCCTGGAGCCGGCGCGCGAACAGTTCGAGATTATCGTCGACCCGTGGCTCAGCTATTGCGAGGAACCTTCTCAAAACGAAATCATGGCCTACAACATGGCGTTTACCGATTGGCTGCTCTTCGAGCGCCCCTATCGCCATGGCAAAACGCTGCTCGAGCTATATGTTGACGAGCCGCCGGCATCGCTTTCGCCTGCCTCGCTCAAGCGGCTCGAGCGGGTACGCGACACGCAGTATTTCTCGCGCTTTGGCATTTTGGACAAGAATCCTGCGTCCGGCATGGTCGTGCTGAAGGACACGCGCACCGATCATCGCTTTGATGTCTACGACCCGCATATCGTGCAGAAGGAGCATTGGAACGACGGCGCGATTGCGGTGCGCCTCGCCTGCGTCGACGATGTCTGGCTTACGGCGGGACAGCTCTACCTGTATGACATCGCGCGCCTGAACGACACGGCGGTCGACGGACCGGGTGCGGTGCATCCCGAGGATCTGCAGGACGGCTTTGACACCTCGTGCATCAGCTTCTTCTTGCGTCTGGTCCGCGACATCATGGGCGCCCAGGGGCGGTACGTAAAGTCCCTCAACATCTACGAACAGGAATGGGGGTAGAGGATGGGCGGTTGTCGCCTGCCTTGCCTTCTGCCCTTTTGTCTCGATCTGTAACGTTTGGGGACAAAAACCAGTCTATCTGTTACAGATCGAGACGAATGCTTGGGCGCCGCTGGTTTGTCTAAATCTGTAACGTTTAGGGGCCTGGAGAACGTCTTACTGGTACAGATCGAGACGTTTGGCACCTGGCTGGGGGGAATGTCTCAATCTGTAACATCTACAGTACAAAAATCGGTCTTCTTGTTACAGATCGAGACGTTTGTCGGCGGCGGCAACGGTGACGATGGTCCAGTTGTCCGATGTGGTGATGGAAGTGTCTAATACCGTTTTCAAACACAAGCATACGACTCGCAACACGTTGGCGCGGAACAGGATGCTCGCGCGGCTCACGGAGGCGACCGAGCAAGGTGCACTGCTCGCAACGCATGACAATGCCGAGCTCATGTGGCTGCGACGCCATGTCGGAACCGACGATATCGCGGAGCCCGAGTCGTATCTGTTCTGTTTTCAACATGATTGGGATACGTTGACACCGGCGGAGCGAGCACTGCGGACCATCAAAGGGCTTGCGGAATTTCATCCCGATTGGGCGTTTTGGGGCTATGACGCGGCGCTTTTGTGGGGTCTGGAGGTGCCGAATGATCTGCTTGGGTCACGATATCTTGTTAAGACAGGTTGCTCGGTGCCGCTGAGCGCAGGATGTCGGCTGTTGCGTCCGCAAGCGGCGGGCGCACTTGAACAAGTTGACGGCGTGCAGGTGACGTCGTTTTGGCGCACGGTGGAGGATTGCCTGCTGCGCGCGCCGTTTTCGTACGGGTTGGCGATTGCCGATTCTGCATTGAGGGCAAGAGGCGTATCGCACGATGGTCTGTGCGAGCGCCTCCGCTCCGATTGCGAGGGCAGACGAGGGTATCGCAGAGCGCAGGTGATCGCGTCGTATGCGGACGGGCTGTCCGAAAACGGCGGCGAGTCTCGTTTTCGGGCGTTCTTTATTGCATGCGGTTTTCCGGTGCCAGAGTTGCAGGTGGAGTTTCGCGACCCGCTCGATCCGAGCCAAGTGTTTCGTGTCG
The DNA here is from genome assembly GCA_019419425.1 of Collinsella sp. Lineage (GTDB taxonomy): Bacteria > Actinomycetota > Coriobacteriia > Coriobacteriales > Coriobacteriaceae > Collinsella. The sequence continues at coordinate 58,672 of DXZZ01000001.1, read as the reverse complement.
ACTATTTTTGGCGGCTCGAGGACGGAACATGTGTCATCGGCGAGCTCGACGGAAAGGGGAAGTATACCTTGCAGAACGGCGAGGGTCGGGAGTCGGTCGACCCATTCGTGACAGAGCGTCAGCGGGAATCTCATCTGACAATGCTCGGGCATAAGGTGCTTCGGTTTACGTTTAACGAACTCAAAGACCCGGGGAAGCTGGTCGAGAAAATGAGGCTGGCTGGTATTCCTCGGCAGGCTGAATTGGCTGAGGAGTGGAGATGCCAGTGGTATGGGCGCTGAGAGGTTTTGTCTCGATCTGTAACGTTTAGAGGCTGTTTGAGCTCGTAATTGTTACAGATCGAGACAAGCCGGTGAAACGTCGACCGAATGTCTCGATCTGTAAAATCAAGGGCCTAATAACCCTGTACCTGTTACAGATCGAGACATTTCCCTGGTGTCGCTGGGGTGGGACTGCAACGTATTCCGTCCCCCACATCCCCTCTTTCCTCCGTTAACCGATATGTCTGTGGCAATCGGGCTGCACTGGATAACAATGGACAGATGTTCAAGTTTTCTGAGGGGGAGGAGCTCGATATGGCGTCTGCCGATCGTTCTACGTTGTTTATCAATGCGACCATTCTGGATGGCTCGGAGCATATGGAGCCGCAACCCGATATGGCCGTGGCCGTTGAGCGCGGTGTCATCACGTGGGTGGGGCCGAGTGCTGTGGCGCAGGCGCCTGCAGGTGCCGAGGTCATCGACCTGGCCGGCGCGTACCTCATGCCCGGCCTCATCAATATGCATGTGCACCTGTGCGGCTCGGGCAAGCCTGTCTCGGCCGGCGATGCGGGCGCACTTATGAAGAAGCTCGATAATCCCGTGGGCCGCGCCATCGTCCGCCACATCCTCAAAGGCAGCGCCCAGCAGCAGTTGGCAAGCGGCGTGACCACGGTGCGCGGTGCGGGTGACCCGCTGTTTGCCGATATTGCCGTGCGCAACGCTATCGACGCCGGCAAGTATCAGGGTCCGCGTCTGGTGGCGCCGGGAACGGGTGTCACGGTGCCGGGCGGTCACGGTGCGGGGCTGTTCGCGCAGGTCGCCGATACCCCCGATGAGGCGGCCGAACAAGTGCGTGACTTGTATGCGCGCGGTGCCGACGTCATCAAGCTGTTCGTGACGGGCGGCGTGTTCGACGCGACCGAAGTAGGTGAGCCGGGCGTGCTGCGCATGTCGGTCGAGGTTGCCGCGGCGGCGTGCAAGGCTGCGCACGAGGTGGGCCTGCCGGTTATGGCTCATGTCGAGAGCACCGAGGGCGTGAAGGCCGCGCTTGAGGCCGGCGTCGATACGATCGAGCACGGTGCCCCGATGACTCCCGAGATCTTGGAACTGTACCGCGGCGCCGCGGGCACGCAGCTTGAGGGGCGTGCGCCCAGCGTTACCTGCACTATCAGCCCCGCGCTGCCGTTTGTGCTGCTCGATCCGGAGAAGACCCATTCGACCGACACGCAAAAGAAGAACGGCGACATTGTGTGTTCGGGCATCATCGAGAGCGCCCGTGCCGCACTGGAAGCTGGCGTTAAGGTGGGCCTGGGCACGGACTCGAGCTGCCCGTTTGTGACGCAGTACGACATGTGGCGTGAGGTTGCCTATTTTGCCAAGTACGTGGGCGTGAGCAACGCCTTTGCGCTGCATACGGCTACGCAGATCAATGCCGAGCTGCTGGGGCTGGGCGGCGAGACCGGTACGATCGAGTGCGGCAAGGCTGCCGATATCTTGGTAACGCGCAAGAACCCGCTCGATGATCTGTGCGCACTGCGTGAGCCGACGTACGTGATGTGCCGTGGTGATCTGGTGCGCAAACTCAAGGTGAAGCGTATTCCCGAGGTGGACGCCGAGCTCGACGCGATTATGGCCATGCCTGCCGAGGCGTTGGCCGAGGAGCTTGCCCGCGACGGTGTGGCGTAGACGAGTCAAAGGGACAGCTCCGTTGCCGCATACAAAAAGCCGAGGTCTCAACACGAGGCCTCGGCTTTTTTATCGAACAAATACTTAAGATTTGGGACAAACAAACCTGATTAATTTGTCCCGCGTGCGGGCGCTAGGAGCGGGTTTCCATCTTGGCGTGGCACTTGGGGCAGGTGACGCGGATCTTGCCTTTGCCCTTGGGGACGGAGAGCATCTGGCCGCAGTTAGGGCACTTGAGGTATGCCGTGGTCTTGCGGCCCTTCCACATCTTCTTGGCCGTGCGCCTGGCACGCTCAAAGTCTTCCTTGCTCGTTCCGGCTGCGCGCGAGGCGTTGGCCACCGCAGCGCCGCCGCCCAAACTGGCGACGAATTTGCCCAAGCCGGGGACGTTCGCGGTCGCGGCGACAAAGGCCGCGTTCTCCTTGCGACGTGCGTCGATATTCTTGGACAGGCCACGCAGCACGCCGAGCACGATCACGGCGATGGCGATCCAGCTGAGCCACTGGACACGGGCGAGCGATCCAATCATTGCGATGGCGATGCCGGCAAAGCCCATCACGATGGTGAGCTCGTCGGCGCCATTGCGGCCCTTCATAAAGTCATTCATGCGAATTGCCTTTCGTTCGATATACCGCACGCCTTTATACCCGATTTAGAGCAAGGGGGACAGGTTAATCTACACCAAGGTGGTGCAAAAGAAGTCTGCCCCCAATGTCCCCAATTACTTGGAGAGCTTGTCGACGACGCGTTCGATCTCGGCGAGCTTGGCGGCTTTGAGGTCTTCGTCGCCCGATTCGATTGCCGAAGTCACGCAGCCCTCGATATGCGCCTTGAGCACGTCGGCGTTAATGCGCGCGAGGAGCGCCTGTGTGGCCATGAGCTGTGTGGAGATATCGACGCAATAACGGTCCTCCTCGACCATCCGCAAGATGCCGTCGATCTGGCCGCGTGCCGTCTTGAGCATGCGGGTCACCGATTTGTGGTCTGCCATCATGGCGGGTCCTCGTTTCTGGTCGGGGGGGGGGTACGTGCGGGTCGTTACGCGGCGGTCACGGACAGGGCGTGGAACTTCTCGCCGGCGCCCTCGACGGCGGCAGCGAGCTGCTCAGCGGTCACAGTGTCGGCGCACTCCACCTGGACGGTCTGGGTCTCGTGATCGGCGTCGGCATCGGTCACGCCGGCTACGTTGAGCAGCGCGGTCTCGACAGTAGCGTCGCAGTGGCCGCACATGAGGCCGGAAGTCTTAATCGTGTAACGCATGGGTATTCCTCTCTGTTATGTCGGCTTTCCCAGGCACCCGACCTTGACCTTCAAGCCGTCGCTCGCGTACCAAAGTACGCGTCGCTCCTCTTTCAGGTCAATCTCGGGCACCTGGAAAACCCGTTCTAAATGGACTTAATGGTGAGCCTATTTTGCCACTTTCGGCTTAAAGGTTCGCAGGCGTAGAGCGTTGCTTACGACGCACACGCTCGACAGGCTCATGGCCGCAGCGCCAAACATCGGCGAGAGCTGCCATCCGGTGAGCGGGAAGAACACGCCCGCCGCCAGCGGAATGCCGATGCCGTTGTAGAACAGCGCCCAGAACAGGTCCTGCTTGATGTTGCGGATCGTGGCGCGCGAAAGCTCGATGGCGCGGGCGACGTCCATGAGGTCGCTGCGCATGAGTACCACGTCGGCGCCCTCCTTGGCGATGTCGGCGCCGGTGCCAATGGCAAGGCCCACGTCGGCGCGCGCCAGGGCGGGGGAGTCGTTGATGCCGTCGCCCACCATGGCGACCTTGCTGCCCGCATCCTGCAGTTCGCGCACGTGGCGTTCCTTGTCGGCGGGCAGGACGTCGGCGATGACCTGCGCACGGTCGAGTCCCACACGGTGGGCGATTGCTTCGGCAGTGACGCGGTTGTCGCCGGTGAGCATGCGCACGTCGACGCCGAGCTTGCGGAGCGCGGCGATGGCCTCGGCGCTCGTCTCCTTGACCTCGTCAGCCACGGCAATGGTGCCGGCAAGCTCGCCGTTCTTGGCAAAGAACAGCGGCGTCTTGCCTTCGGCAGCAAATTGCTCGGCAAGACCCGCGGGCACGGTAACGCCCAACTCGTTCATCAGGCACACGTTACCAGCGGCAATGGCGTTTTGCCCCTCGCGTGCCGTAACGCCACGACCGGGCACGGCAGCAAAGTCCTCGACCATGCGCGCGACGATTCCGCGTGACTCGCACTCGGCCATAATCGCCTCGGCCAGCGGGTGCTCGCTCGAGCGCTCCAACGCGGCGGCCAGCTTGAGCAGCGCCTTTTCGCTCATGGTGGGCGAGCCGTCGGCACGTGCGGCAACCACGATATCGGTCACGGCCGGCTTGCCTCGGGTGACGGTGCCCGTCTTATCGAGCACCACGGCGCCCACGCTGCGCAGGTTCTCTAGCGCCTCGGCGCTCTTAAACAGAATGCCCATTTCGGCGCCCTTGCCGGTGCCCACCATAATGGCGACGGGCGTGGCCAGACCCAGTGCGCACGGACAGCTGATCACCAGCACGGCCACGGCGGAGGTGAGCGCCTCGTTTATGCTGCCGGTCAGTGCCATCCACACCGCAAAGGTTGCGGCCGAAATCACGAACACCACGGGCACGAACACGCCGGCGACCTTGTCGGCCATGCGGGCGATGGGCGCCTTGGTAGCGTTGGCGTCCTCGACGAGCTGGATAATCTTGGCGAGCGACGTATCGGCGCCCACACGCGTGGCGCGGAAGGTAAACGAGCCCGTGCGGTTGACCGTGGCCGCATTGACAGTGTCGCCGGCGGTCTTCTCCACGGGAATGGATTCGCCGGTGAGCGCGCTTTCGTCCACGGCCGAGCTGCCATCGAGCACCACGCCGTCAACGGGGATGGACTCGCCGGGGCGCACACGCAGCACCTGGCCGGGCAGAATGGCATCGACGTCGACGGTGGCCTCGATACCGTCCTCGGCCACGACGGTCGCGGTCTTGGGTGCTAAGTCGATGAGCGCCTCGATAGCGCCGCCGGTTTTGGACTTGCTGCGCGTCTCGAGGTATTTGCCCACGGTGACGAGCGACAGGATGGTGCCGGCGCTCTCAAAATATAGGTTGTCCATGCTCGTCATCATGGCCTCGTGCACCTGACCTGCGGCTAGCTGGTCGGCCATGATGAACATGGCGTAGAGCGACCAGGCGATGGACGCGGTGGCGCCCACGGCGATGAGGGCGTCCATGATAGGCGCGCCGTGCGCGAGCGATTTAAACCCATTGATAAAGTACGCGTCGTTGACATAGACGATGGGGATGAGCAGGACGAGCTCGGTGAGGGCGAGCGTCATGCTGTGGGCATGGTCGGTGAAGACGCCGGGCAGTGGCCAACCGAGCATGTGCCCCATGCCTATGTAGAACAGCGGGATGAGGAAGATGATCGAGACGATGAGGCGGGTGCGCATGGCAGAGGCGGCGGCCTCCAACTTTTTGGTCGGCGACTCCATATGCGCGGCGCCGGACCTGGCTTGCGCACTTCCGCTTTGGACAGCGTCGGTGCCCGTGCTGATGGGCGAGGCCGAGTAGCCCGCGCGGTCGACAGCGGTGCAGATGTCGTCGGAGGTGACCTGCGCGGGGTCGTAGTCGACCATCATGGAACCGGCGAGCAGGTTGACCGCGACGCTTTGGACGCCGTCGAGTTTGCTCACGGCGCGATCCACATGCGCCTGGCAGGCGGCGCATGTCATGCCGCCCACGTCGAACTTATCTTGAGCCATGGTTTCTCCTTTCTGCAGTTCGGTGTTGGAATTGTTAACCTGCCGATACTATACACCCATACCCCCTGGGGGTGTCCAGTGGGGATGAAAATGTATGACATTTCGCTACAGATGCGGGTGGCTGCTCAATCGTTGGCAGCTCATGTCAAACATCTCGATCTGTAACATCTAGCGGGGAAAATGACCTCTAACTGTTACAGATCGAGATTATGTTTTGCGATGTTTGAGTTCGTCTCAATCTGTAACGTGTAGACCCGGTTTTGTCTCGTAACTGTTACAGATTGAGACAATCGGCCCAGGCCCGCCTCGTCCGCTCCGTCATCTGTGGTTTACGTGGGGGCATGCGAAGCACGGGTATACTAACCGGCGGCGAATCTGCTCCATCGCTTAGAGCTGCTGCGTCTGGACGGCGCGTGATAGGGCTGCCAAAGCGATCGCCAGCGTGCTGAGCAACGTCCTCTCTGTGCGCACCCGTTTTTGTATGTATTAGCGCACTACCAAGCACGCCCGCGCGGCCGCATGCCGTGCCCATTGCGCGTGCAGATAAGGAACAACAACATATGCGTAATTCTGTATCCGACGTCACCGACGCCGAGATCCTGGACGAGGCCCGCGAGGCCATGACCCAGGCTGCCTTCGATGCGGCCGATGAGGCCAATGCTGCCCAGGCCGTCGAGTCCGCTACCGAGAGCCTGCCCGCCTTTGACGAGCTGGGTCTTTCGGACGAGATGCTTCGTGCTATCGAGAACCTGGGCTACACGGCGCCCACGCCCGTGCAGGCCGGCTCGATCCCCGTGGTGCTCGAGGGCCGCGACCTGCTTGCCGCCGCTCAGACCGGCACCGGCAAGACGGCTGCCTTCTTGCTGCCGACCATGAACAACCTGGAGCACATCGCTCCGCCCAAGCCCGTGCGCGAGCGCGGCGGCCGCAACCGTCGTCGCGGCGCCAAGAAGCCCGAAGGCAACGGTCGCGGTCCCGTGATGCTCGTCATCACCCCCACGCGTGAGCTCGCCCAGCAGATCGACGAGGTTGCGAGCAAGATTGCCGACGTCACCGGCCATGTCGCCGTGACCGTCGTGGGCGGCGTGAGCTACAAGCCCCAGACCGCGGCCCTCAAGTACGGCTGCGACATCCTGGTCGCCACGCCGGGCCGTCTGGTCGATCTGATCGAGCAGGGCGCCTGCCACCTGGACGAGGTCAAGGTGCTGGTGCTCGACGAGGCCGACCGCATGCTCGACATGGGCTTTTTGCCCGCCGTCCGCCGCATCGTGCGCGAGACGCCGGCCGAGCGCCAGACGCTGCTGTTCTCGGCGACCCTCGACGAGGAGGCCGTGGGCGAGATCGCCGATCTGGTGAGCGATCCGGCCCGCGTGGAGATCGCGCCGGCCACGTCGACCGCCGACACCGTCGACCAGTTTGTGTTCCCGGTGTCCATCGAGGCCAAGAACAACCTGCTGCCCGAGTTCCTCAAAAAGGAGGGCCCGGAGCGCACTATCGTCTTTATGCGCACCAAGCACCGTGCCGACAGCTGCTGCCGTCGTCTGGAGCGCAAGGGCATCAAGGCCGCCGCGATCCACGGCAACCGCAGCCAGGCCCAGCGCGAGCGCGCGCTTTCGGCCTTCCGCGATGGCACCGTTGACGTGCTGGTGGCAACCGATGTCCTCGCTCGCGGCATCGACATTAGCGACGTGCGCTACGTCGTGAACTTTGACGTGCCGGCCGAGCCGACCGACTACATCCACCGCATTGGCCGCACGGGCCGCGCCGGCGAGCTGGGCTGGGCCATCACGTTTGTGACCGAGCAGGATGTCGATGAGTTCTACGAGATCGAGAAGCTCATGGACAAGACGGCCGACATCTACGAGGCCGGCGACCTGCATGTGGGTCCCAACCCGCCCGCGGTTGATCCCGAGCGCGACCCTGCGGCCTTTAAGGTGAAGAAGAAGACCAAGCGCGGCAAGTCCAAGAGCAAGAAGAAGCTCGAGCAGGCGCGTCGCGACGGCAAGCGCAACGGCGACGATTACGGCGATGTGGCCGGTCGTTCCAACCGCGGCCGCGACGAGCGCCGTGGCGACGGCGAGCGTCCGAGCCGTCCCAAGCGCGGCGGCAAGACCCGCGTGCGCGAGGGCGTTCAGGCTCGCGTGGACGAGGCCGTGGAGAGCGTGGCCCGCGAGGTGGCTGCCGAGGAGCGCGGCGGTGCTGCCGAGCAGGCCCCGCGCGGCAACCGTGCCGAGCGTCGTGCCAAGCAGTTCCAGGGCGAGGCACATCGTCGTCGCCGCGAGGACGAGGACCGCGGCGGTCGTCGCCGTGTTGAGCGCGAGGACGAGGGCCGTGGTTCGCGCGGCGGCAAGCGCGGTGCGGGCGACCGCCGTCGTTCCGGTCGTGATGATGAGCGCAGTGGCCGTGATGAGCGTCGCGGCGGCGAGGGTCGCGGTGAGCGAGGTGCCCGTGGCGGTGAGTCCCGCGGCGGCAAGCGCTTTGAAGAGCGCGGTAGCCGCGGCGGCGAGCGTCGCGAGGGCGCTCGCAGCAATGGCGGCCGCGGCGGCGCTGGTCGTTCTAACGAGTCACGCGATCGTCGTGACCCGCGTGCCAGCCGCGATCGTCGCGATGACTGGCGCAACTACGACGATACCCGCGAAGAGCGTCGCGGCGGCTATCGTGGTGGTCGTGGCGGCAACCAGGCCGGCTCCCGTGGCGGCCGTGCCGGCGGTCGCGATAACCGTGGCAGCTACGGCAACAGCCGTGGCGGCAAGCGCGGTGGCAGCTCCCGTCGCCCCGGCGACGGCGGCGGCAAGCGCAAATAACATACGCATCGCCCGCTAGAGCGAGGTGAACCAAGGGCCCCGAGCAACTACGTTCGGGGCCCTTTTGTTTGCCGTATCCGATCGCTAGTTCAAATGTGATTTCCTCGGGAATGCATCTAGAGGATGCCGTGGGCTTGTTTCCTGCCATGCAGCAATGGGTCCTATGGGGTGCGCCGTGCATTTTTTGGAGTATTCTGCAGTTCGAGCTGTCTGCATATGATTCGACGTCGCCAACGGTGGCCTTCGGATATCCCTAGCGAGCGTTCCGAGTCAGATTTCGCCGTTTTCCGGAGCAGGGGGCGCGTCATTCTCGCCATGTCGGGACTTAGAATGATACGGCGCCCTACAGTTTTGCCCACCCGCGGCGGTGCTGGCGCGGTCACGTTGCAGAATACTCCGTTTTTTGCACGGGCCAGGATGGGGTACCTCAGGAGAACGCGGCGGTATCCCGTAAATATATACAATCTGTACCGTAATTTATACAAAACGAAGAGGCAGACAGCGTAGGGTGGGTGCATTGGGGTGCCTGGCGCACCAAAACGGGGAGCTCCCCCCCCCATGCGCCGTATACTCTGTCTGAATGTGAAAACGGCTTGACGCGTTGCCAGGCGTAGGGAGAGGGTGCCTCGATGAGCGTATTCGAAATTGTGTTTAGTCCGACGGGTGGAACGCGGAAGGTGTCTGGCCTTGTGGCCGGGGCGCTGGACAATAATACCGTTACCGTCGATCTGACCGATAGCGGGCTAGATCTCAGCGCTGTCTCGATGGCTGAGGACGACGTGGCCGTAATCTCTGTGCCGGCGTATGCCGGTAGAATCCCGGCTGTGGTGGCTGACCGGTTGGGCATGGTGCGCGGCAACGGGGCTCGGGCTGTTTTGGTTTGTGTATACGGAAACCGCGCGTTTGAGGACACGCTCGTAGAGCTGGAGGACGTTGCGAAGCGCGCCGGATTTAGGGTGGTTGCAGCTGTTTCTGCTATTGCTGAGCATTCCGTTGCTCGTCAGTTTGCTGCTGGGCGACCGGATGCGCAGGATGCGGCGCAGCTCGCAGAGTTTGCGCAGCAAATTCAGCAAAAGCTGTTGGCTGAGGATGCGTCCGAGCCCTCTATCCCCGGCAATCGTCCTTATAAACAAGCTGGAGGTCGCCGTATGGCACCCGAGGCAACAGAGGAATGCGTCTCCTGCAGTGCATGCGCCGCGGCGTGTCCCGTTTGTGCTATCGACAAGGGCGACCCCAAGCGAGCAGCTGACGAGGCGTGCATCTCCTGCATGCGCTGCATCGCCGTATGCCCGCGAGGCGCTCGCAAGCTTGATCCCAACAAGCTATCCGCTGTTTCCCAGATGCTGAGCAAGGCTTGCGTCGTGCGGAAGGAATGCGAGCTCTTCATCTAACGCATGCGAAATTGCTGCAAGGAGTGCCCCTGGGTGCCGGCGGGAAAGGAACGTCCCTAAGTGCCGCCTAAATACCGTTTATCGGAGAAAAAATACCGTTCGCCGGTCATAATGATTGTTCCGGCTTTGGGCTTGTCTACAATAACCCCCGTAAAAAGAAATGCGGAAGGTTACCGAGTCCCCTCGGACGTGGGCCTAACCAAAGTCTTTGATCGCGCGCGTCTCAATGGGCGCATTCGATTGATTTTGGTTGGGCTATATTTATGAAGGGACATGCCACCATGGGTTTCTTTTCTCGCCTGATGGGCGGTTCGGATGAGCAGAAGACTGCAGCTTCCGAGTTCGAAATCCTCGCTCCCGTTTTCCGGCGAGCTTGTTCATCTGGAAAATACCAATGATCCCGCTTTTAGCAGCCGTGCGGTGGGCGATGGCGTTGCCGTGGTTCCCCAAGAGGGAACGGTGTGCGCTCCTGTTTCCGGTACCGTCGCGGCGCTGTTTCCGACTGAGCACGCGCTGGGCATCATGTCCGACGACAGCTCTGCTCAGGTGATGCTGCATATCGGAATCGATACTGTTAAGCTTGAGGGCAAGGGATTCCATGCGCTTGTTGCCCAGGGTGACCATGTCGACGCGGGCCAGCCCCTCGTCGAGGTCGATTTCGACGCGGTTCGCGCCGCCGGCTTTGATCCCACGGTCTTCGTTATCGTGTGCGAGCGCTCGGAGAACTCGACTCTTCGTGAGCATGCTTCCGGCCCTGTTGCTGTTAAAGAGCCTGTCGTCTGGCTTTCCGAGTAAATTCTTGTGGTGGGTGCCGTGGTTATCAAGCGAGTTTTCAACAACAATGTCGCAATGGTCACTTCGGACGATAGCTCCGAGCTCATCGTCATCGGTCGAGGTCTCTGCTTTGGCCGCCATGCCGGCGATGCCATCGACGAGGCGTCAGTCGAAAAGACCTACGCGTTGCAGGAGGGAACTTCTCAGGATTCGCGCACGATTGACCGCTTGGCACATCTTTTGGAGTCCATCCCCACCGTCAACCTCGTGATTTCCGAGGACATCGTTCAGATGCTTCGTCGAGAGCTCAATGTCGACATCAACGACAAGATCCTCATCGCTCTCGCAGACCATATCAGTCTTGCTTTGGAGCGCGAGCGCAAGGGCGTCCCCTGCGAGAATCCGTTGCTGCTCGAGATCCAGCAGTTCTATCGCAAGGAGTATGCGCTTGCGGGCCGTGCCCTTCAGATTATCAAGGATTATCTGGGCATCGAGATGAGCGAGGAGGAGCAGGGCTTCATCACCTTGCATATCGTCAACGCCACCATGCCGCAGCGCTCTGACCGTCTGATTGTTTCGGTCCAGCTTGTTCGCGACGTGCTCGCGATTGTTTCCGAGCACTATGCCACGACCCTTGACGTCACCTCGTTGCCGTACGAGCGTTTCGTTCGCCATCTGCAGTTTTTTGCGCAGCGAGCGCTCGATCCCGCGGCGGGACAGGTCAATGGCGACGCGCTGTTCCGTATCGATGAAACGGCGTATCCGAGGGCGTTCTCGTGCGCGGAGTCAATTGCCGACCACTTAGCGTCTACCTATAACGTTGTCGTTACCGATGCCGAGAAGAGTTATCTCGCATATCACATTGTTAACCTGCTTGGAGAACCTGGTCTCTAGGCATAACGTGCCCACACATCGATTGATATAAGGCAAGGCTCACGGTCTTGTCCAGGGCACATCTGTCTTAATTTGCGGAAAAGGAAGGGGAGTACCGCTATGACCGCAAAAAAGAAGTTCAATTTCAAAGCGCCGTTGGAGGTGTTCGCGAAGTCGATCGTTCAGCCGATGATGTATCTCTCGGTTGCCGGCATTCTGCTCATCGTGGGCATTATTCTGACCAACAAGACCATCTGCGCCGTGATCCCTGTGCTGGGCTCCGGTCCGTTCCAGCTTGTGGGCGCCGTTGTCTATCAGTCGCTGATGTTTATCATCAACAACCTTTCGATTCTGTTCTGCGTGGGCATCGCCGGCGCCATGGCAAAGAAGAACAAGGGCCATGCTTCGCTGATCGCCCTGATGTCGTTCTTCCTGTTCCTGCAGGCTAATAACATCGTGCTCAACGCCACCGGTTCTCTTGCCGAAGCGAGCGGCATGCTCGGCCTTACCGGAACCGGCCAGGCCACCGTTATGGGCATTCAGGTCCTCGATACCGGCGTGTTTGGCGGCATCATTCTTGGTTGCATCACCGGTGCCGTGTTCAACAAGTACTCGAACAAGCAGTTCCCCATTGCCCTTTCGATGTTCTCGGGCGTTCGCTTCCCGTTCCTGATCATGATCATCATCTCCTGGATCATGGGCGCTGGCTTCTGCATCGTTTGGCCTCCGGTTCAGGGCGCCATCTCCTCCGTTGCCGGCATCATTAAGGAGTCGGGCAACATCGGTCTGTTTATCTACGGCATGCTCAACAAGCTGCTCGTTCCCACCGGCCTGCACCACCTCATCTACACCCCGTTCCAGTTCTCCGATGTGGGCGGCACCCTTACGCTGGGTGATCAGGTTATCGCCGGCGCCTATCCCATCCGTGTTGCCGAGATGGCGATGACGGGCCAGCCCTTCTCCGATAGCACCTACTTCAACAGCTACACCTTCAACAACCTGTGGCCCTACATCGGTATCGGTCTCGCCTTTATCTTCACCGCTTACAAGGGGAACAAGGATAAGACCAAGGCCGTTATCATCCCGCTGATCATCACCGCCGTGCTCTCCTGTGTCACCGAGCCCATGGACTTCCTCTTTGTCTTTGCCGCTCCCGTGCTCTTTGTCGTTCACTCGGTTCTTTCCGGCATCTTCCTGGTTCTGCTCAAGGTCCTCTCCGTGCCCGCTTCGACTGCAGGCGGTATCATCAACATCGTGGTTTCCAACCTGGTCCTCGGTGTCGACAAGACCAACTGGCCGGTTATGCTGGTGCTTGGAGTCGTCAACGCCGCTCTGTACTTCTTCCTCTTCACCTTCCTTATTAAGAAGCTCAACCTCCACACGCCTGGCCGCGAGGAGGAGTCCGAGCTCGCCGAGTCCGTTGCCGAGGGCGAGGCCGCCGCGTCTGTCGCGGTGAAGCAGGGCGCTGTTGCCGCAGCTCCCGCAGAGGGCGTCGATGCAGGTATTGCCGACCTGGTCGCAGGTCTTGGCGGCAAGGACAACATCGAGGAGCTCGAGAACTGCTTTACGCGTCTTCGCGTGAACGTTAAGAACCCGGACCTCATCGATGAGAGCCTCATCAACCACGTGCCCAACAGCGGCATCAACCGCAACGGCAACAATATCCAGATCATCTTTGGCATGAAGGTCGCCGAGATGCGCGACAAGGTCGAAAACGCAATTGAGAAGGAGCAGTAAACAATGATCATTACTCTGTGTGGTGGCGGATCCACCTTTACCCCCGGCATCGTCAAGTCCATCGCCCTGCGCAAGGACGAGCTCGACGTTGACGAGATTCGCCTGTACGACATCAACGAGGAGCGCCAGCGCAAGATCGGCGTGCTCGTGGACTGGATTTTGCACGAGGACCTCGGCCTGGACATCAAGCTCACGGTGACCACCGACAAAAAGACGGCTTTTACCGACGCGAGCTTCGTGTTTGCCCAGATGCGCGTGGGCGGCTACGCCATGCGCGAGCAGGACGAGAAGATTCCGCTGCGTCACGGCTGCGTGGGTCAGGAGACTTGCGGTTGCGGCGGCCTTGCCTACGGCATGCGCACCATCTTCCCCATGGTCGAGCTGATCGATGACGTTGAGAAGTACGCCAAGAAGGACTACTGGATTCTCAACTACTCCAACCCCGCTGCCATCGTGTCTGAGGGCTGCCGCGTGCTGCGTCCCAACGCTCGCATCATCAACATCTGCGACATGCCGATCGCGATTATCGACGTGGTTTGCGCCGCACTCGATATCGACAAGAAGGACGTCGAGTACGATTACTTTGGCCTCAACCACTTTGGTTGGTTCACCTCGATTCGCCACAAGGGCGAGGAGGTGCTCCCGCAGCTGCGCGAGTACATCAAGGAGCACCAGATTCTGCTGCCCGACTCCTACCTCAAGGGCATGGGCTCGCTCATGGCAAAGAAGCCCGAGGAGGCCACCGACGAGCACCCCGAGCAGAACCGCCACACCAAGGGCAGCTGGTACTACGTCTGGAAGGGCGAGTACGAGATCATGGAGTGCTTCCCGGAGTACCTGCCTAACACGTATCTGAACTACTACCTGCAGCAGAAGGAGTTCGTCGAGCATTCCAACCCCGAGCGCACCCGTGCCAACGAGGTTGAGGAGACGCGCGAGAAGAACCTCTTCGACGGCATCGACCATTACGAGAAGACGGGCGAGATCGACGAGAGCACGTTCTATGCGGGCAGCCACGGCGACTGGATTGCCGATCTGGCCATCGCTCTGAAGAACGACACCAAGCAGCGCTTCCTGGTCATTTGCGAGAACAAGGGCGCTATCCCCAACATGCCCTACGACGCTATGGTCGAGCTGCCTGCCTACATTGGCAAGAACGGCCCCGAGGTCATCAGCCGCGACAACATTCCGCTGTTCCAGCAGGGTCTTATGATGCAGCAGCTGAACTCCGAGAAGCTCGTGGTCGAGGCTACGATCGAGGGTTCGTACGAGAAGGCACTCAAGGCCTTTACCCTCAACAAGACCGTGCCTTCGATGAAGGTCGCCAAGGAAGTTCTCGACGACATGATCGAGGCCAACAAGGACTTCTGGCCCGAGCTTAAGTAAAAGCAACAGGGTCGCTGACCGCATGCCTGGAGCAATGCCCCGTCCGCGTGTTGTGCGCGGGCGGGGCATTGTCATTTGGTAACGCGTTTTATCAAATATGGCATTTATCTGCGGAAATGTTCGTTTTCACCGCTGGGGACGACGTTTCATACCGCCTGCCGAACTGCGTGGAGACCTAACAACTTTTTAGGTCAGTGTTGTGCGTGTAGCAATTTCGCCCGGCCTCGCCTCCGGGCTGCCATGTGAGAGGGGATCTTTATGGCACGACTGCACGTAATGGAACGCAGCCACGCTCAGGCCGTCATGGACGACCTGCACGATGCGCTCGGACGTCGTCTGGCGGTGAGTTCGCTCGCCCCGTGTCCCGTTGAGTTTACGGCGGCGCTCGTCAATCTGTGCTCCACCCAGAGCTGCGGCAAGTGCACGCCCTGCCGTGTGGGCCTGAGCGCGCTGAGCGACCTGCTCGCCGATGTGCTCGAAGGGCGCGCCGACGAGTCCACGCTCAACCTGATCGAGCGCACCGCCCGCACCATCTATCTTTCGAGCGACTGCGCTATCGGCTACGAGGCCGGCGCCATGGCGCTCACCGCCATTCGCGGCTTCCGCGACGATTTTGAGCACCACATTCGCGAGCACTCCTGTGGCTTTGACCGCGAGGCGCGCGTCCCGTGCGTTTCGGGCTGCCCGGCGCACGTCGACATTCCCGGCTACATCTCGCTGGTCGAGGCGGGCCGTTATGCCGACGCCGTCAAGGTCATCCGCAAGAACAACCCGCTGCCGCTCGTCTGCGGCCTGGTGTGCGAGCATCCCTGCGAGATGCACTGCCGCCGCGGCATGGTCGACGACCCCATGAACATCCTCGCTCTCAAGCGTTTTGCCGTTGAGCATAGCGACCTCAACGACCACAAGCCGCATGTGGTGGACAACACCGGCAAGCGCGTCGCCGTGATCGGCGGCGGCCCGGCCGGTCTTTCCTGCGCCTACTACCTGGCCGTGATGGGCCACAAGGTGACCATTTTTGAGCAGCGCCACCACTTGGGCGGTATGCTGCGCTACGGCATCCCCAGTTATCGCCTGCCGCGCGAGCGCCTGCAGGCCGAGGTTGACTGGATCTTGAGCGCCGGCATCGATGTAGAACTCGACCACTCCGTGAACGGCGATGAGCTCGCCCGTCTTCGCGACGAGTTCGATGCCGTCTACCTGGCCATCGGTGCTCACAGCGACAAGAAGCTCGGCCTTCCGGGCGAAGAGGCGCCCGGCGTGGAGTCGGCCGTCAAGATGCTGCGCGCCATCGGCGACGACGAGCTGCCCGACCTGAGCGGCCAGCGCGTGTGCGTCATCGGCGGCGGCAACGTGGCCATGGACGTGGCGCGCTCCGCCGTGCGCTGCGGTGCCGAAAAGGTGAGCATCGTCTACCGCCGTCGCATCTGCGATATGACGGCCCAGGACGCCGAGATCGCCGGCGCCCAGGCCGAGGGTTGCGAGGTGCTGGAGCTGACGGCGCCGCTCGCCATCGAGACGGGCGAAGATGGTCGCGTGAGCGGCCTGCGCGTGCAG
This sequence comes from Collinsella sp., assembly GCA_019419425.1. Lineage (GTDB taxonomy): Bacteria > Actinomycetota > Coriobacteriia > Coriobacteriales > Coriobacteriaceae > Collinsella. The sequence continues at coordinate 42,457 of DXZZ01000001.1, read as the reverse complement.
CCGCAGATTATCGGCGAGCCCCGTCGTGGGCGTCCGGCCCCGCGTGCCGCCGCCACGCCCGAGCGCGTCATTCCCTGCGAGCGCGTTTTTGTGGCCATTGGCCAGGACATCGATTCCAAGCCGTTTGAGGACATGGGCATCGCTTGTAAGTGGGGCTGCGTGGTCACCGATTCGGATGGCGCCGTGCCCAACTTCGATGGCCTCTTTAGCGGCGGTGACTGCCAGACCGGTCCCGCCACCGTCATCCGTGCCATCAACGCCGGCCGCGTGGCTTCGGCAAATATCGACCGCTACCTGGGCTTTGACCACAAGATCAAGCTCGAGGTCGAGCTGCCGACCGTCCAGTTTAAGGGCAAGCATGAGTGCGGCCGCTGCGAGCTGGGCGAGCGCGAGGCCGGCGAGCGTATTCACGATTGGGATCTGGTCGAGCAGGGTTTCACCGAGCAGGAGGCACGCCAAGAGGCGAGTCGTTGCCTGCGTTGCGACCACTTTGGCTTTGGCGCGTTCCGCGGAGGGAGGAACCTGGAATGGTAGAGCTCAACAAAACCACCGTCGGCGACAACAGCGAAAACGGAGCGCACAACATGGTCAAGATCATTATCGATAACTGCGAGGTCGTGGTGCCCGAGCACACCACGATCCTAGATGCGGCCAAGTCCGCCGGCATTCAGATTCCCACCCTGTGCTACCTGCGCGATTTAAACGAAATCGGCGGCTGCCGCGTGTGCTTAGTCGAGGTCGAGGGCTGCGACCAGCTGGTTGCCGCCTGCAACAACTACGTGCTCGACGGCATGATGGTCCACACCAACAGCCCCAAGGCCCGCGAGGCCCGTCGCACCAACGTGCAGCTGCTGCTGTCCCAGCACGATTCGCAGTGCACGAGCTGCGTGCGCAGCGGCAACTGCAACCTACAGACCATCGCCAACGACCTGGGCATTTTCTATCTGCCGTATCAAAGACATTTGGCGGGCGAGGGCTGGGACTTCGATTTCCCCATCATCCGCGATAACGACAAGTGCATCAAATGCATGCGCTGCATCAAGGTGTGCGAGAGCGTGCAGGGCTTAGGGATTTGGGACCTGACCAACCGCGCCACGCATACCGCCGTGGGCACCCGCGGGCGTGCGCCGATCGGCAAGACCGATTGCGTCGCGTGCGGTCAGTGCATCACGCATTGCCCGACGGGCGCCCTGCGCGAGCGTGACGATACCGAGACCGTGTTCGACGCCATCGCCGATCCCGACAAGATCGTACTGGTGCAGATTGCGCCGGCCGTGCGTAGCGCCTGGGGCGAGGAGCTCGGCATTCCGCGCGAGGAGGCCACCGTTGAGCGCCTGGCTTGCGCCCTGCGCCGCGTTGGCTTTGAGTACGTGTTCGACACCGATTTCTCGGCCGACCTCACCATTATGGAGGAGGGATCCGAACTGATCGAGCGCCTGGGCGCCGCCGCCAAGGGCGAGGGCGACAGCCGCGGCTGGCCCATGTTCACGAGTTGCTGCCCGGGCTGGGTGCGCTTTGTGAAGGCGCGCTATCCGGAGTTTGTCGACAGCCTGTCCACGTCCAAGTCGCCGCAGCAGATGTTCGGCGCCATTGCCAAGACCTACTACGCCAAGGCGCTGGGCGTGGAGTCCGAGCGCCTGTTCGTGGTGTCCGTTATGCCGTGCACGGCCAAGAGGGCCGAGTGCGCGCTGCCGAGCATGGTGGGCGAGGACGGCACGCCCGATGTGGACGTTGCGCTGACGGTGCGCGAGATGGTGCGCATGATCCGTGCGAGCCACGTGAGCGTTGACACGCTGGTCGAGGAGCCGCTCGATACGCCGCTGGGCTTTGGCACGGGCGCGGGCGTGATCTTTGGCGCCACGGGCGGCGTGATGGAGGCAGCCGTGCGCTCGGCATATTACCTGGTGACGGGCAAGAACCCCGATGCGGACTTCTTTACCGATGTGCGCGGCCTGGACGGCTGGAAAGAAGCCGTCGCCGATATCGATGGCACCAAGGTGCGCGTCGCCGTGGCGCACGGGCTGGGTAACGCCGCCCGCCTGCTCGACGCGATTCGCGACGGCCGTGCGAGCTATGACTTCGTTGAGGTTATGGCGTGCCCGGGCGGCTGCGTCGGTGGCGGCGGCCAGCCCATCCACGACGGCTGTGAGCTGGCAGCCGAGCGTGGCCAGGTGCTCTGGGGCCTCGATGCGAAGGCGGACATTCGCTTCTCGCACGAGAATCCCGATGTCCAGGCGTGCTACAGCGAGTTTTTGGGCGCGCCGCTCTCGCCGCTGGCCGAGGAGCTGCTGCATACCGACCATCACGCCTGGTCGATGCCCAACGAGGGGGCGTGCTAGCGATGCGCGCTTTTGATGTTGAGATGTCGCGCCGGGGGTTTGCCTCGGTGCTCGCCGCGGGCGCCCTGTCGCTTGCGCTCGCGGGCTGTGGTGGCGGAGCTACCGGTGCCGGGTCTGCTGCGGGCGGTTCTGCTGTCGAGCCGGTTGAGGTGCACGTCGCGTCGCTCAAGGGTCCGACCTCGATTGGCCTGGTGCAGTTTATGGACCAGGCTGCCGACGGTGCCACGGACAACGAGTTCGACTTTGCGATCAACACTGCCGCCGACGAGATCGTGCCCAAGGTGATTCAGGGCGATGTCGACATTGCCCTGGTGCCCGCCAACGTGGCGAGCATGCTCTACAACAAGACCGAGGGTGCGGTGCAGGTCATCGACATCAACACGCTGGGCGTGCTGAACGTGTTGACGGGCGACGCGAGTGTGGCCTCGTTTGGCGATTTGGCGGGCCATACCGTCTATATGACGGGCAAGGGCACCACGCCGGAGTACGTCATGAACTACCTGCTGGAGCGCGCGGGCCTGACCGGCCAGGTGGCGCTTGAGTTTAAGAGCGAGCCCACCGAGGTGCTGTCGGCGCTGCTTGCCGACCCGACTGCCGTGGGCGTGCTACCCGAGCCGTTCAAGACGGCGGCCATCGCCAAGAGCGAGGACAAGCTGTCGGCTCCGGTAAGTCTGACCGATGTGTGGGATGAGCTGGCAGGTGACACGGGTTCGCGCCTGCTGACGGGCGTGACCGTGGTGCGCCGTGTCTTTGCCGAGGAGCATCCCGATGCCGTGGCGGAATTCCTGAGCTGCCATGCTGCGAGCGTTGAGGCCGTGAACGCGGCGCCGGCGGACTGGGCTCAGTCCGTGGTCGATGCGGGTATCGTGGATAACGCCGCGATTGCCGAAAAGGCGATTCCCGGGTGCATGCTCGTGTGCCAGACGGGGAAGGATATGAAGGCGGCACTCGGTGGGTACCTGCAGGTGCTGGCCGATGCGGACGCGAGCGCCGTGGGCGGCAAGCTCCCGGCCGATGATTTCTACTACATGGAGTAGCCCGTGCGTGCGTTTGCTCGACAAATGACAAAGCGTATGAAGGCGGTGGCGGCAGCAGGTGCCGTTGCCGCCTTTTGGCTTGCCGTGTGGGCTTTCGCGGCGGCGCTGGTGGCACAGCCGCTGATTTTGCCGGGGCCGGGCGCTGTTGTGGTGGCGTTGCTGCGGCTGGTGTGCGATGCCAACACGTGGGCGATTCTGGTGGGCTCAGGCGCACGAATCTTGGGCGGACTGGCGCTTGCCGCGATCTGCGGCGGTGTACTGGCGGGAGTCTCGGTGCGGTCGCGGACGTTTGCCCGTCTGGTGGCGCCGGCGCTTTCGTTTGTAAAGGCGACGCCGGTTGCCTGCGTGGTGGTTCTGCTGCTCATTTGGCTGGGGTCGGCGCGCGTGAGCATTGCAGCGGTCTTTTTGATGGCACTGCCGGGCGTGTATTTTTCGCTGGTCGAGGGTTTGGCACAAGTGGATAAGCCGCTGGAGCAGATGTTTCGTCTGCATGGTGTGCGGGGTTGGCGACTGTTCTTCGCCCATACCTGGCGCGAAGTCCTGCCGTTTGTGCTTTCGTGCGCCCGCGCCGTGATCGGCATGAGCTGGAAGGCCGGCGTGGCGGCGGAGTTGATTGGCATGGCGGCTGGTACCGTGGGCGAGCGCATCTATCAGGCGAAGCTGCTCATTGAGACGGCTGACCTGCTGGCGTGGACCGTGTTGGTCGTGGCGGCATCGTGGGCATGCGAGCGCGTGCTGATGTGGCTGCTGCGGGCTTCGGGTTCCGTGGCATGGCGTGTTGCCGTGCGGACGCATGGACATGGACTGCGCGGGCGTGCGGGGGCCGCGAGCGATGGCGCTTCGGCGGAGCTTGCGCTTGCCGTGGGCGATCGCGCGCCCTGGGCGCCGGCGCTGGACGGTCTGGTGCTTCGTGTGCCCACCGGCGGACGTACCTGCGTGATGGGCGCCTCGGGGGTGGGCAAGTCGACGTTGCTCGCGCTAGCGGCGGGGGAGTGCGCACCGTGCTCCATGGTGTTTCAGGATGTGCGCCTGGTAGAGGGCGCCTCGGCTTTGGATAACGTGCTGGTGTGCGCCGACGCGCGCGTGGACGCCTCGAGTGCCGCAGCCCTGTTGCGCCTGCTGGTGCCGGGGGTCGATGTACATGCACGTGTGGCCGAGCTCTCGGGCGGGCAGCGCCGTCGCGTCGAGATTGCCCGAGCCCTGCTGTGCCCAGGCGACGCGGTGATTCTGGACGAGCCCTTTACCGGTCTAGATACCGCTGCGCGCGACGCATGCGCCGAAGTCGTGCTCGACTTGCTCGACGGTCGCATGCTGTTGCTTGCCACGCACGATGCCGTCGACGCTCGGGCCCTCAATATCTCGGACATCATCACACTCTAAATACTTATTCAGCAACAAAATGATCCGTTTTCCTCCGTCCCCAAGGGATCAGGTGTGCTATTCTATCTGCGGGGTAATACTTAGGAATACCAAGTAATACCAACGCCGTAGAAACAAACTCCAGATGCGGGCCAATCGGGTTGCCTTCACAGCCCGTCGCCCAGCCGCGTGGCCCGCATCTATCCGCACCACCGTCGTTTCAAAAAGGAAGCGCCATGGCAGAACACATGACCCCGGTTGTAGCGAAGGTCTTGCCTGAGGAAAAGGCGGCCTTCGCGGCGGCAACCCAGCTCGTAGGCACCACGCCGTCCAACGCCATCCGCATGTTCATCGCCGCCTTCAATCGCTGCGGCACCTTTCCGTTCGACATTTCGCCCAGCGGGGCCTTTGGCACTGTGCCCGATTCTCATCAATAAGTGATCCGTTTTCCTCCGTCCCCATGGGATCAGCTCTCTGCCGAGTTGTGGTAGAACTAGGGAACGGTTTTGAGGAGGTTGGCATGCTCAATGCGATGGCGTGGGCGCTTGCATGTTTTGGCGTTGTCGCTGCCGATATAGCCCTGAGCGTGGTTCTGTTTTCGGTTCTCGATGCCGTATCGGTGCTGACGGGCTATCCGATCGACAATCTCGATATCCAATGGTTCCAGGCTGCCGCTCAGACGGCGTCGTTTTTGATGGCGCTGCTGTGGTGGCGTTATCTGTGGCCCCGCTCCTTCATGGCGCGCCGGCAAGGTGAACGTCCGCTCGGCGGGGGAGCAAGTGCTGCATGGAAGCGCATCGCTTGCGTTGTCGTGATTGGCCTTGCCCTGCAGGTGGTCGTTGGCTACGTGACCGACGCCGTGCTGTCGCTGTTGCCCGACGCCGCGGCCGACTACAGCGAGCTTGTCGAGGAAACAGGTATGGGCGACACCAGCTATCTCGCCGTCCTGACTACGGTGCTCGGCGCCCCATTTTGTGAAGAGCTGCTGGTGCGCGGCATTATTTTTGAGTTTTCGCTCCGAGCGTTTAATCCGCAGTGCCGCCCACTTTGGAAGCGCCCGCGTCGTGCGAGCGCGCAGAACGGCGCCATGGTGCCCTGGGCGGCCCCAAGTACGTGGGGTATCGCCGCGGCGATTGTGCTGCAGGCGGCAATCTTCGGTTTTATGCACATGAATTGGGTGCAGGGTTGCTACGCGGGTGCCGCCGGCCTCATCTTTGGCTGGGTGCTCGTGACGACCGGAAAGCTCCGCTACACGATTCTGCTGCACTTTGCCTTTAATGCCGGGTCGTACCTCATGGGCCTGCTGTGGTTTGTGAACACGCCGCTCGACGTAGTGATCACGGTTGCCATCGCCGGCTTTGTGCTGGTAGAGGCGATGCGGTCGCTCAAACTGACGTGCCAGACGGATCGTCCCTACCAGCAAGCGTGATTCCCCTAAGGAAAACACGGCTAGGCGTGTCTGAGCGTGTTTCCCCTAGGGAAAACACGCCTGGGCCGATGAAGGGGCGCCGGCTGGCCAAGAGATGCCGGCTGGCCCTCGCCACGCTAGTTGCGGCGACCGCCGCCGTTGGCGCCCTGTCGTCCCTGCGCCGCACGGTTGCGACCCGCGGTGTTCTGTGCGCGCGACATGCCGCCGTGGCCCTTGCTGCCCTTGGGCCCCTTGCCGGCGGCGCCACCGTGCGGCTTGCCGCCCTTCTTGCCGGTGCCATGCCCACCGCCAGCAGACGTCTCGCCCGGGCGTGGCGGCACGGGGCGAATCAGGCAATGCTTGGTGTAGCCGATCAAATCGCGGCGGCCGGCCTTTTCCAGCGCCTCGCGCACCAGCTTGTAGTTCTCGGGCTTGCGATACTGGATGAGCGCGCGCTGCATGGCCTTTTCGTGCGGGTCGCGCGCCACATAGATCGGCTCCATGGTGCGCGGGTCCACGCCGGTGTAGTACATGCACGTCGACATGGTGGACGGGGTGGGGTAGAAGTCCTGCACCTGCTCGGGCATGTAGCCCATGTCGCGTACGGCCTCGGCAAGGTCCACGGCTTCCTTCATGGTCGAGCCGGGATGGCTCGAGATCAGATACGGCACCACGTACTGCTTGAGCCCGTATTCGCGATTCAAGCGTTCAAATTTACGGCAGAATGCGTCGTAGACGGCGCGGCTCGGCTTGCCCATCACGGACAACACCGCGTCGCTCACGTGCTCGGGCGCTACGCGCAACTGGCCCGAGACATGGTGCTCCAGCAGCTCGCGCAAAAACTCGTCCGAGGCATCGGCCATGGTGTAGTCAAAGCGGATGCCGCTGCGGACGAAGACCTTCTTGACGCCCGGCAGCTGGCGCAGGTCGCGCAGCAGCTGCGTGTAGCCGCTCTCGTCGACCACCATGTTCTTGCACACGCTCGGCCACAGGCAGCGCTTGTTCTTGCACACGCCGTGCTTGAGCTGCTTGTCGCAGGCCGGACGGCTAAAGTTTGCCGTCGGCCCGCCCACGTCGTTGATGTAGCCCTTAAACTCGGGATCGTGCGTGAGCAGCTCGGCCTCGCGCATGATTGAGTCGTGGCTGCGCATCTGCAGTACGCGGCCCTGGTGGAAGGTGAGCGCGCAAAACGAGCACTCACCAAAGCAGCCGCGGTTGGAGCTAATGGAAAACTTGATCTCGGCAAAGGCCGGCACGCCGCCTGCCGCGTCGTAATCGGGATGCCAATCGCGTGCGTAGGGGAGTTCGGCAACCTCGTCCATCTCATCGGTGGTGAGCGTCGCCGACGGCGGGTTCTGCACCACATAGACGCTGTTGGGGTAGGGCTCTACCAGGCGGTGTCCGGTGATGGGATCCATGTTCTGCTGCTGCACATTAAAGCTGCGCGCGTAGTTGAGCTTGTCGGCGGTAAGGTCGTCCCAGCTGGGCAGCAGGTCGTAGTCGTAGACCTCGTCGAGTGAGCCCGTGCGGTAGACGGTGCCGTTGATATAGGTGATCTGATCGACGGACAGTCCCGCGTCGAGCGCGTCGGCGATCTCGACAATCGCGTGCTCGCCCATGCCGTAGATGAGGATGTCGGCGCCCGAGTCGAGCAGTACCGAGCGCTTGAGCTTGTCCTGCCAGTAGTCGTAGTGGGCCAGGCGGCGCAGGCTTGCCTCGATGCCGCCGATGATGATGGGGGCGTCCTTAAACGTCTGACGGATGAGGTTGCCGTAGACCGTGACGGCTCGGTTGGGACGGCGCCCCTCCTCGCCACCGGGGGTGTACGCGTCGGTGTGGCGGCGGTGCTTGGTCACCGAATAGTGGTTAACCATGGAGTCCATGTTGCCGGCGCTGACGAGAAAGCCCAGGCGTGGCTCGCCGAGCACGGTGATGCTGGCGGGATCGGTCCAGTCGGGCTGACAGATGATGCCCACCTTGTAGCCGTGTGCGTCGAGTACGCGGCTGATGATGGCCATGCCAAAGCTCGGATGGTCCACGTAGGCATCGCCACAGATGTAGACGAAGTCGCACTGGTCCCAGCCGCGCGCGTCCATATCGGCGCGGCTGACGGGGAGGAACTTGTCGCGGCCCGGTCGCCAGGGGCGGACGGGTGTCGCCGGGACATGCGCGGGGCGCGAGCCCTGCGCTTTACCGCCGCGCTTTTGCTGCTGGCCCTGTTTGCCCTGCTGACTGCGCTGGTTATTCTGAGCGTGCTGAGGCTTTTTTGCCACGATCCCTCCCGGTGTTTGTATGCTGCACGTAATTGTAACCAGTCTTTTTAGGACGGGGCTAAAAAGACTGGTGGAGTACACGAGGTCTCGGGTGTCGGTGCCGCGCCCGCCGTTTGTTTCCAGACTGTGTATCTGCGCGTTGGAGAACCCGTCTCGCGCGCACGCCATGTTGTCAATGGGTTACAGTATGAACGGCGGCTATGTTTCCGCCAACGCACGAGAGAGTCGTCAACAAGGAGGATGCACGACGATGCAGCGTGCCAAACAGATATCGGAGTCCATTGAGCTGGGCATCATCTTGGCGCTCGCCGGTGGCTTTATGGATGTGTATTCGTACATTGGGCGCGACCATGTTTTCGCCAACGCGCAGACGGGCAACATCCTGCTGGTGGGCGTGAGCATCTCGGAGGGCAATTGGGCACTTGCGGGGCGTTACTTCTTCCCTGTGGTTTCGTTTGCTGTGGGCATTATGCTTGCCGACCTGGTACACGAGCGTTTTGGCAGCGTGATCCACTGGCGTCAGGTGACGGTGTTCTTTGAAGCCGTCATCTTGCTGGGCGTGAGTTTTATTCCCGGTGGCGATTTCAACCTGCTCGCCAACTGCCTCACTTCGTTTGCCTGCGGTATGCAAGTCGAGAGCTTCCGCAAGATCCACGGTCACGGCATCGCTACGACCATGTGCATCGGCAACTTGCGCAACGCGCTGCAAAACGTGGACGATTACATCATTACCCACAAGCGCGGCTTTTTGGAAAACGGCCTGCTGTACTTTGGTGTGATCTTTACCTTTGTGTTTGGTGCCGTGCTGGGCAATTGGTGCATTGAGCGCATGGGCCTGCACGCCATTGCGGTGGCGAGCGTGCTGCTGTTTATCGCGTTTGCCATCATGTTTATCGACCGTGAACGCGATTTGCACAGGAAATGGGCCCGCATCGTAGCTGGCTGGCAGACCACGAGTCTTAAGCGCTAAGGTGCATGTTCGTAATGACAAGATTTGACGTCAGCAAAGCGTGCGGCTTGAGGCTATAGAATAAAAATGCCATCTTTCTAGCTATAATTATTAGTTGAGGGGATGGACATATGCCAGAGCTTTTTATTCAAAATAAGACGACAGTAATCAAGTTGATGGTGCTCTGCATTTTATCTGCCCTGGTGGAGCTGTCTGTTGTTAAAGCTGAATCGTTGATTATAGACTATGGCCTGCTTCGCTCTAATTATCGTAACGTTTTATACATTGGGTTAGGCCTGCTAGTATTGCTCTCAGTTGAGCTGGTGACAAACCTGTTCAGATCAAAATATGCGGAGCAATTGGCTTCCGATGGCGCTAACTGCTTCTATAGATTGCTTGCCCGCCGTGCTTTAGAGCGGCCCTTAGTTTTAGCAAAAGACAGTGACTACCTGTTATCGCGCATTGAAGAGGCTGGGAACCTACAGCCGATGATTGGAATATTTACAACTGCGTTTCTTCCGTGCCTAGTGACGGGTTTGGCATCGTTTGTGGCGCTATCTAATATCTCTTTGTTGCTTTTGATCCCTGTTTGTGTTTCGGCATTGTTTATTTCGCTTCTATATCCGTTCGCTCTTAGTAAGCTATCGACTAAGAGCGAAAAGGCATTGGAGGCCCAGGCGAGGGGTTCTGCTTATTTAGCCCAGCTAATAAATTGTCGACTTTACATTCGAATTTCTCGTTCAATTAACTTGGAATTACTTCGCTATAAAAAGATGCTTAAAGCCTGCGGGAACTCTCGAGTTGAGGAGAGTGTCTTTGCGAGATTGGCAACTGAAATAGTTAACGCTGGCAACATCATTACTGGCTTGCTTTCAGTTCTGCTGCTTATTTTCCTTGTGTTAAAGCGCGGGCTGACGGTCGGGATTGCGGTGCAGAGTTATCAACTTGTGCTTCTATGCTATTCTCCTTTTCCTCTTGTTCTGAATTGTTGGGCTCAGCTTCAGCCGTCGTTTAGGTCGTTGCGCCGTGTCTTGGAATTACGTCGTCTTTTGGAAGCTGGAAAACCTAATTTGATATGCTTCGATCACGCTGATCGAATTAGTTGGAAAGGAATCAGTCTCTCGTTTTCGTCGAGCGAAACTAATGAGAGGATAACAATTCCAGATTGCACGATACAGGCACCTTGTCTGGTTTTAGTAAGCGGCCCTAATGCATGTGGCAAATCTTCATTTCTGGAAGTATTGAATGGATTATTGTCGCCAGTTGCCGGCAGACTGTGTGTTAATGAGTCTACTGTCATTTTCGATGGCTTGACTTTAATCCAGCTACCCTGCGCAACTATGCCGCAAAGACATTTGATAATGGGGGGAACTTTCAGGAAGGCTCTTTACTATGGTCTTGTAGATATTGACTCTGAAAAACTCATCTATCTTTTGAAGGGTTTTAGCCTCGATAAATTATTTGAAGCCAATCCCATCATTGGAACTAGGGGACACAATTTGTCTGGCGGAGAACTGGCTTCTCTATTACTTTGTAGGGCCTTTCTGAGCAGCTATTCTATTATTATTTTGGATGAGCCTTGCAACAATTTAGATAATGCTTCGATATCCTTTTTGAAGGCGGTGGTTGCACAGGAGATGAAAGAGCGTATCGTCATCATTGCGGATCATGGACATGGTTTTGAACAATTTGCAGACTATGTAATACAGTTTCAGGAGCCAGAAAAAACTATCTAGCTCCTGAACGTTGCTACCAACTGCTATTTGCGAGTTATTCGAGATGCTCTTCAATGCGAGCTCTAAGAAGGGCAATGGCTGTGGGTATGCCAATTGCGGCAGCTAATTCGGCTTTATCCAAAACCTGTATGCTAAAGCACGATTGTTTATCACATTGAAGAACGGTAACTGAAGATACCCTCACTTCCCGTTGGCTGAATATATCGTAATCTCCAAAAAGGAAGTTACCTTTTATTGAGTAATTCGGTATGTTCGTTATGCACTTCATCTCAAGTCTGTTTAGGCCATAATCGAACACCGCAACTTCCTTATGTTCGATGACGAGCGCAACCCTGGGCATGTTACTAAAGCCACCGTCGACGACAGTAAAGAGCTTTTCATTTGTATCGTCATAAACGGTGTATTTAAGACTCAATAGCTGTCCTAGTGGACCCGTGAACCCATGTCTTTTGATGTTGAGGTTGTCTCCCGCTGGGTTGGTGAGAGCTAGAGCATGCGGATAAGGGTTACCTTCAATTGAGATTCGATATTCGTTTGTAGCTGTCTTGCTCGATTTAGGACCAGTAGCCACCACGCGTCATCGCCTCAATCGCATTGGAACCGACTTCTGCTTCGTGCGGAGAATTACGCAGTACGTTGCAGTACATGCAGCTGCAATAACCGCATGGGCAATTTCTAATAAAATGAATGACGCTATTTACTGCATGCATGTTAAATGGTCGAATACTTCTCATGATTTGCCTCCCATTGTTCGATTGTTTCTGACTGTTCTATTACCTTCTTCACCTCCTCAACACTGTTGAACCCTATGTTTTCAATCGACGAGTACTCAACGTAAACAGAAAACCTGCTTTCAAGAAAAATTAGCAGTCGAACTAGATCCGATGAGGACAAGCTGAATGGGGAATTGGTCAATCGTTGATTTCTTAGATCTTGATCAAATTGAGTCAAATCCAAATCTCTAATATTGCTTATTGCTTTTTCGATTTCTGCGTAGATGGTTTCATCTTTACAATATGCTGTCATTTCAGTACCCCAAGATCGAAATCAAACAACTCGTCCTCGATTGTCTTGCAGCATAGTAATGATTCTTCTGGATCTAAGCTGGCTGAGAAACTGGGTATTCCTCTTAGTCGAAGTTCTCTTGCTGCTTGAATAGCTTTATCGCTAGATGAATAGCTTATTTGAAATTCATGCGTCTCCAACCCCTCTGTGGCGTCAAGTACTTCGTTTGTAATTTCAAATTGAACTTTCTCTGCTTGCGTAAGCGTTTCAATTACGGGCATGAGCCCTAGCATTATGTCGTAGTCGGCTATCGTGTATGGGATATTGATAATGGCTAAGTCAGGGCAGAAAGCTCGACATGCAGCAATCGACCCCAATCCGTAATCTCCGAAAATGTGGTCGTTGTATTTCATAAGCACATTGGGCGTCTCTAATAGAGCTAGGTCGGATTTATCATTCTCAATGATGAGGTTGATCTGCTCATTCATTTTGATGACGGCAGATTGGCCACCATCAAAACTAAGGGTGTTGCAGCCCCAGATTTCATTTAAAGGATTGAAGCTCAACGCACATAGATTGGGATGGTGCTTTCTCATCTCGCTAACGATGCTACTGAACGTTATTGTTGAATTGGCGGGTGTATATAGATTCCCGACAACAATTTTTGGTATCAGGGCTAATTCCTGCATGTCGCTTTTGCTAGACTCGATTTGTTCAGCGGCGAGTTGGCTGACAACCGTCTTATTTACAGAATGAGCGTAGGTTTCAGCGTGTTTACTAAATTCTACGAGTCCTGCGGCGCTTTCTTTTGTCGATAAAACGACAACCAGGTCTGATTCATCGATTGTCGTTACATAGTTAATTCGATTTCTTATGCCAATTTCTTTGCAATTCACAAGGTTGGCGACATCTAGGCCGTCCGGTAGAATGCCGCATGGCGTTGATACCCGGATATTGTAGCCATTTCCTAGCAATCCAATCAGAAGAGGATAGTCAGCTCTTGTGAAAGATATAAGTCCGATTGTCTTCATGATTTTTATCGCTTGTTCCTTTTTAGAGCTGTTGCAATGGACACTTCATGTCTATGAAGCTCAAAGCGAAGTATTTTCTGATTAAGTCGGTCAAAGGCAATTCGTTTTGAATTGTCGCATGCTGTTCGCTTGTAATCAGGGCTTATTACTCCTTCGCAATCTGCGCTTTTTATGCATTGGGTGCACAGCTGAAATGCCCAACATTTTTTACATGAATCGCTGGTCAGCTTTGAAACATTGATTATCTTTTCAATTTGACCTAAATCAAATCCTGAATCCAATGTGCCGATATACATTTCCTTCGTTGTTTCGCTGACCCTTTCGCAAGGAAGAAGCGCTCCTGCTGTTGTCACAAATAGACGCGTAACCCCTGGTTCGCATGGGCCACCGGGTATAGCTTTTGCTGGGATGTTCGAAGGTGCAAATCGCTTTATGTTTTGGTTGATGTTTGCAAGCGTATATGAAGCGAGCCTATCGTTGCGGTTTCCTTTTTCGATTTTGCGCTCATCCATAATTCTTGCTTTAAATAAGGCGTAATTTAGCTGACTTGAGAACTCGTCATTGTAGGGGGCGATACGTCCGTTGCGTTCCAGGTAGTTGAATTGAACATCGCAATCTTCGATATCTTTATCATTTATAAAGGAAGAGACTGTTTTATAGATGTTGTTCGTGTCGACTACGGCATTAAAATGAACATATTTGTTGCGTTCAGGATGGCTGTCTAAAACCATATGAACATTGTCTATAACTGTTTGGTATGAGGACTTGCCATTAGCGTAATGCCTAGACTTATCGTGGATTTGCTGCGGCCCGTCAAGACTGATTAACAAATAGAATTCATGCCCAGAATCGAAGAAGAATTTAACCATTTCTTCAGATAAAAGAGAGCAATTAGTTGTAATTCGAAATGAGATGTGTTTTCCTTCAAATACCTGCTCTGCATATTGAGTAATTAGCTTAATTTCATTAAATCGAAGGAGAGGTTCTCCTCCATAAAATGCTACGACCGGGTTTGAGTTGTCGATCGAGTGCATCTTAAAGAATTCGATTGCATGTTTTGCCGTCGAAATGGACATGGAGTTATGACTGTGGGCTCTGTTGTATGAGGAGTTTCCGGAATAGATACAGTAATCACATCGGAAGTTACAAGATTGAGTCAGCTGAAGGGTTAGCATCCGTATATTTCTTTCCAGCTTAACTTTCAAAAGGTCAATTGATGGATAAGCGATATCCTGCAATGGCGAATCGCAGCAGTAGCCACATGATTGTAGTAACTGGAATTCTTGGTCTGATTTACAGGAGGCGTGGCAAACTTTGCCTGCTTGGACTTCTGAGATGTAATTGAAGAGATCTTTGCTTACTGCAAGTATCTCGTTTCGATTGGCATCATAAATGTAGTGGCCCAAGAGGGTCTTTATAGGTAGAACTAACATCTCTACCGCCTCTTTCATTTCACTAATGTTATTTAGTGAACTAAGATGTTTGATATAAAGTATCCTTTTATAAATGTATTGTCAAACATATATTGCTAAAACAGAAACAATTTATAGACTGAGTTGGTCGTATTCTTTGGGCGATTGCTCCTATAATCTAGCCTTCGCTGCTGTCGGGAGGGAAGGACTAGGACTCCGTTATTATGTTGAAACGCTTTAACACTTTTGACGTTCTCATGCATTTTTTGTTTCAAAAGCGTTAGGATGGGACTCATAGCGTGGGGCGTAATGGGTGCCCCGCACACGATGGGAGGCTATCAATGGCTAATCGTTTCGTTCTCAATACCATTTCTTATCATGGTTCCGGCGCCATCAAGGAGATCCCCGGCGAGCTCCAGCGTCGCGGCTACAAGAAGATCTTCGTCTGCTCCGATCCCGACCTGGTCAAGTTTGGCGTTACCGCCAAGGTAACCGACGAGCTCGACGCCGCCGGTATTGCTTGGAGCCTCTACTCCGAGATCAAGCCCAACCCCACCATCCAGAACGTCAAGGACGGCGTCGAGGCCTTTAAGGCCGCCGAGGCTGACGCTATCGTGACCATCGGTGGTGGCTCCTCCATGGACACCGCCAAGGCTATCGGCATCATCATCAACAACCCCGAGTTCGCCGATGTCCGCAGCCTCGAGGGCGTTGCTCCGACTAAGAACCACGCTGTGTTCACCATCGCCGTGCCGACGACCGCCGGTACTGCCGCCGAGGTGACCATCAACTACGTTATCACCGACCCCGAGAAGGTCCGCAAGTTCGTGTGCGTCGATACCAACGACGCCCCCGAGGTCGCCGTCGTCGACCCCGACATGATGGCTTCCATGCCCGCCGGCCTGACCGCTTCCACCGGCATGGACGCTCTGACCCACGCCATCGAGGGCTACACCACCAAGGGTGCTTGGGAGCTCTCCGACATGTTCCACTTTGAGGCTATTAAGCTGATCAGCGAGAACCTGCGCGACTCTGTCGCCGAGGCCAAGTCCGGTCAGCCCGGCTCCGGCCGCGAGGGTATGGCTCTTGGCCAGTATGTCGCCGGCATGGGCTTCTCCAACGTCGGCCTGGGCATCGACCATGCCATGGCTCACACCCTGTCCGCTCACTACGACACTCCGCACGGCGTCGCTTGCGCCATGCTGCTGCCGATCGCCATGGAGTTCAACAAGCCGGTTTGCGCTGAGCGCCTGGCCAAGGTTGCCGTCGCCATGGGCGTTGACACCACGGGTATGAGCACCGACGAGGCTGCTGACGCCGCCATCGCCGCCGTCAAGCAGCTTTCCGCCGACGTCAACATCCCGCACGTCTGCGAGGCCATGAAGGCTGACGAGATTGAGGTCCTGGCCAAGGACGCTATGGCCGACGCCTGCTTCCCGGGCAACCCGCGCGAGGCAACGCTCGACGACGTCATCGAGCTCTTCAAGAAGATCTGCCCGGCTGCTTAACCTGGTTCGGCGGGCCCCGCCCGTTAGCCCCAGAATCGTCCTCGGACATGTCGGAGGCCCCGCTGCGCACTACGTGCGGCGGGGCCTTCTTCTGTCCTGCGGAAAGATTCTGGGGGTAACGGGCGGGGCCCGCCGGCTCGTTATCGTGGCGGGCGCAGTCCTGGCGAGCTCGATGGGTCATCTCGCTAGGTAAAAAGATGGCTCGCGGTGGTATTGTTGCTGTGGGTTTAATTCGATATGAAAGGGTGACTTTGGTGTCCAAGATGGATTCTACGCTCTCCTATATTACTGACCAGTTGAAGGCGCTTACCTCGATTGCTTCACCTACGGGCTATACCCGTGCGGCTACTGACTATCTAATGGAAACGTTGCGCGATATGGGCTTTGGCCCCGAGCGCTCCAATAAGGGCAACGTGTTGGTTGAGCTTGGTGGCGAGGGTGAGCCGCTCGTACTGGCGAGCCATGTCGATACCCTGGGCGCCATGGTACGCTCCATTAAGGACAATGGTCGCCTGCGCCCCACGACGCTCGGCGGGCACCAGTGGTCTACGGCCGATGGCGAGAACTGTACCGTCTACACACGCGATGGCAATGTCTACACGGGCGTGGTCCTCAATACCGAGCCTTCGGCGCATGTGGCCGATGAGCCGGTCAAGACCATCGAGAAGAACATGGAAATCCTGCTCGACGAAAACGTTGACAGCAAGGACGATGTACTCGAGCTGGGTATTCAGACCGGCGACATCATCGCTATGGATCCGCGCACCACGGTGACGGAGAGCGGCTACATTAAGAGCCGCTTTCTGGATGACAAGCTGTCGGCGGCGATTCTGCTGGGTCTGGCCCGCGCCGTTGCTGGCGGCGAGGTGTCGCTTTCGCGCAAGGTGTCCCTGCTCTTTACCGTGTACGAGGAGGTCGGCCACGGCGGCGCTTTCGTGCCGGCCGACACGCGCGAGATGATCAGCGTTGACATGGGCTGCGTGGGTGACGACCTGGGCTGCACCGAGCGCATGGTGTCGATCTGCGCCAAGGATTCGGGTGGCCCCTACAACTACGATCTGGTGACCACGCTGTCCAACATCGCGCGCGAGCTTAAGCTCGATTACGCCATCGACGTGTACCCGCATTACGGTTCCGACGTCGAGGCCACGCTTTCGGCCGGCTATGACATTCGCCATGGCCTGATCGGCCCAGGCGTGTATGCGAGCCACAACTACGAGCGCAGCCACATCGACGGTGTGCGCAACACCTACGAGCTCGTTCGCGCCTACGTCCAGCGCTAGAGAAGTAGTTTGCGACTCGGCTGACCAATCGCTAAGGCCCGATTTCTCGGGCCTTTTTTCGCCTTAGGTCGTTTAGTATTATGATGTATGTAATATGTTAACTAAACGCGTAAATTACTTAACGAGGTGATGCGGCATATGAATACATCTGAGTACTTATCTATGGGTGATGCCGCCCGCCTGTTGGGCGTTACGAAAGCCCGCATATCGCAACTTGCCGCATCGGGAACGCTCGCGTGCGATATTGTGGGCGGACGGAAGATGGTTGAGTATGATTCTGCGCTCGCTTATCAAAAGGTCCGCAAACGTGGACGCCGTCCTGCGGCCGATGTGGGGCGCAAGTTTACGCTGATGTCGGCCGACCATGAGGTCGCGCATGTCTCATTTGATCCGACGCGTGAGTTTCCCTTCGAAATCGCCGAGGTCCTCGATGCGCAGAGGATGCCGTTTGGCACGTGCTCGAGCTCTTCTCCTACGGTGAATAAACGGGAGCTCAACGTGTGGTGGAGCCATCGGTCGGTGCCTGACGTCCGCCCCGGACTCGTCTCGCGCTATCGTGAACTGGGGATTGCCAGTGGCATCGAGGTTCCGGTTCGGTGCCTGGGCCTATCACTTTCGGATTGTTATTGGCTGCGGCCGGCAGAATGCGACGGGTTCGAATGGCGAAACCTCAATTACTTCGAGAACGATTTTGAGCGATCGGCGTCCGAAGAGCGTTCGGGTTGGCTGGAAGGCATCGGTCTTAAAAATCCCGACAACACATCCGAGGGCGAGCTTCCTAAATCGTGGATGATTCGCAACGGTGTTCGCGTTCTGGTCAAGGGGTGCGACATGGACGACCAACGGCCCTTTAACGAGGCGGTTGCAACGGCCCTGCATCGTCGCTTGCTGTCGGAGGGCGAGTTTGTTCCTTATACGGTTGAGCGGATGTTCGATGGCCCTGTGTGTCTGTGCGACGACTTTCTTGACGGCCGCGAGGAATACGTTCCGGCTGTTTACGTTAAGGGCGCACTTGGCAGCCAGCGGGGAAATTCGACATACGATCGATACTGTCGCTACCTTGGCAAGCATGGCGCCGATGAGGCCGCTGTGAGAAGGTCTATGTCACAGATGATCGTTTGCGATGCCCTTTTGGCCAACATCGACCGCCATTGGCGAAACTTCGGCATCATCCGCAATGTCGACACCCTGGAGATAAGGCCTGCCCCGCTGTTCGATAGCGGCAACTGCCTGTGGTACAACGTACCAAATGCCGTGCTCGCAGCTGGGGAGTTTGGGTTTTCCGCTAAGCCGTTTGGGCCCGACCCTTCCGTCCAGCTGGCGCTTGCGGACTCGGTCGATTGGTTCGATCCATCGCGGCTCAACGGATTTGTTGATGAGGCGATCGAGATTCTTTCGCAGAGCGAATGGGCGACGGCGGAGGGTCGACTCGAGGCCATTTGCCGCGGCCTCGAGCGTCGCGTAATCGAGGTTAGTGCCGCTGTTGAGGTGCTTCGACACGTGCAGCGATAAACCTGCGGCTACTTAAGTGCGCCGGTCACCGTGCCGCCGCCGAGGACGATGTCGCCGTGGTAGACTACAACGGCCTGGCCGGGGGCGATGGCTCGCTGCGGCTCGTCAAAAGTCAGCAGCATTTGCCCGTCTTCGCCGCGCGTAAGGGTCGCTGCTTGGTCTTTCTGACGGTAACGGTACTTGGCGCCCACGCGAATGCCGCCGGCATCGAGTTCTGCCTCCATGCGGTCGGCAGGGGCGCTCCAGATCCAGTCGTCGGCCGTGAGTGCTGTGGCCGTTAGGTCCTCGGCCTCGCCCAGATGCACGGTGTTGTTGGCGGCATCGACGCCCGTCACATACACGGGATGCGCCATCGCGACGCCCAAGCCCTTGCGCTGGCCGATGGTATAGCGCAACGCGCCGTTATGGCGTCCGACCACGCTGCCGTCGCGCCACACAATGTCGCCCGGTGCAGCGGGATGTCCGCAGCGGCGCTCGATATAGCCCGCGTAGTCACCGTCTGGAATAAAGCAGATGTCCTCGCTTTCGGCCTTCTGGGCGTTGGTAAAGCCTTGCTCGGCGGCTATGCGGCGCACGTCGCGCTCTTTGTCTAGGCCTGCCAGCGGAAAGATCGTGCGCGACAGCCGCTCCTGCGTGAGCGAATATAAAAAGTAACTTTGGTCCTTTTTGGGATCTTCGCCGCGATGCAGCTGCCAGGTGCCGTCGGGCGCCTGGCTTGTTTTGGCATAGTGGCCCGTGGCGATGTAGTCGCAGCCCATATCCAGCGCCGCATCCAGCAACGCGCCAAACTTAATGTGGCGGTTGCAGATGATGCACGGGTTGGGCGTCAGCCCTTCCTGGTAGGCGGTCACAAAGCGCTCGATCACGTTGCGGTCGAAGGTTTGCTGCAGGTCGAGCACATGGTGGGGTATCCCCAGGCGCTCGGCGACGGCCTTTGCATCGGCGATGTCGCGGTCGACCTTACTCATGCCTGTTGCGGGATCGGGCGCGGGGCAGGTGAGGCGCATGGTGGCGCCGACGCATTCGTAGCCCTGGCTTTTGAGCAGGTACGCAGTCACGCTGGAATCGACGCCGCCGCTCATGGCGACGAGCACGCGCTTGTTGTGCATGGGGAGGTTCTCCTTGGTGGCATGTGGCCAAAAAAGAAAAGCGGCGCGGGAGGCTGGTTCCGCGCCGCAGACATTGTAGCAAGTTCGGACGACTCGTGGGACGCCCCGATGGGATGGGCTCAGACTGCCGGGAGAGAGAGGAGACCGGTTCGTTCTGGGCTCAACCTATGGGCGACAGGCCTTAGTCCTGGAAGAGCGCCGTGGACAGGTAGCGCTCACCGGTATCGGCGAGCAGCGCCACGATGGTCTTGCCCTCGTTCTCGGGGCGCTTGGCCAGCTGCAGTGCGGCCCACACGGCGGCGCCGGACGAAATGCCCACGAGCACGCCCTCCTTGTGGCCCACGGAGCGGCCGGTGGCAAAGGCGTCGTCGTTCTCGACGGGGATGATCTCGTCGTAGACCTGGGTGTCGAGGACGTCGGGCACAAAGCCGGCGCCGATACCCTGGATCTTGTGCGGGCCGGCCTGGCCCTTGGAGAGCACCGGGGAGGTGGCGGGCTCGACGGCGACGACCTGAATCTCGGGGTTTTGTTCCTTGAGGAACTCGCCCACGCCGGTCACGGTGCCGCCGGTGCCGACGCCGGCGACGAAGATGTCGACCTCGCCGTCGGTGTCATCCCAGATCTCGGGGCCGGTCGTGGCCTTGTGGATGGCGGGGTTGGCGGGGTTTACAAACTGGCCGGCGATAATGCTGTTGGGCGTCTCCTTCTGCAGCTCCTCGGCCTTGGCGATGGCGCCCTTCATGCCCTTGGAGCCGTCGGTGAGCACGAGCTGTGCGCCGTATGCCTGCATAAGCTTACGACGCTCGACGGACATGGTCTCGGGCATGGTGATGATCACCTTGTAGCCGCGAGCCGCCGCCACCGAGGCGATGCCGACGCCGGTGTTGCCGCTCGTGGGCTCGATGATGGTGTAGTCGCCGCCGCGCACGAGCTTGCCGGCCTTCTCGGCCTCGTCGATCATGTTCTTGGCGACGCGGTCTTTGACGGACCCGGCGGGGTTGAAGTATTCCAGCTTGACGAGCACGCGGGCCTTGAGGTCCTCATCGGCCTCAAAGTGAGTGAGCTCCAGAAGCGGGGTGTGGCCGATAAGCTGATCGATGGACGTGTAAACATTGCTCATGGTGAACCTCCAAAGTGTTCAAATGACTGGATACCGTGTGGTTTCACGGTGTGTGTAGCAGCAAACCCATAAACCTTATGGGTTGTTCTTTTTGCTGTTGGCAAGCATAGTAGACAGTAAAGCCTAGTAACGCAATAGGAAATAGATGATTATTGCGAGTCGATTAACCAGCTTGACGGGAATAGGTATTTTCAAAACCAATTTATCGGCTAGAATTTCTACGAATTAAAAGACCGAAAGGCAGCAATATATATGTTGGTTTCCACAAAGGGCAGATATGCCCTGCGCGTTATGGTCGACCTGGCCGAGCACCAGGCGGCGGGCCGTATTCCCCTCAAAGAGATCGCCGCGCGTCAGGGGATTTCGGAGAAATATCTGGAGAACATTTTGGCTACGCTCGTGCGCGCCAATATGCTCTCGGGCATGCGCGGCAAGGGCGGCGGCTATGTGCTCACGCGCCCGCCCGAGCAGTACACGGTGGGCGAGATCTTGCGCCTGACCGAGGGCAGCCTGGCGCCGGTCGCATGCCTGGACGGCGACTGCAAGGGCTGTTCGCGTTCGGATGAGTGCCCCACACTCGACGTGTGGAAGAACCTGGACAAGCTCATCAACGACTACCTCGACGGCGTGACGCTCGATGCGCTCGTCGCCCCTAACGAGGGCTACGACTACGTAATCTAGCCCCACCTTCCATTTGGGGGCGGGGTAGAAATGGTAGATTTTCTTGCCCTCTGAGGCTTGGCAAATGACAAGGCCGCCCATCGTTGCGATGGACGGCCTTCGTTTTGGCGTGTTGTGGCGGTCCGTATCCGGTCGCTTTAGCTCCTGGCGACGCTGTCGAGAACGCTGCGCATGATGGATACCAGGATGCTGCCCATAAAGGCCGATCCAAAGCCGGCAATGGAGATACCCGCGCCCAGCAGATTGACCGACAGGTAGCTGGCCAGCTCGAGCATAAAGCTGTTGACTACGAGCTGAAAAATACCAAGCGTGATAATAGTGAGCGGCAGCGAGATGACCGTCAGGAACGGCTTGACGAGCGAGTCGACAATGTTGAGGAACAGTCCCACGAAGGCAAAGCAGGCCCAGGCGTCGGCCATGCCGAAGGGCTGAATGCCGGGGACGAGAAACGTTGCGATCGCGATGGCGATTGAGGTCAAAAGCCAGTTGAGCAAAAAGCGCATGGTGGGAATCCTTTCTTGCGCATGGCGTGGTGAGGGGGCGTGAGGGGCACATACCTTTGCAACTCGGATAGATGCGCGGGCTCGGCCCTGTTCGGCCGCCCATTGTCTCAGATATTCGTGGAGCTTGCGTGCGCATTCGGTTTCAAAACGGCGTTCGTCCTAGAAAATGTGCCGCTGGCAGAGAGTCTTGTCGCTTTAGTTTGGTGGTGTGCTAAACTGCTACGGGCAAAAGCCACAGGCGTTGCCCTATTGCATAGAACGGGCGAACGATGCCCGATGTCAGTATCAACTTCGATGCCTTTTGGCGGGTTTGGCGGTGATCGATGAATATCGAGAACATGTTTGACAAGCCTGATGTCAAGCAGCTGGTCCACGCATTTAGCCTTTTGGACGACGAGAAAGATATCCAAGCGTTTTTGACCGATATCTGCACGCCGCGTGAGATCTGCGATCTATCGCAGCGTCTGCAGGTTGCGCGTTATCTGGATGAGGGCGAGCCTTATGTTGAGGTTCAGGCCCGCACCGGCGCTTCGTCCACCACGGTGAGCCGTGTGTCCAAGGCGCTCAACGGCGAGTACGGTGGCTACCGCAAAATCCTCATTAAGCTGGAGGACGGCGAGTAGGCCGCGCCATAAACGAATTGTACAAAACCGCTCCTCCGGGGGCGGTTTTTATATGCCCGCAATCGGCTGGTGCGTTGGGGTCAGGTTGCTTTGTACCAAAAGATGGAGCTGCGGTGGCAATGTGTCCGCTTGGGCGGGTAGGATGGATGCATTGATTATTGCGAACAGTTTGAGCGGAGGACCATGCCTGTTCGAATCTATACCACCAATGCCGGCACGGATTTGAGTGATGCCGAGTCGGCGCTGCTTGCCGACCTTATTGACTGCCACGGACGTGCCGCGCTGCTGACACCTACGTTTGCCGAGCTCGACCTGTGCCGTCATGATGCGGCGGAAGCCGGGATTTCGCTGGGTATTGACTACAAGACGCCTACATCGTGGCTTCGCTCGCTTTGGGAGCTTTTGGGCGACGGGCGCGGTTTCGTCGACAACCTGCAGCGCCAGATGCTGTTCTCGGACATGGTCACGCGTCTCGACGATGCCGACCTGCAGCCACTTTCGCGCAGCCAGGGTACAGTGCGCATGCTCGCGCGCATGGCCCGCGACGTGTTGCCGGGCGTTGCGGGGACGACGGCCGAACGATGCCGTGGCGACAACTGCCAGCCTGAGCCAAAAAGCGATGCCGAGGCTCGTGTGTTCGAGCTTTTGCGCGCCTACGCGGGCGGTTTGGACCGTCGAGATATGGTTGAGCCCTGCGAGGCAGCTGACATTATGACCAGTGTCCTGGCCGATAGCCTGCCGGCGTTCACTCGTGCCGTATGCGTGCGCGGTATCACGTCGTTTACGCACGGTCTGCTCGAGCTGTTGTCTGCCGTGGCGAACAATGGGGGAGAGGTCGTCGTGCTGCTTGCCCGCGAGCAGGCGGCGATGCGCGAGGAGCTTGCCGCGGCATTTGATGCCCGCGATGTGTTGTTTGAGATCGCGCCGCTAGGGGAGGGTGTCGGCGCGCCTGATGCCGCTTGCGGGACCGCCGCTCAGCCTGCCTTTATTGAGGTCGCTGGCCCCCATGCCCGTGCTCATGCTTATGCGGACGCCATCGATAAGTTGGTGAAAGCGCACAAGGAGTCCAGGGCCGATAAAGCTACTGCAACGCCCGCCGACCCCGTGCGCGTGCTCGTTGTTTCTGCCCGGGCACCCCAGCTGTTCGGTGAGCTCGCCTCTCGTCTGGCGGCTCGTCATATCGCTGCCGAGACAGCTGAGTTCACGGCGTTTTCCCAATCCATTGCGGGCAGGCAGTTTGCGGCGCTTGCCGGTCTGATCGAGCGCATGAAGGCCGCCGATGAGGGCATGGCGTCAAAGACCGAGTGGTGGCCCGCGCCGGAGCTTACCGACTGGATCTACAGTCCGCTTTCGGGCGCTGATGCCGTCAATGCCCGTACCTTCGATAAGAATATGCGTCTTTCGCGCAGCAAGACTACCGCGGGCGTTAAGAGCCTGCTGCAGAGTGTCCAAGGCCAGGTGAGGGGCGCGCACAAGGCGGCGAGCGACGATAACTGGTTTAAGAACGTACCGTGTGTGGTCTCGGACGTGTTCCAGGCGCTGTGGCGTGACAAGCCCGTGACGGCGCTTAAGGCCATGCTTGCCGTTGCCGAGGCGTTGCCCGATCGCTCGCTGGGCAGCTTGGATGGCCAGGCCCGTCGCCAGGCGGAGGTAGCCCTGCTGCGCCACGCCATCGACATCCTTATGAATGGCGCCCGCGCGCTCGACGTGTCGCAGGTCGCGACCGTGCCCGTGCTCGATGGCGTTCGCACCAGGGTGGACAAGCGTAGCACCGCCTACGATTACGAGACCCACGAGGTTGACCGTGCGCCACGTGCCCAGGTTCGTTTTGCTTCGCTTGCCGACGCGGCGGCTCTGCGCCCCGGCAGCTACGATGCCGTGCTGTTTGCCGATGTCGATCTGGACAGCTATCCACTCTCGCACGAGGAGGGACCGCTGGCTACGCTGACGGCGAGCCTTGGTCGCGAGGGCGTGACGCTTGAGCCCGCGGCCTTGCTGCGCGTGCGCTTTGGCCACGCGATGCAGGCGGCACGCGGCCCGGTTGCGCTTGCGCGCGTGACGCACGATCGCCAGGCGCGCGAGTGTTACCCGGCTGCCGTGTGGACCGAGCTGCGGGCGCATGCCGAGGCCGCTGACGCTGCTAAGGCCGCAGACGCCGACAAGGCAGCTGACGACGCTAAGGTCGCTGACACCGACAAGGTCGCTGGCGCCGACAAGGCGACGTGCGTGGGTGAGGGCGATATCGTAAGGGACTTCGATCCCGCGGCAGGCGAAGGTCTCAAGCGCGAGCGCGTGACCTGTGAAGCCCCTCAGCATCTGAGTGCCGAGGCCGTGCCGTATTTGGTCCTGCGCCGTCGCGATGGCGAGGGCGAGGACGCGCCGCTCGTGCCGCGCCTGACGTCCGCCTCGCAGATCGAGGCCTATTCCACCTGCCCGCTGTGCTGGTTCGTGTCGTATCGCGTCAAGCCCCAGTCCATCGACGCGGGCTTTGGCAACATGGAGAAGGGCAACTTTGTCCACGACGTGCTGGAGCACTTGCATGCCCGTCTGCCCCAGGAGGGCATGGAGCGCGTGACGCCCGAGAATCTGCCGCGCGCTCAGGAGCTGCTGCGCGAGGTCTTTGACGAGACGTTGGCCGAGCACGCCGGCAAGCGCGGTACCGAGGGTCCGCTCGTGCCGCTTTCCCCGGTGGAGGGACGTCAGGTGGCCGAGATTCTGCCGCAGCTGGAAGGCGTGCTTGCCTACGAGTCCGAGGCGCTCACCCCCTTCGCTCCGCGCTACCTGGAGTTTGCGTTCAACGAGCTCCAGGTCGAGTATGCCGGTTGGCCGCTCGGCGGGCGCATCGACCGCGTGGATGTGGACGCCGAGAACCGCGCCGTGGTAATCGACTACAAGCATCGTTCGGGTGTCGAGGAGTTTAAGCTCGCCGACCCCACGGTGCGCGACGAGGAGTCGGGCGAGGCCCCCATCGACGACCCGCGCTGGCTGCCGCCCCATACCCAGACACTCATCTACGCGCAGGCCATGCGTCGGGCGCTGGATCTGGATGCCCGTGCGGCGCTCTATTTTTCGACCAAGGGCGGCAAACCGGCGCTGCGCGGCGCCGCGAGTGCCGAGCTGCTCGAGGAGGAGCGTGGTGACGGCCGCATCCCGGGGCTTAAGAAGGGCTTTCCCGGCGAGGGTGGCAGCATGGACTTCGACGCCCTGCTCGATCGCGTGGAGGCCGGCATCGCCGAGCGCCTGCACGAACTCGAGGCAGGCGACGTTGCCGCCGTCGACCCGACGTCGGCTCAGGCCGTGCATGCGCGCTGCTCGTATAACCACGAAGGAACGTTTGTAAGGAGGGACGTGTAGACCATGGATCTTTCGACTTTGATGCCGCAACAGCTGCAGATCGTCAAAACGCTCGACCGTCCGCTGTTTGTCTCGGCGGGTGCCGGTTCGGGCAAGACCTTTACCCTCACGCGCCGCATCGTCTACGCGCTCTCGCCCGAATCAGGTCCGTTCGTTGAGCATCTGGACCAGGTGCTCGCCATTACCTTTACCAAAGATGCCGCGGCCGAGATTCGCGACCGCGTGCGTCGCGCGCTTATCGAAGAGGGTATGGACGAGGAGGCCCTGACCGTCGACGACGCTTGGATCTCGACCATTCACGGCATGTGTTCGCGCATCCTGCGCGCGCATGCGTTGGAGTTGGGCATCGATCCCGAGTTCACGGTGCTTACCGATACCGATGAGCTTATGGATCAGGCTGTCGAGCATGTGCTGGGGCGCGCGACGGCGCCCGATGCCGCGCCTGAGCTCGCCGCCTCGCTTAAGGCCCTCTACGCTTGGTATCCCATGGCGGGCGAGGGCGGGCCGTTTGGCGCCGGTGCCACCATCAAAGGTCTGGTGCGCGACCTGCTGGAGCTATCGAGCCAGCTGCCGGGCGGCATGGACGATGTGTGCGTGGCGCGCGGCCAGGCCGACACCTCTGCGCTTGCCGACGCCTATCGCGCGGCGTTGGGTGCGAGCAAGGCCGCGACCGAGAAAGCGCAGGTGGCACTCGATGCCATCGACGCGTTTGAGGCGAGCGGCAAAACCATGGAGGATGCGGCGCGACTCATGATGTCGTGCAGCATGCCTCGGGCGAGCAAGGCGTTTCCTAAGGAGCAGGTGGAGCTGCTCAAGGCCGAGGCCGCCGATGCGTTTATCAATATCGTGCTGGCCTGCGGTGGTCCCGCGCTCGATGCGCTGGTGGGCCTGGCCCGTTCCGTGGAGGCTGAGTATCGCGCGCTGAAGGCCGGCCAGTCCGCGCTCGATAACAACGACCTACTGCGTATGGCGTACGAGGCGCTGCGCGACTACCCGGCTATTCGAGCGGCCTATGAGGGTCGCTTTAAGATGGTCATGATCGATGAGTTCCAGGATACCGACCAGATGCAGGTCGATTTGATCCGTTACCTGACGGGCGCGGGGGAGCGCGCACTGTGCACCGTAGGCGATGCGCAGCAGTCGATCTACCGCTTCCGTGGTGCCGAGGTCGAGGTGTTCCGTCGCCAGGAGCGCAAGGTGGGTTCGACGACGGCGCCCGAGACGGTCGCCACGTCCGATGCCCCCGCCGGCGAGCTCGTCAAGCTTGTACGCAACTTCCGCAGCCACGACGAGGTGCTGCGCTATGTGGCGCGCGTCTTTGACGGCGACACCGGTGGTTTGATGCAGGGGTTCTTGGATCTTGAACCGAGCGACGAACGCGAGGACAAGCTCAAGGCGAAGGCATCGCGCCGCCAGGCGCTGCTCGTTGCCGGTGGCAGTACGCAGGAGCGAACGCAGGCGAAAGCTCGCGCGATTGCGGAGCGATTCCAAGCACTCGTTAAAGCGGGCCAGCCCCAGGGCAGCATGGTCCTGCTGCTGGGCCGCATGACCAACGCCGATGTCTATGCGCAGGCCTTCCGCGACCAGGGGCTCGACTGCGTGATCGCAGGCGGCTCGGTCTTTGCCCAGGCAGCCGAGGTGCAGACGGTGCGTGCCCTGGTCTGCGCACTCGCCAATCCGGCCGATACGGCGCAGGGCCTTATGCCGCTGCTCGCCTCGCCGATGTTTGCGCTCGGCGCCCAGGAGTTCCTGGCGCTGGCGACCAAGCTGGACGACCAGACGGGGGAGACCTCGCGCCGCAACATCGATGCGGGTATCATGAGCGATTTCGATGTGCCGGGTTTGCAAGACTTGCCGCTCGTGACGCGCGCCCGCGAGGTGCTGCGCTACGCGCTTCGCCGTGTGGGGCGCGATTCGTTCGCCGCCATCGCGCGCGATACTGTCAACGCCTCCGGCTGGTTTGTGCGTCTGGCACAGCGTGGTCCCGAGGGCAGGGCCATTGCCGCCAACGTGCTTAAGGCGCTCGATGCCGTGGCCGAGGCGGAGGCCGAGTTCGGTAACTCGCCGCGTTCCATTGCGCTTGCCTTCGACCGCTTCTTGGCGGGCAAGGAGGCCCCAGGCGCCCTCAACGAGGAGGGCGACGGCGCGGTGCGCATCATGACCGTGCATGCGTCCAAGGGCCTGGAGTATCCGGTCGTGGCGGTTGCGGAGTGCTTTGGCGTGCGCAAGTCGTCCGGTGCGGCGCAGATGGGTCGCGTCGACGGCGGGGCGCAGGTCGTGGCGCTGCCGGCACGCTTCGACGGCGTTAAACTCGCGGACGGTACGTTCGTGAAGGGCGATGACGTCAAAAAGCAGTTTGAGCATGCGTTTAAGGGCAAGGGCACGTCGCTATGGTTGCCGCCGGAGCTCATGGAGGACGTCTGCGCGACGGGTTCTCCCGCCGAGGCATTCGTTCGCCTGCGCAACGACGACCTGCAGCTTTCGCTCGAGGAGCGGGCTCGGTTACTCTATGTCGCCATGACGCGTGCGCGAGAGCTGGTCATTCTGGCGATGGATGCCGGCGTGAGCCGCGGCAAGGTGTGCGCGCCGACCTTCGACGCCGAGACCGATCTGACCTACGACGTGCTGCGACGCATTTTGCCGACGGATGCCCTGGACATGCCGCAGCTCGATGCCGACCGCCTGGTGTTCGACAACTCCCAGCCGGGCGACTACGAGCTCATTTCGCTCGCGGACTTTTCCTTTGGCGAGCAGTCGTTTGAGGCCAATGCTTCTCTGGATGCCGAGGGCAGGCTTGTCCGCGGCGATGCCGATGCCGCCGATAATGCTGCGCGCTCAACTGTGCCCGGTCCTGCCGACGCCGAGCCCGATGCGTTTGAGCTCGTGTATCCCCAGGCGGTGGGCGTGCGCATGGGCACCTGCCCGTATCCGGCGCGCGATTCGTACAGCTACTCGTCAATTGCCGCGGCGCTGCATGCCGAGTCCGAGGACCGTGCCGCCGAGGCACACGTGCCCATGGACGAGGCCGGCGATGATGCGGAGTCGGATGGTTCCGAGATGACGGATGCAGACGTGGCCGCCGTTGAGCCCGCCGGCAACCCCATGGCGCTGGGCTCGGCGTTCCATGCTGCCTGCCAGTGGCTGATCGAGATGGGTGCCGACGTGTTGCCCGCTGCGCGCGCCGATGCGCTGGCACGCTTGTGGCGCCTGACGCCGGAGCAGCGCGAACGCTTCGACGTTGCCCTGGACCGCTGGCTCAAGTCGGCTGTTCGTGCCGACCTGCTCGCGTGGCCGTGCGTTCGCGCCGAGGTGCCGTTCTTTTCGCTGGGCTGTGAGGACAAGGACATTGCCCGCTACGGTGCATATGCCGAGGGCGCCATCGACGCTTTGGCAACCGACCCGGCCGATCCGTCGCGCGCGCTGGTCATCGACTACAAGACGGGCGGCACACCGGACGAGACGCCGGATCAGCTGCAGGAGAAGCACGCCCTGCAGGCGCGCGTCTACGCTGATGTTCTGCACAAGGCGGGCTTTGAGGCCGTGACCGTCAAGTTCGTCCGCGCGGAGCAGCCGGATCCAACCATCTTCGTCAAACCCGCCGAACCTCAAGTAGTCGCCTACAATCTCTAGCCCTCAGATAACTTGCGGTGGAATACGGACTGTTTTGGCCAAAAAAGCCGCCAAACAGTCCGTATTTCACCGCAACTGCGTGAGTAGCCGTGTTGGTTTGGCTAGGTTCGGGTGCTATCCGCGCCGTGCGGTAAAATCGTTCAGTCAGAACACGAACCCGCATCGGAGCTCATCACATGGCATTCGTCCATCTGCACAACCACACCGTTTTCTCCATGCTCGACGGCGCAACCCGTATCCAGGATATGGTCAATCGCGCCGTAGAGCTGGGCATGCCCGCTGTCGCCATTACCGACCACGGCTACATGTATGGCGTGCCCGACCTGGCGCTGGCCTGCGACGCCGTCAACCACAACACGCCTGAGTACAAAACCTGGAGTCACGACAAGGCCTTTTTGGAAAAGGATCGCCGCGACGAGCTGGTGGAGCCCGATCCCGAGGAAAACCCGCGCGAGCATGCCCAGTATGTGAAGGACATGGCCATGTGGGACGAGAAGGGCAACATCGACGAGCTCAAGCCGCCCCTGGTCATCAAACCCATCTTTGGCTGCGAGGTCTACTTTACGCCGGACGAGACGCTCGCCCGCGACCACAAGCCCGAGCTCTACCACATGATCCTTCTGGCCAAGGACCAGGAGGGCTACGTCAACCTGATGCAGACGGTTTCCGAGGCAGCCGTGCAGGGCTTTTACTACAAGCCGCGCGTGACGCTCGACAACCTGCGCCGCCACGCCAAGGGCATGATCTGCACCAGCGCCTGCATCGCGGGCATCATCCCCAAATACATCGACCGCGGCGACATGGAAGGCGCCATCAAGTGGGCCGAGACCTTCCGCGATACCTTTGACCCCGGCGACTTTTACATCGAGATTCAGGAACACGGCATCACCACCGACAACGGCCTGACCGATGAGCAGATGGACCGCACGCTCATCGACATCGCCAAGCAGGTAGGCGTCAAGGTCATCGCCACCAACGACTTCCACTACCTGCGCCGCGAGGACGCTCCCGTGCAGGACGTCATCATGTGCATTGGCATGAACGCCAAGGTCGACGACCCCAACCGCATGCGCATGACTGGCTCGGAGTTTTACATGAAGACCGAGGAGGAGATGCGGGCGATGTTCCCGTATTGCCCCGAGGCCTGCGACAACACGCTCGAGATCGCCGACAAGTGCTACGTCGAGCTGGACTGGGACTCCATCATCCTGCCGCGCTTCCCGTTGCTCGACCCCGGCGAGACGCACGAGAGTCAGTTCCGCCGCGAGTGCGAGAAGGGCCTGCGCCAGCACTACGGTGACGACTGGGCCACGCGCGAGATCGGTGGCGTCAACATCAAAGAGCGCTTTGAGTACGAATACAAAGTCATCTGCGACAAGGGCTTTGCCGCCTACTTTTTGATTGTTGCCGAGTACGTGCAATGGGCCAAGGACAACGGCATCGGCGTCGGCCCCGGCCGTGGCTCGGCTGCCGGCGCTATCGTCGCCTACGCCATGAACATCACCGCGTTCGATCCGCTCGAGAACGGCCTGATGTTTGAGAGGTTCCTGTCCCCGCAGCGTACCGAGATGCCCGATATCGATATGGACTTCGACGATGAGCGGCGCCTCGAGGTCGTGGAGCACGTTCGCCAGCTCTACGGCCCCGAGAAGGTCACCCACGTCATCACCTACTCGACCATTAAGGCCAAGCAGGCCATCAACGACGCCGCTCGCGTCCTGGACTACCCGGTCTACATGGGCCAGCGTCTGTCCAAGATGGTCTCGAGCGACCCCAAGGTCAAGCTCAAGCAGGTGCTCGAAAAGCAACCCGGCAAAGAGGACCTGTTTAACCCCGATTTTGCCGAGGCATATAAAAAGGACGACGACGCCCGCCGCATCATCGACACGGCGCTCTCAATCGAGGGCCTCACCCGTGGCGAGGGCGTGCACGCGTGCGCCGTTCTGATCTGCCGCGACCCCGTCAACGAGCACGTGCCCACCAAGCTCGACACCAAGGGCGGCGTCGAGATTACCCAGTACGAGGGCCATACCGTTGCCGACATGGGCCTGCTCAAGATGGACTTCTTGGGCCTGCGCACGCTGACTGTTATCTCCAAGGCCAAGGCAAACATCAAAAAGAACTTCGGCATCGACATCAAAGAGGAAGAGATTCCCTTTGACGACCCCGAGATCTTTAAGCTCATGGGTTCCGGCCACACCGCCGGCGTCTTCCAGGTCGAGTCCGCCGGCATGACGGCCACGATCAAGAACATGAAGCCCACCGAGTACAAGCACGTCGTAGCATTGATCGCCCTGTACCGCCCGGGCCCGCTGGGCGCCGGCATGGTTTCGTCCTACATCAACCGTATGAACGGCAAGGAGCCGGCGGTCTCCTACGACGACCGCCTGGACGACATCCTGGGCGAAACCTACGGCACTATGGTCTACCAGGAGCAGGTTATGCTCATCTCCGTTGAGATGTGCGGCTTCTCCAAGGGCGAATCGGACTCGCGTATCCGTAAGCCCGTGGCTAAGAAAAAGATCAAGCTGCTCACGTCGACGGTGCTGCACTGGGAGGATGGCTCGGACGAGACCACCTACGACCACTGGATGAACGGCGCTATCAAGAACAACTACACGCGCGAGGTCGCCCAGAAGATTTGGGACGATGTTCTCGAGTTCGCGTCTTACGCCTTTAACAAGTCGCACTCCGCCGGCTACGCCATTCTGGTTATGCAGACGGCATGGCTCAAGGCGCACTATCCGCACGAGTACATGGCGGCCGTTCTGACGTCCTATACGGGCAAGACCGACAAGATCGTGCACTACGTCTCGGCGTGCCGTCACGACGGCATCCCCGTGCTGTCGCCAGATGTCAACGAGTCCGGTACCGAGTTCACGGCTACCAAGGAGGGCGTGCGCTTTGGTCTGGCCGGCATCCGCGGCGTGGGCACCGGCGTGGCGCAGGCGATTATCGCCGAACGCGAGGCGGGCGGTCCGTTTAAGACGCTGCACGATTTTGTCGAGCGCGTGGACTCGAGCCAGGCAAACCGTCGTGTGATCGAATCGCTGATCAAGGCAGGCGCCTTCGACTCCACGGGGTATCCGCGTCGCCAGATGATGCACTTTGTGGACAAGAACAACCCCGAGAACATCATCGATGCCGCGGTAAAGCGCCAGAAGGACCGCGCGAGCGGCCAGACGTCGTTCTTCGATATGTTTGGCGACGTTGAGGGCTCGGGCTTTGAGGTGAGCGTGCCCGATCCGGATGGCCAGGAGTGGGACCGCCACCTTAAGCTGAGCCAAGAGAAAGAGGTTCTGGGCATCTATGTCTCGGACCACCCGCTGCGCCCGTTTGAGTATGCGCTAGCCAAGGCGCGCGACTTCTCGTTCTCGCAGATCGATACCGGTTACGAGGTGCAGAATCCTACGGGCGGCACCATCAACCAGGAGATTCCCGAGGGCAAGGCGCTGTGGTGGGCCGGCATGGTCTCGAGCGTGTCCAAGCGCGTGACCAAAAACGGCGATCCCATGGGCATCGTGCAGCTCGAGGACATGGAAGGCGAGGCCACGGTCGTGGTGTTCCCCAAGACCTACAAGGAGGCCGAGGGGTATCTGTACGGCGAGGTCGATCCCGAGACCGGCGCACAGCTGTCCGATGCGTTTGTGCGCATTAAGGGCAAGCTTGAGCGCTCGGACCGCGGCGACCAGATCATCGCGCAGGAGATCGTGCCGCTGGAGCTCAACGAGGAGAACAACAAGCCCAAGGTGTTTGAGGTCATGGTGCCCAACAGCCGCTTTAGCCAGGGCAATATGGCGCGCCTGGCCACGGTGCTCACCGCTAACCCGGGTGGCGACCGCGTGGAGATCTTTATCGAGCAGGTGGACGGGCGCGTGCTGCGCGCCGAGGTGCCTGCCAAGGTCAACGCACGCTCGATTCCGCTGCTAGCCGAGGCCAAGGCCATCGTGGGTAACCAGGGCCGCGTGACGGTTATCTAAGCTACCCCGGGTGAGATTGGAGGAAGTGATGGCACAGGGGACGTTTGTGCAGGCGCTTCGCAAAGAGGCGGCACTGAGCGGCACCTTTATGAAGGGCCGCTCGCTCATGCTCAACGGCGCCGTGCTGTCGATTGAGGACAGCGGCTCGCGCTTCTCCAAAAACGTGACGGTCGAGGGCTCGGTGCGCGGTTCGCGCGGCGACCTGTACAAGACGCACGTGGCGCTCGACATGGACGAGCACGAGGTGATCGACTACGACTGCGATTGCCCCGCCGCCTACCGCTATCCCGGTATGTGCAAGCACGCCATCGCCACGGCGCTTGCGTATCTGGACGCCAGCGGCATTGAGCCTGTTGAGGGGCTGCGCACGCCGGTTCGCACGTTTACGGCGGCGCCCAAGCAAGCCGTGCGTCCCGCGTCCACCGCACCGGCGGTTAACCCTAACTTTCCCTTCCCGGCGCCAGTTCCCACGAGCCCGAGTCTCATGAAGGCGCTCTCCGATCTTTCGGACGCGCGCATGGATGAGCTGGCGAGCATACGCCGCAAGCTCGCCGGTGCTGTTGATCCGGACGCCCCCAAAGCGGCGTTGGAGCCCTCGTTGGTGCCGTACTACAATCCGCTGTTCGCCGACCGCTTTAGCTGGGCGCTCGAGTTCCGCATTCGCTGTGGATCGGTCTCCTACGTGGTCAAGGACATCGACGGCATGGCCGATGCCTACGTGCGCGGCGGCACGTTCTCCTATGGCAAGAAGCTCACGTTTGTCCATACGCCCGAAGCCTTCGAAGGCGTTTCGACAAAGCTGCTCAACCTTGTTGTGACGACAGTTGCCTATCTCGATGACATCACAAGCTCGCGTTCGGCGTCGTACGACTTTGCCCGCAGCGGTTTTGTTGCCGAGCGTCAATTGCCGCTGTCCGAGCATAGCATCGTATATGTGCTGGACCTGCTGCGTGGTCAGACCATCTCCTTTGAGCCCGCCTGGTCGCGGGGGACGACGACGCATCGTTCCTACGAGGTAGCGGTTGAGTTATCGCCGGTGGGGGAGGACGAGGCCTCGGCAAAACAACCGCCGCTCCTTGCGGCCAAGATCGCGCCGGCGGCCGGTGGCAGCTATGATCTGCGCCTGCCGGCCGATGCATACTGCTTTGCTTCGGGCGACGTTGCCTATCTGGTCGACACCCGCCGTGCGCGCCGCACCGATGTGGCGTTTGCTCAGCACGCGGCGCCGTTCCTATCACGCTTGCTGCCCTGTCGCACGCCGGTCCATATTGCCGCCGAGCAGGTGGGCGAATTCTGCCGCATGGCACTGCCCATTTTGCGCGACTACACCGATCTTACCGCGCCCACTGCACTCGATACCGTGGCGCCCGAGCCGAGCTTTGCCATGGCGATCGGCGTCGACGATGGGCTCGTGACCTGCAAAATTACGGTTACCTACGGCGACTGGTCGACAGATCTCTTTAGCCTGGGCGCTCCGGGCAGCCCCTTCGAAGAGCGGCGCCCGGGCGTGCCGCCGCGCGACGAGGTGGCAGAGTTTCGCGTTATGGACACGGCGGCCCTGTATTTCGACTTTTACGAGGGCGGCCTGGCGTTTGAGGAACGCGATGACGAGAGCCTGTTCCACTTGCTGACCGAGGGTCTGTCTGCCCTGTCCGAGCTGGGCGAGGTTATGCTCAGCGACCGCCTGCGCCAGATCTCGGTCCGCCCTGCGCCCAAGCTTTCGGTGCGCGCGACCGTCAAGAGCAATCTGCTCGATGTCGAATTGGGCGCGAGCGGCCTTTCGGCGGCAGACCTTGCCATCTATCTGGACTCGTACAAGCGTCACCAGACGTTTGCGCGTCTCACGTCGGGCGACATCATTCGCTTGGACGAGGGAGCGCGCGCCGCGTTTGGCCTTGCCGAGGATCTGGGGGTCGATGCTGTCGACCTGCTCGACGGCGTGTCGCTTCCCGCGTCGAGTACCCTGTTCGTCGATAGCATGCTCGCGCGCACGCCGGCGCTTGAGGCCGATCGCGATGCCGCATTCCGTCGCACCGTCGAGCGTCTGGACTCGCTCGGCAAGATGGACTTTACGGTGCCGACAGCTCTCAAGGCCACGCTACGTGGCTATCAGGTTGACGGCTACCAGTGGCTCGGCTCGCTCGAGCACCTGGGCCTCGGCGGCATCTTGGCCGACGACATGGGCCTGGGCAAAACGCTGCAGATGATCGCGCATATCCTGGCGCGCGTGGAAGCGGGGGACACTAAGCCCACGCTCGTGGTGTGCCCTGCGTCGCTCGTGTATAACTGGACTGCCGAGCTGGAGCGCTTTGCGCCTTCGCTCGACGTGTGCGCCATTGTGGGTGCCAAGGCGCAGCGCCGCGTGCAGATAACCGGCGCCGACGAGCATAACGTGGTCGTGACGTCGTATGACCTCATGCGCCGCGATATTGACGAGTATGCCGATCAGGACTTTGCCCGCGTTGTGCTCGATGAGGCCCAGTACATTAAAAACCCGCTCACGCAGGTAGCGCGCGCCGCCAAGCACCTGCCTGCCGGTGTGCGCTTTGCCCTGACGGGCACGCCCATCGAAAACCGCCTGTCCGAGCTCTGGAGCATCTTCGACTTTTTGATGCCGGGCCTGCTTGGCACACGCGAGTCGTTTGCCAAGCGCTTCGAAAGCCCGGTCGAGCACGCCGAGGGTGACAGCGCCGCTCGCCTGCAGGCGCTCGTGTCGCCGTTTGTGCTGCGCCGTGTCAAGGAAGACGTGGTGGCCGATCTGCCCGAGAAGATCGAGGACACCGTCATGGCACAGCTCACCGGCGAGCAGCGCAAGCTCTACCTGGCCAACCAGGACCGCATCGCCCAGCAGGTGCAGCATCGCGAGGCATCCGAGTTTAAGAAAGACAAGCTCAAGGTGCTTGCTGAGCTCACCAAGCTGCGCCAGATTTGCTGCGACCCGCATCTACACTACGAGGACTACAAGGCGGGGAGTGCCAAGCTCGACGCTTGCATGGAGCTCGTGCACGGTGCGCTCGACGGCGGGCATCGCATCCTGTTGTTCAGCCAGTTTACGGGCATGCTCGACATCATTGGCAAGCGTCTGGCCAAGGAGGATATCGGCTTTCTTAAGCTCACGGGCGCTTCGTCCAAGGAAAACCGCGCCAAGATGGTCGCGCAGTTCCAGGCGGGCGAGGTGCCGGTCTTTTTGATTTCGCTCAAGGCGGGCGGCGTGGGCCTTAATTTGACGGCTGCCGACGTGGTGATCCACTACGACCCGTGGTGGAACGTGGCCGCGCAGGACCAGGCGACCGACCGCGCGCATCGTATTGGCCAGAGGCATACCGTGACCGTGTACAAGCTCATCGCCAAGGACACGATCGAGGAACGCATCATGCAGATGCAGGAGTCCAAGCGCGACCTGGTCAACAGCGTGCTCGGCGGCGACGGCATCTCCTCGGCGCTGTTTACCCGCGAGGATGTTCTGGCGCTGCTCGGCGGCGACGGGCGCTAGCCTCGCTCATTATGTGTTCATTTGCGATGCCGTGGATGGTTCGCGCGCCTTTGGGCATAAGAAGCATTGAGAACATCGGCACATCAGCAAAGGAGAACATCATGGCGAAATTCTATAAGGACCCCGACGGCAAGCTCATTGCCGCCCTTGGCAACGACGTTGCAACCCCTGCCGGCTGCACGGAGCTGACCGCGAACACCGAGGACGCGGCGCACGAGAAGCACGTGCCCGTCGTTGAGAGCGAGCGCGACGGTCACGTGATCCGCGCACGCGTGGGATCGGTCGAGCATCCTATGGTGCCCGAGCACTACATCGAGTGGATCGCCCTTGAGGCCGAGGGCCGTCTGGAGGTCCATTACCTTGAGCCCGGCATGAAGCCTGCGACGTTTTTTGCCGGCGGTTCCAAGACCGGTACCGTCTATGCCTATTGCAACCTGCATGGGCTGTGGTCCGCGACGTTCTAGGAGCGCGTCCCCGCTCGGGGTATCATAGCTAGCATATGCACATGCGAGCGCCGACTGCATCATGCGGCCGGCGCTTTTACTACGACAACGATGGTTTACGACGGAAAGGGCTGAGCCATGAAGCTCGCACTTGCACAGATCGATATGCGCCTGGGTGATATTGAGGGCATTTGCGGCCGCATCGAGGACCAGGCTCGTCTGGCCCACGAGCGCGGGGCGCGCGTGCTGTGCGTGCCGGCTCCGCTCTTTATGGGCGCCATGCCCGGGGGCCTGGTGGGCACTGCCGACTTTGAGCACGACATGTTGACAGGCCTGACCGGTGTCGCTGAGCGTATCCAAGAACTCGATATGATCTGCATCGTGCCCGCAGCGGTTTCGTTTGAGGGCCAGCCCCTGCTCGACTACATGATGCTCAAGGACGGCCATGTGGTGCCGGCCCGTTCGAGCATTGCTCTGCAGCGTGGTGGGAACGGTGATGCCCGTTGGGCACCGCCGGTGTTCGACGTGGACGGCGTGCGTATCGCCGTGATCTTCGACTTGGACCGCGAACTCGAGATGCTGCCGACCGGCGTCGACCTCATCGCCTATTTTCAGTTCAACGCGTTTGATATGACCGACCGCGAGACGGCCGCCATTGCCGCCGTTCGCAGCGGTGCCTACCGCAAGATCGCATCCAAGCGCAGCGTGTGGTTTGCCTGCATGGCGCCGGTCGGTGCCTATGACGAGTCGGTGTATACCGGCGGGTCGTTTGTACTCGACGACTGTGGGCGCGTGGTGGCCCAAGCGCCGTGTTTTGAAGAGAGCCTGCTGGTTCAGGAGATTCAGCGCGGCGTAATGCTCGATGCCCTGGAGGACCACGAG
This sequence comes from Collinsella sp., assembly GCA_019419425.1. Taxonomy (GTDB): domain Bacteria; phylum Actinomycetota; class Coriobacteriia; order Coriobacteriales; family Coriobacteriaceae; genus Collinsella. Next base: position 3,787 of record DXZZ01000001.1, on the reverse strand, counting down.
CTGCCCGAGTTTCGTTCCGAGGAGTGGTTGTGGCAGGCGCTGGTGCTCGCTGTGCGCGATAACGCCCGTGCCCATGGCACGTCGCGTGCCGTGGTGGCGCTCGAGGGCGATCTGCCGTCGTCTTTGCTTGCGGCGCTGGCTGTCGATGCATTGGGTTCGCGCAATGTGATCGGCCTGGTGTTGGACCGCAACCGCATCTTTACGCCAGCGCAGGAAGAGGCTGAGGCCGCCCGTTGTGCCGCCGTTCGCGCGATTGCCGAGCGCCTGCATATTCGCACGGTTGAGCGCGATGCGCCGGATGCGGCGCGCGTACTCGACCGCGATGTGTCGGCGGGCGACGCCGAGCGCCTGCGCTCTCGCACGCTGGGCCTCATGCTGGAGGATACGGCGCTCGAGCTGGGCGCGATGGCTCTGAGCCCGCTTTCCAAGACCGAGTATGCGTTGGCGGCACCGGCGCTTTGCGGTGGCTACCAGGGCGATTACGCGCCCTTTGGTGATGTGTACCTGTCGACGCTCGAGTTTGTGGCGCGCGTGCGCAACCGCACGTCTGCCGTGGTGCCGCAGGAGCTCGTGACGCTCAACGCGGTGGAAGATTGCATGGAGCGCGTGCTGGCGCGGGCGCTCTCGACGCTCGACGGCCCGGTCGACATGCTCGATCGCGCGGCGCAGCTGCTCGGTGGGCTCGAGCCGGGCGAGGTTGATGGCGCGCTCGAGTCACACGTCGACCGCAATCGTCCCTTCGACGACATTCCGATGGCCACCGGCAAGCCCGAGGCTTGCTCGCTGCTGCTGATGCTCGTGCGCCAGGGAGAGGCCGCTCGCCGCATACTGCCGACGGCGCCGATCGTCTCGGCCCGTTCGTTTGCCGAGCGTGCCTGGCCGTATATGCTCGCGTGGTCCGACCTGGGACTGAGCGGCAAGGAACGCATGACGGTCGATGCGCTGGCACGCGCCGAGGTGCGCCGCTTTGCCGACGAGGATACAAGCGAGCGCATGCGTGGCGAGATGATGGGCATACTGGGTGACCTGTTGGGTATTTCGCCCGAGCAGATGGAGGAGCTGCGCTCCGAGGATGGTCAGCGCCGCCTGCATGAGGGCATGAAGAAGTTTGAGGGCGAGGTCCAGGACGCCATCGAAAAGATGATGGGCGGCCAGGGCGGACCGCAGGGTGGGCCCCAGGGCACGCCGATGCCGCAGCCGCCGGTTGATCCGAGGCAGTTCCCATTCTTCAGCCAAAACTAACTAAGGGCTGGGATTTGCTCCCAACCCCGATACTTCAACTAAGCGTCTTGGCCCCGTTGTGTTATTCTAGAACAGACGTTCGTGAATAGCGCGTGGGGCCTTGTCTTGCGCCGTGCTTGTGGCGAGGGGAGGTTGGCTTGGTCATTTTGGGTATCGACCCCGGTTTGGCCCATACGGGTTGGGGGATTATCGAGGAGCGGCGCGGTGAGGTTCGCTGCCGTGCCTACGGTTGTATCGAGACCAGCGCGGGCAGTCCGCTCGCGGTGCGCCTGTCGCATATCGCCCGTGACCTCAAGGGCGCTGTCGAACGCTATCGACCCGATACCGCTGCTATCGAGAGCATTTACTTTGGCGCCAACGTTCGCTCGGCCATCCCTACGGCGCATGCCCGCGGTGCTGCACTCGTGGCGCTTTCGGAATGCGCGCTCGAGATTGGCGAGTACACGCCTATGCAGATTAAGCAGGCGGTTGTGGGCACCGGCGCTGCGGACAAACGGCAGGTCGCCTACATGGTGCGTACGCTCACACAGCTCGACCATGACCCGCATCCCGACCATGCCGCCGATGCCCTGGCCTGCGCCATCTGCCACGTTAACCTCAGCCGCACCCGGGCGCTTACCGGTGGCGAGTTCTATCAACAGAGAGGAACCGGATACTGATGATCTCCCAGCTCCATGGAACGCTTGTCGAGGCCACGATGAGCTCGGCCGTTGTCGATGTATCGGGCGTGGGCTTTGAGCTCGGTATCTCGGGCAGCACTGCCGCCACGCTGCCTACGCCCGGCGGCGAGGTCCGCCTCTATACCCGTATGCAGGTGCGTGAGGACGCCATGACGCTCTTTGGCTTTGCCTCCAAGGACGAGCGCACGATGTTCGATCGGCTCGTATCCGTCTCGGGCGTCGGTCCGCGCCTGGCGCTTGCCGTGCTTTCCACCTATACCGTGGGACAGCTGTATTCGCTGGTGATGGCCGAGGACGACAAAGGCATGGCCAAGGTGCCCGGTGTGGGCAAAAAGACAGCGCAGCGTCTGATTCTGGAGCTCAAGAGCACCTTTGCCAAGGACAAGGGCTTTGTTCCGGTCGACGTGATTCCCGGACAGGTTGCGATGCCCGTGCCCGCCGCCGCTCCTTCGGCGATCGATGACGCCCGTGCAGCACTCCTTTCCATGGGCTTTAGCCCGCAGGAGACCGATGTTGCCCTGAGCGGGTATGATGGGCAGAATATGCGTGTCGAGGATCTGCTCGGCGCGGCGCTTAAGCGACTTGGAATGGATGCGTGATGTGGGAAGCCGATGACTCTCAGGACCTGTGGGCGACGCCCGGCAGCTCGCCGGCGGCATCCATGGCGCACGGTGAGCGCATGGTGGGCTCGGAGCTGACGCCCGAGGACCTCGATGTCGACCGTACCCTGCGCCCCCAGCGCCTGGACGACTACTGCGGTCAGGAGCACATCAAACAGAGCCTTCGCGTGCTGATCGAGGCCGCGCAGAGCCGTGGCGAGACGCTCGACCACGTGATCTTCTCGGGCCCTCCGGGTCTGGGTAAGACCACGCTGGCTACGGTTATCGCCAACGAGCTGGGCGCTCAGATTAAGACGACGAGTGGTCCGGCCATCGCGCGCACCGGCGACCTGGCGGCCATTCTGACTAACCTGCAACCGGGTGACGTGCTGTTTATCGACGAGATCCACCGCCTCAACCGTTCGGTCGAGGAAGTTCTGTATCCCGCGATGGAGGACTTTGCGCTCGATATCGTGATCGGCAAGGGTCCGGCTGCGCGCTCGATTCGCCTGGATATCCCCAAGTTCACGCTGGTGGCGGCAACGACTCGCTCGGGCATGTTGACCGGCCCATTGCGCGACCGCTTTGGCATTTCATATCGCCTGGATTACTACACGGTCGAGGAGCTCGCTCAGATCGTGACACGCTCGGCGACCATTCTGGGTGTGACGATCGACCATCCCAGCGCACTCGAGATCGGCTCGCGTTCGCGTGGTACGCCGCGTCTTGCCAACCGTCTTCTCAAGCGCGTGCGTGACTACGCGCAGGTGCGCGGCAACGGCCCCATCGAGCTCGATATCTGCCGTCAGGCGCTCGAGTTCTTTGAGATCGACGAGCTTGGTCTGGACTGGATGGATATTCGCATTTTGGAGACACTCGCCAAGACGTTCTCCGGCCGTGCCGTGGGCCTGACGACGCTTGCCAGCGCGGTGGGCGAGGACCCGGGGACGCTCGAGGATGTCTATGAGCCTTATCTGCTGCAGTGCGGGTTGATGATTCGCACGCCCCAGGGCCGCCAGGCAACCCTTCGCACATTCGAGCATTTGGGTATTGAACCGACCCTGTAGGAATGGGCTTGTTTTAGCGCATCTGTAGGCTATCGCTGAGCATCGGGTAAACATATCGCCGTTTGTCGGTTGCGGGTGTTTTACTATTGCGCGCCCGTGCTATGCTGGATTGGTCTTTTTCTCATCCGGTAACGAAAGGACCGTCCATGCCTACTGACATCGAAATCGCACGTTCTGTTACGCCGCTGCCTATTACCGA